>JAZSBC010000099.1:0-8983 GCA_045602245.1 Acutalibacteraceae bacterium | reverse complement strand
TATAACCCCACAAACTTCCTTCTCATGCACGCTATGGGACCGAACGTTGCAGGTGTTATCGGTTCAGCCGTTGCAGCAGGTTTCCTGCTCCTTATGTTTGGTAAATAAAAGCAAAAAACCTCTGCTTCGCAGAGGTTTTTTTAATTAAAGCTGACCGAGTACTTTTTCTGCAAGCTCAATTACGGTTGCAAAGCCGCCACTGAACAAATCGGTGACAATGGACATATCCGCACCGGTTATCTTCTCAACAAGAGCCGTAAAGTAATAAGGAATTTCGCTGAAAAATGCGATTATGGAAAACATTAAACGTCCCTCCCTGTTTAATTGTAAATTTATTATATACTATGTAAAAAATTTTTTCAACAGTCACTTGCGAACGGTTGCATAATTGTTGACTTTTGTAAAACAAAGTATTAAAATTGATTTCCGAAAAGAGAAACGGAGGAATCAGAATGACGGGTACCCTTGTCAATGCAGTTGCGGTTATAGTAGGCGGACTTATCGGGCTTCTGCTGAAAAAAGGCATAAAAGAAAGCTATGCGGAGAGCATTAACAAAACGCTCGGGCTTTCTATTCTCATTATCGGTATCAACGGCGTAATTTCAAATATGTTTGCTGTTGAAGGCGGTAAAATCAAGAGCAGCGGAGAGCTTATGCTTGTTATTTTCCTCTGTCTCGGCACCTTTGCAGGCGAAATTTTGAAGCTTGATGACCGTTTTAATCATTTTTGTAACGGCATCGAGAAAAAGTTCAAGGCAAACGGCTTTGCCTCGGGATTCATCAACAGCACCGTGCTTTTCTGCGTCGGCGCAATGTCAATAGTCGGCTCAATCAACGACGGACTTACAGGCGACAGCTCAATTCTTTTCATCAAGAGTGCGCTTGACTTTGTGAACGCTATTATTTTCGGCGCTACCCTCGGCTACGGAGTTATTTTCAGCTTTATCCCCATTTTGATTTATCAAGGCGGAATTTCGCTTCTTGCAGGCTTTCTCGGCGGAATTCTTCAGGGCGAGCTTCTTGAGCAGATATGTATGATAGGCTATGCAATCATTATGGCAATCGGTCTGAACTTCCTGCTTCAGAAAAAATTCAAAACTCTCAATATGGTGCCTGCGCTTCTTCTGCCCGTTGCATATCATTATATTCTGATTTTAATTGAATACATAAAAAAATAAAAATCCCCCGACGGGGGATTTCCTGACTGCCGATAAAGTCGCTGAAACATAAACGAAATAATCTGTAGGGGGCCGGCGACCCGACAACCCGAATGCACCATCAGGTGCATAAAAAGTATGTGTTTGGCAATACACAAAACGTTTTCGTTTATTTGACGTTTTTTCTCCCATCGGAGTACCTTTGTACACCTTCGGTCGAAGATTAAACCCCTCCGCTTCGCTAAAGCTCAGCACCTCCCCTGCAGGGGAGGCAGCCATTCAGCTTCCTTTCTCAACAGCCACACCTTGACGAAAATCAAGTTTTTCGTCAAGCTGAAAATCCCCCGACGGGGGATTTCTTTTTTTAGAAGTTTTCTCTGTTCTTGTTGTTCTGCTGGTTCTTGCTGTTCTGACCCTGCTGATTCTTGTTCTTGTTATTCTGCTGGTTATTCTGCTGATTGTTCTGCTGATTGTTCTTTTCCATAGGTTTTAACTCCTCTTAATTAATCTGAACTCTCGTTCTCTACTATTATAACCTGCAAACGTATCAATATTTGTTGACAAAAATTTTTTGTAATGATAAAATTTTCGTATATAAAAATCAAGGAGAATCTTATGATTTATTACTTTTCAGGCACAGGCAATTCAAAACACGCCGCCGAGGTTTTGGCCGCCTCCAACGGCGATACCGCGGTCAGCATAGTTGATGCAATAAAAAACAATATCAGAGGCTCGGTAAACGATGAAATAACAGGCTTCGTCTTCCCCGTCTATTTCTGGGGTCTGCCTGAAATAATAAAGCGTTTTGCCGCTATGCAGGACGTAAAAAACTCGCTCGGCAAATATGTTTTCTGCGTTATCACTTGCGGCGCAAACACGGGCACTGCAGATAAAATGCTCGCCAAAAAGCTCGGCAGAGACCTTGACTACAGCTTTTCGCTGAAGATGCCCGATAACTACGTCGTTATGTATGACCCCTGCGAAAAAGAAAAGGCGCAAAAATATCTCCGCCACGCCGATAAAGAGCTTGAAACGGTTTGTAATGATATCAAAAACCGCGAAAAAGGGCGCAAAGGCAGCATTCAGGGCGGCGCAAAAAGTGCCTTTGTTTCGCTTCTTTATAATCCGTTCAGAAAAACGAAAAAATTCCGTGCGGATGATAAATGTATCTCTTGCGGTCTGTGTGCAAAAAACTGCCCCGATAATGCAATTAAAATGCAAAACGGCAAGCCCGTCTGGGTAAAATCAAAATGTCAGCACTGCACAGCCTGCATCAACTGCTGCCCCAAAGAATCAATCCAATACGGCAAAGGCACCGAATCAAGGCGCAGATACAGCTATAAAAACACCGTCGATTGACACGCTCTAAATATTAATGTATACTTTATTTATAAAAACACGGAGGGTTACCTATGATAGTTAAAAATATTTTCGGCACAACTGCTGACGGCAGGCAGGTTGACTGCTACACAATAAGAAACTCAAACGAAACCGCTGTTGATATCATCACCTACGGCGCAACCGTAAACAGCATTTACGTTGCCGATAAAAACGGAGTTTTTGCTGACGTACTCGCAGGATTCGACACCGTTGACGGCCACGAAAACCATTCCGACTACGAGGGAATGACCGTCGGCAGATATGCAAACCGCATTGCAAACGGCAAATTCACCATTGACGGCGTTGAATACAACGTTGAAAAGAACGAAAAGGACATAACCTGCCTTCACGGCGGCGGAGAGCTTTCAACCGCAATATGGAAGGCGATTATCATCGACGATAACAGCCTTGAAATGAATTATACCAGCCCCGACGGTGCAATGGGTTTCCCCGGCAAGGTTGATTTCAGAGTTGTTTTCACTCTTCACGAGGACAACGCGCTCAAAATCGAATACCACGCAGTAAGCGATAAGAAAACCGTTATCAATATGACAAACCACGCTTATTTCAATCTCGCAGGCAAGGGTAATGTTCTTGACCACGAGCTTATGATTAATGCGGATGCATACACTCCCATTGATGAAAACAGCATTCCCACGGGCGAAATCCGCAAGGTTGAGGGAACCGCATTTGACTTCAGGCAGCCCAAGAAAATCGGCAGAGATATTGCTGCAGACGATGAACAAATCCGCATCGGCAAGGGCTATGACCATAACTTCTGCCTTAACGACGGTGACGGTGCTGCTGCTGTTGCTTATGAACCCGAAAGCGGCAGAACTCTTGAGGTATATACTGATCTTTGCGGCGTTCAGCTTTATACCGGCAACTTCCTTGACGGAACGATCATCGGCAAAAACGGCAATCCCCTTGTTCAGCACGCAGGCTTCTGCCTTGAAACCCAATATTACCCCAACACACCCAATATGCCCGAATTTCCGCAGTGTACCTTTGATGCAGGCAAAAAGTTCTATTCCTGCACCGTATTCAAATTCGGCGTTAAGTAATTGTAACAGATTATTATTTGCCAATTCATAAATTTGTTAAAAATAAGTGTATAATTATAAGTGTAGAGTGAAGAAAAATCTTCACATAAAATTCAGGAGGGGACTATTATGGCAACAGAAAAAATTCTTGTTGTAGATGACGATAATAACATTTGCGAACTTCTCAGGCTCTATCTTGAAAAAGACGGATATGAAGTTGCTCTTGCTCATAACGGCGGCGATGCCGTCAAAATGTTTCAGGAACTTTCGCCTGACCTTATGATTCTTGATATTATGCTTCCCGTTCTTGACGGCTGGCAGGTATGCCGCGAGGTCAGAAAATTCTCTGAAAAACCCATTATTATGCTCACCGCAAAGGGCGAAACCTTCGATAAGGTTCTCGGCTTTGAGCTGGGCGCGGATGACTACGTAACAAAGCCCTTTGATGCAAAAGAGGTTATGGCGAGAGTCAAGGCTGTTCTTCGCAGAAGCGGAAGCGCAGAAAAAACCGAGGTTAAAGAAGTTCGTTACGATAAGCTTGCAATCAACCTCACAAACTACGAACTCCGCGTTGATAACAAAAAGATTGACACACCGCCCAAAGAACTTGAGCTTATTTATCATCTCGCAAGCAACCCCAACAGAGTTTTCACCAGAGATCAGCTTCTCGATGAAGTCTGGGGATTCGATTACTACGGCGATTCAAGAACCGTTGACGTTCATGTTAAGCGTCTTCGTGAAAAGCTTGAAGGTGTTTCCGATAAATGGGAACTCAAAACCGTATGGAGCGTAGGCTATAAGTTTGAAACCAAAGATTAAGAGTGCGCAAGCAGTCCTGACAGGAGTGTTTTAGGTGGCGAAGAGAAGAAAATCAGGTCTGTTCCGAAAGTATTTTCTTGTTACAATTTCAATAATACTTGCCAGCTTCGTCTTTATGGGCGGAGCGCTCTTGGTGTTTGTATCCGGAATGTGGATGAACGAAAAAAGCAACCTGCTGATTGAAAACACAAAAAGCGTTGCGCAGAATGCGAGCGGAGTTTTCGAATCCGATTATTTCGGCGAAAGCGGAAAAGCCTCAATGGTTGTTATCTGCAACTCCCTGCTTCAGATTTCAAACGCCATTGATGCCGACGTTTTCATAGTCAACCTTGACGGCGACGTTGTTTACTGCAAGGAAATTCTGCAATCGGATATGGCTCTGTTTACGGGCATCTGCGAAACGCACAACCACTATCACATTCCCCAAAAAACGATGGAAAGAGCCTTGCTCGGCACACGCTACGCAACGGGCAACCTCGGCGGACTTCTTCAGGGTTCAAACTTCATAGTAAGCTCCCCCGTTATCGTAAGAGGCAGAACGGTTGCCGTTGTTTTTTCAACCCAGCCGATAATCGACGGCCTTGCACCCTACGTTTCGGGCATTCTCAGAACGCTCTTTTTCTCGGCGGCCCTTTCCCTTCTTATTGCATTCGTGCTTGTTTATCTTGTATCGCTCAGGCTCACAAGACCGCTGCGTGAAATGTCGGCGGCGGCAAAGCAATATGCAACGGGCGATTTCTCAAAGCGAATAAACATTCACAGAGGAAAAATAAGAATTTTGGGTCACGACGAAACCGATGAGCTTGTTATCGCTTTCAACTCTATGGCGCAGGCTCTTGCAACGCTTGAAATGTCGCGCAGAAGCTTCGTTGCCAACGTTTCGCACGAGTTGAAAACACCGATGACCACTATCGGCGGCTTCATTGACGGTATTCTTGACGGAACAATCGAACCCGAAAAAGAAGAAAAATATCTCAAAATCGTATCCGACGAAGTGAAACGCCTTTCAAGGCTTGTTACGGGAATGCTTAATATGAGCAAAATCGAGGCAGGCGAGCTTGACCTCAAACCGGTAAAATTCGATATATCGGAAATGATATTCAGAACCTTGCTCAGCTTTGAGCAGGTTATCGACAGCAAACACATTGATATCCGCGGACTTGAAGATTTCAAAAGTAACTTTATTACAGCGGATGAAGATATGATAAATCAGGTTGTCTATAATATTGTAGATAACGCCATTAAATTCACACCCAACGGCGGCTACATCGAAGTCTCGTCAAAATCCGATGCCGAAAAAATCATAGTACGCATCAGGAACAGCGGCAGAGGTGTGCCGAGCGATGAAATAGACAAAATTTTTGAAAGATTTTATAAGATAGATAAATCAAGAAGCTACGATGTCAAAGGCGCCGGAATGGGTCTTTACATTGTTAAAACCATTATTGAACTTCACGGCGGTCAGATTGCCGCATCAAGCGAAGAAGGTCAATACACCGAGTTTATCTTCCAGCTTCCCATTATTTAATCTGACCTGAATTCAATATAATCGGAGGAACTTCCATGAACGACGAATTTAACAGAAACACAACTTCCCCTGAAGACGAAAATGCGGTTGAAGAACCCGTTTCAGCTCCCGAAACAGCCGAAGAAACGGTTGAAACTCCTGATGAAGAAGTTAACGAAACTCCTGCAGAAGAACCGATTCCGAGCGTTGAAGCAGAGCAGGTTCAGCCGCCCGAAAATCCCATCTATAAAAACCAGCCGTATACAAACGCACCCCGTCAGGCTTACCCCAACCCTCAGCAGGTTCGTCCTCCCTACGGCAACGCGCCGCAGGAACTCAGACCCCGTTTTGACCCGATGACGGGCAAGCCGCTCCATATGCCTCCGCAGCCCGTTAATCCCTCTCAGGCGGTAACGCCCCCCGAAAAACCCAAGAAAAAGAGAACGGGGCTTAAGGTGTTTGCGATTATTATGGCGATTATCCTTGCTTTCTCATCAGGCGTCGGCGTTATGGCTTTGTTCGGCGGAATATTCGGCGGCAACAATAATCCCGTCAATAATCCCGACGAAAACGTTTACGAATCCGATAACAGCGAAAACAACTACGCAACCGATAACGACGGTGCGCCCAATCTCGATATCAAAGATTCTCCCGTTTCACCCTCCGCCCCCTCTGCCGACGGCGTTCTCACCACGGCACAGATTGCCGCCAAAGTGAAGCCCAGCATCGTAGGCATTGTGGTTTATACCAAAGACTCCACCCTGACTGCAGGCGAAGGCACGGGCGTTGTTATGGGCGAGGACAACTCAAAACAGTACACCTATATAATCACCTGCGCTCACGTTATCAGTGACCCCGGCATCAGCGTAAGAGTGCAGACGGAGGACGGCACAACCTATGACGCTCAGATTGTGGGCGTTGACACAAGAACAGACCTCGGTGTGCTTAAAGTAAAAACAACCGGTCTTACTGCAGCAGAATTCGGCAACTCCGATTCGCTTCAGGTGGGCGACAGCGTTTACGCCATCGGCAACCCCGGCGGAGTTGAGTTTTTCGGTTCATTCACGGGCGGCTTTGTTTCCGCAATCGACAGACCCGTAAGCAGTGAAATCGGCTACACAATGAAGTGTATTCAGCACGATGCCGCCATCAACCCCGGCAACTCGGGCGGTGCGCTCGTTAACCAATACGGTCAGGTTATCGGCATAAATTCGCAGAAGATTGCCGCTACCGACTACGAAGGAATGGGCTTCGCAATTCCCATCACATCGGCAAAGAGTGTTGTTGAATCGCTTATCAACTATAACTACGTACCCAACAGACCCAAACTCGGCATAACCTATTATCCCGTAAGCGCAAGCGAAAGATACAGCATGATAGCGCAGATAAAAGGCTTACCGGCAGGCACACTCATCATTGACGAAATCAGCGCCGACAGCTCACTCGCCAACACTGAGGTAAGAAAAAATGATATGATTACCGCGGTTGACGGCAAACCTCTCACCAACGCAGACGTTCTTCTTGAAAGAATAGACGGCGGTAAAGTGGGCGACAGAATGACCCTCACAATATGCCGTGTAAACAGCGATTACTCAATCAAAGAATTCAAGGTTGAAATAACTCTCGTTGAGGATAAAGGAAGTTCATCGCTCCCCTCACAGACTCCCGAAACCAACATTGACCCGTTTGAGTATTTCGAGAATTTCTGATAATTAAAAAGCACCCTTCGGGGTGCTTTTTTATATGCAAAAACCCCTGACCGAAGTCAGGGGCTTGATTTTTACGCCTGTAAATTATTTATTATAGAGGCTGCGCTTTACGTAGTGAGTATGGAGAACTTCGTGAGCAATATGGCTGCCGGGCTTCTCAAAATACTCAGCATATACTGCCTTAACAGCTTCGCTTTCGTGTGACTTTCTTACGGGAAGGTTAGCATCTGCTTCATAGAGGGCCTTGCCTCTGATACCCTTGAGGTCAACGAAGTTACGAACGCTTGCGGGCTGTACGGGCTGACCGCCGCCGTTTACGCAACCGCCGGGGCAAGCCATGATTTCGATGAACTGATAATCAGCTGTGCCTGCCTTAACCTTTTCCATAACAGCCTGAGCATTCTTAAGTCCGCTTGCTGCGCAAACCTTGATTTCCTTGCCTGCGATGGTGTAGGTTGCTTCCTTGATACCGTCTGTACCTCTTACCTCTGTGAACTCAACTGCCTTGTGTTCTTCACCGGTAAGAACTTCGTAAGCTGTTCTGAGAGCAGCTTCCATAACACCGCCGGTTGCGCCGAAGATCACGCCTGCACCGGTGCCTTCGCCGAGAGGATTATCGAATTCTTCATCGGGAAGAGCGTTGAAGGTGATCCCTGCGGTTCCAATCATTCTGCCAAGCGCACGGGTTGTGAGAGCATAGTCAACGTCAGCATAGCCGCTTGCAGACTGGTCTGTTCTGCCTGCTTCAAACTTTTTAGCTGTGCAGGGCATAATTGAAACAACAACGATATCCTTGGGATCGATGTTCATCTTCTTTGCATACCATGTCTTGATAACTGCGCCGAACATCTGCTGGGGTGACTTGCAGCTTGAAAGGTGAGCAAGCTGATCGGGATAGTAATGCTCGCAATACTTAACCCAACCGGGTGAGCAGGATGTGATGAGGGGAAGTGTGCCGCCGTTGTTGATTCTGTCGAGAAGTTCGTTTGCTTCTTCAAGAATTGTAAGGTCAGCGGAGAAATCGGTATCAAATACCTTGCTGAAGCCGAGACGGCGGAGAGCTGCAACCATCTTGCCTGTTACGTTTGTGCCGATTTCGTTGCCGAAAGCTTCACCGAGAGTAACACGGATTGAAGGAGCAGTGTTAACAACAACAAACTTTTCGGGGTTGTTGATTTCTTCAAATACCTTTGCGGTATCGTCCTTTTCGTAGAGTGCGCCAACGGGGCAGTGAACGATACACTGACCGCAGGAAACGCAGCTGTAATCATAAAGGGGAAGCTCAAAGGGTGAGCCGATGTGAGTGTCAAAACCTCTTGCGTTTGCGCCGATTACGCTGATAGCCTGTGCATCACAAGCCGCAACGCA
>JAZSBC010000098.1:0-15563 GCA_045602245.1 Acutalibacteraceae bacterium | reverse complement strand
CCTGCAGAAATGCCCAAACAATATTCAATATCAATAGAATTATCAAGAAGATAATCGATAATACCGCTTACATAATTTCCTCTTAATCCGCCGCCGACATCCATTATTCCTACCATGATGTACCTCATTAAATTCTTATTTATCCAAATTAATTATATTATATCATAAACGTTTTTGCAAGCTATGGCAAGTTGTGACAATCAAAAAAAACACTGAGTTTTATGATAAAACACAGTGTTTTTTGATTTCGTGTCCGTTTTATCGGACTATGATTATGTTAGACTGTAGTCACAGCAAACGTTAATTGACAAAATAAAACTCAGAATTCAAAGAAAGAGGACAAAGATATGGAGAACATTTTCATCACAATAACAGGCGTTAACCACTATTTCGGTATGAAGCCGTTCAGAATCGGTAAGATTTTTAAAATCGTCAAAGAAGACGATAACGATTATGACGATGAAGCGATACGCGCGGAGCTTCCGATGATTGACACAATCGGCTACGTTGCCAACAGCACAAACACGGTTTATGCAGGCACCGTCAGTGCAGGCAGGCTCTATGATAAGATTGATGACTATGCATATGCGCAGACAATGTTTATCACCCACTCAAGCGTTATTGCGCTTGTGCTTTCGCCCGATATGGTTGAGGATGACGAAGATACTCAGCCTATAAAAGAAAAAGAATCAAAATGCTCAAGCAAAACAAAAAATAAAATCGGATTTTAAGGAGAAATAATTATGGCAAGAAGTCCTGAAGCACAACATAATTATACGTTATTGAATCGCAAAGTTTTTTGGTGATTGTTACGAAGTGCAAGAAATAAGAGAAGATTCAACAGACGCATATTTTCTCCGATAAGTTTGACGTTGAGGTAAATTAATATGAAAAACGATGATTTTTTCGGCGGTATTTTTGATTTTAACGGTGACGGAAAAACTGATATAAGCGAGCAATGGATTGCCTTTCAGATTATTAATGAATCTGTTGAAAAAAACAAAGAGAAAAACGATGAACCCCGAATGACATCAAAAACATTTGATGATGATACGCCGAGTTTCCGTATGCCCGTTAATCTTGAACCCACAAAAAAGCCCGTTCCGCAAAACAGCAGAAAAACATTACGGAACAAAATTTCCGCCGTTATTGCCGCCGCCATAATGCTGATACCCGTTCTGATTGTTTTATTTGCGGCAATAAGCTCATATGACCCCGATAACAGCGCAAGCGGTTTTGTTACCCTTTTATTTGCCGTGCCTGCGCTGGTCATTGGTGGAACAATAGTTTACGTTGCGGCGAAAGAGCTGAAATAACGGCTTCATATACCAAACCGACTTATTCTTTTGATTTTTTCTGCAACACAAAAGAATAATCAAGGCAAGCCGTCCGATTGATTCGGACGGCTTGCTCGTTTCAATTACCTATAAAAATTAAAGTCTGTTAATCATATCGAAATGCTCTGTGTAAAGGCGTTCAACGTCGGTGTTAACCTTGAAGAATCCGCCCTGAAGCGACATATGGTCGCCCTGATAAACGGGCATTATATTCCACACGCCTGCGGTGATATTTTCCGCATCAAATTCCTTTGACGGAGCGTGGGAGGGTGCTTTTGCCGAAACGGTATTGACAAGGCCGTCGTTTTCAAACCAGCTTTCGTCAACAACGTAGCCGCCCGAGGTCGTACCTTTGAGCTTGCCGAGTTCATCCGAGTCGCCGTGGAAAAGGAACTCCATTCTGTCTCTGTCCGCAGAGTAAGTGCCGTCAGCGTTTCGTGTCGTTGCCGTGCAGGAAATTGAGAAATAATAGGTGTTTTCATCGGTGACCATATTCTCGTTGATTTCCATTGCGTGGTCAATAAACATATCGTAGGCGGCGGTATCGGCATTCTCGGTATATGAATCTTCAAGTCCGTAGGCTGTTGTGCCGTTATGAGGAGCGGCAAGCGAAGTCAGAGAATAAATCCAGTCCGCTTTGTCACCGGTAAACAGAGGTGAAATATCATCGGCAGAGGTTGAATTTCTTTCAGCTTCGTCACCCCTTGCCATAAGAGTTGCAAAAACACGCATAGTCGCACCGCCGAAAGAATGGCCGAGAAGATTTATCTTGTTTTCGGAATCCCATTTTTCAATCAGCGCTTTTCCCGTATAATCCGTGCCGTATCTGTCGTGACCGCACTTTTCGCTGTGAGCCTTGCCGTAGTCAACAACGGTACCCGTAAGCTGTGCATAAAGCTCGCAGGCTCTGTCCCACGCGCTTGCAGTACCCGAAACGGATGCGCCGTAGCAATCGTAGCCGTTATCCTCAAGCTTTCCGAGAAGCTCTCCGCCGAACATTCCCCAATAGGGCATAAGCTTATATTGAGCGTCATATTCTCCCCAGCCCATCAGACCGTGAACAAAAACGTAAGGGTAGTTTGTGTTCCACTGTTCCTGATTCGGTTTTTCGCCCTTTGCGGGGAAGAAAATTGAAATGATACTCATTATTATCGCCAACGGAATCGAAACTATCCTTGCCATTTTATTTTCTCCTTTACATTTTAATCAATAACCGAAATACTGCACACAATACTGTTCAACAATATTTATATATTCCATTTCGCAAAGCGGATCAAGACCCAGACCGTGATTGGAAACAGGATAGAGAATATAGTTATGAACCGCGCCTGCATTTTCAAAAGCGGCTTTTATTCTTTCGGCATTACCCGAAGGAACAATCATATCCGTACCGCCGTAAGCAAGAACCGAAGGAACGGTATCTTTCGTTACGTAAGCTGTGGGAGAAACGAGGTTTATCACTTTTTCAGCTTCTCCGTTTGCAGTCATTTCTCCCGTGATTTCAATTCCTGAAAGCATACTTGCAAGACCTGTGCTGCCCCACACTTCAGAATGAAAATCTGAGGGACCTACCTGATTAGCGGTAAACACAAGCTCAATCGCAGATTCATCTGCCCTTGAAAATCCGTAAAGCATTGAAAGATGTGCTCCTGCCGAATAGCCTGAAACAGCAAGTTTGGTGATGTTAAGTTCTTTTTCCTCTGAAAACACTTTGATTCTGTCTATTGCTTTGCCGATTTCGTCACACATTGTAAGCGCTGTCACCTTGCCGAAAAGGCCGTCTGCATAGAGGGTGTAATTCATTGTTGCGGTGATATAGCCTTTCCTTGCAAATCTTTCGCATTTTTCTGCCATATCCTCTTTGTTGCCGCCTGTCCACGAACCGCCGTGAATATAAAGAATAACACCGTTATGTTCGTTATCGTATGCAGAGTCGGGAACATAGATATCCATAACGTTTCTTTCAGCTTCACCGTAAGCAATATTTTTGAAAACGTCATATTCTTCAAACGATAAGCCGCCGATAAAGGTTGAAAATACACTGAATGAAGAAAGGATAACCGCAATCATTCTCTGTATAATCTGTAACATTTTCTCTCTCCCTTTAAATTTAATTACAGAATAAACCTGAAAGCATAAATAATAACGTTAAGCAAATTATTAAAAGCAAATCTTATGAAAGTGAAAACGTAAGGGAATTCAAACTCCCAGTCATCAAAAGTATCGAGTGTGCCGATAAGAGATGAATCATAGGTTATTTCAGGGTTCTTGAATGCCTTTGTTTCCATTTTCATAATGCACAGATTCTTGCAGGCTTCACGCAGAGCGTTGCCGAAACCGACGGGATCTTTTGCATATGCAAGCTTCACAGCCGCTTTATGCTGAACAACCTGCAATGCCCACATACCTGAAAGAATGGTATCGTTGCCGTTATAAACAGCAAGAACGGGACTCATATATCCGCTGCCGGTGAAGTTTGATGAATAGTCAGAAACAACAAAGCCTTCAAACCCCCATTCTTTGCGAAGCAGGTCTTTAAGAAGTGCAGAACTCGAACCGCACCATTTTGTGCCGATTCGGTTATATGCCGACATAATGCCCTTGGGCTGAGCTTCCTTGACGGGAATTTCAAATGCCTTGAGATAGATTTCACGCATCGCCTGCTCATCGCACCAGGTAAAAATACCCGTTCTGTGGGACTCCTGATCATTGAGGGCAAAATGCTTGATTGTCGTTACAAGGCTTTCGGAATTTGCACCCTTGATTATTTCAGCCGCCATAATACCCGAAATTATCGGATCTTCCGAAAAATATTCAAAGTTTCTGCCGCCTCTGGGATTTCGGTGAATGTTTGCACCGGGCGCATACCAGGTATCCGTTCCCATATCAGCGGCTTCTTTGCCTGCGCCCTTGCCCATTTCATAAGCGAGTTCAACGTTCCACGTGCAACCGATTGCAGTTGCGCAGGGATATGCCGTGCCGCTGTCGGTATAAACAAGACCGTTTCTGCCCTTGACGCTTGACGGACCGTCGTTATCCATTGTGTGAGGTATTCCCAGACGCTCAACGCCGTGGGTTTCATAGCCGCCGTTGATAACGAGCATAGTCATTTCATCAAGTGTAAGCTGATCAAGGAACGCATCCCATAAGCTTTCGTCCTCTGCAACGTCCTGCAAAGTGATTGTTTTATCATATTTAACGCCCATCTTCGGCGCTTCGCCCTCTGTTACGGAGTCGGGCGTTTTATCAACGTTGATAAGATAATCGTCTTTATCAAGCTCACGCAATTCGGGATAAGTACCCTCAACGTCGGCTCTCGACATAATCTCGTATCCGCTGTAAACGTCCTCAAAAAGATTTTCGATTTCCGTTCCCGTTACGGGGTCGTTCTTGATTATCTTTGTTTCTGCAATTTCAAAATCATAAGTTGCAATATGATTTCTGACGTCGTTTGCAACAATGATTTTGTATGTGCCTTCATCAAGCACCCATGCTTCATTTGTCTTATAGTCATAGGATGCCATATCATCCGTTTTGAACTTGATTGTTAGTGTTTCGCTTTCGTTGGGATCAAGCATATCCGTTTTTGCGAAACCGCCGAGACAGATTGCGCTCTTTTCAATGCCGCCTTCGGTATAGGGTGCGCTGTAATAGAGCTGGACCACCTCTTTGCCTGCTCTGTTGCCCGTGTTGGTTACTTTAACTTCAACGGTTATGTTTTCAGCATCAAAATCGGTTGAAACAACCTCTTTTTCAAAGCTTGTGTATGAAAGACCGTAGCCGAAAGGATACTGCACCTTATCCTTTGCAAAGGTTTCAAAATAACGGTAGCCGATATATATTCCCTCATAATATTCAACAAAATGCTCGCCGCCGTTATATTTATTACTGCCGAAGCATTCGCTTGAAGGGTGGTCAGCGATGCTGTATGCGATTGTATCGGTCAGCTTGCCCGAGGGATTGACCCTGCCGTCAAGCATCTGCGGCACGGCTGTCATTCCGAATTCACCGGGTATCCATATGATTGCGGCGGCTTTGATGCTTTCGTATTCATCAATCCAGCCCATTTCCATAACGTTGCCGATATTGAAAAGTACAACAACGTTTTCAAATGCAGCTGTTACCTTTTCAACCATTGCTTTTTCATCGTCTGAAAGGCTCAGCGTTTCAACCGTGTGGTCTGTGCCTTCCGCACTTGTTCTGCTGATAACGATTATTGCGGTGTCGGAAAACGCAAGCGCATTTTCAAGAAGACCGTCTGTGAGGTGCTTGGGGTCCATTTCTTCAAGGGTATTCTTGGCAAGAAGCACCTGAAGAAGATTGTTGATAACGGTGTTATCCGTTTTTGGAAGTTCATTTGAAAGGCAGTGTTTCTCATAAAGAGTGCGGAGTTCGGCATTGTATTCAATGCCCTCTGCCTCAAACGCTTCATAAAGAGTTACGGGGTCATCGGTTGTTATCGCACCCGAGCCTGCACCGCCGAAAAACGGGCAAACCGAGCCTGCGCCGAAAATATTGACCTTTTTGTTTGAGAGCGGAAGAAAATTATCCTCGTTTTTGAGAAGAACAATTCCTTCGCTTTCAATCTGAACTGCGGTTTCTCTTGTTTCCGCAATAATTTCAGGGTCAACGTCGCCGCTTGTTGCAAAAGCAACGTTGCCGAACATAAGCGCAAAAACAAGTATCACGGACGTAACTTTGAGGAATCTTTTTTTCATCGGAACACCTCGTATTTCAGTTTATAACTAATTATACAATATATTCGGTTATTCTTTCAATAAAGAAATTTGTATTTATCTGTGCAAATTTGTTCAACAGCTTGCCTTATTGTTCATAACGTTTAAAACAAAGCATTGACTTGACATTTTTCAAATGTTATATTTTTAAAAAAGAGATAAAGGAGAAAGCAAAATGAAAAAACTTACTGCAATTATTTTAAGCATCGTTATGATTTTCGGTGTGTTCGGCATATGCGGATATGCGGAAAACGAAAAACCGTTCTATCTTGTACTCGGCGATTCAATAGCCTATGGCTCGGGCATAGCAAATTCCCGTGAAGCCTGCTACGGAAAAATCGTTGCAGATACCAACGGCTATGATTATGCCAACCATTCCGTACCCGGTCACACAACAACGAATCTCATCAACCGCCTTAAAAATGAAACGGTTATTGCCGACCTTAAGAAAGCAGATATCATCAGCATTTCAATCGGCGGCAACGATTTCCTGATGAGCAATCTCATTGACCTTATGTTTGACTCAATTGTTCTCGGTGACCACAGCGAATTCGACAGAATCGCAGACGGCTTTTACGCTAACTTCTGCGAAATAATCGATATCATCAATTCACACAATGCGGATGCCGTTATTCTTATGCAGACGCTTTATAATCCGCAGTCGGGTTATCTGAGAGCGCCCTATCAGCAGGGTGCGGACAGAATCAACGCCGCAATAGAGCGCTATAACGCAGAAAACCCCGGTGAAATTGTTATTGTTGACGTAGCTTCGGCTCTCGGCGACGATATGGCAAACTATGCCGATGACGAAATTCATCCCAGTGCAAAAGGCAACGAAATCATAGCAAACGTTATTCTTGATAAGCTTGAAGAACTCGGTCTCGGAAGCGGTGCTTCTCCCGTTATCGCAGAAAAAGGCGCGGATATTGATATCCCCGAGTTTTTCACAATGTCACTCCGTCTGGCAGGAAACTTGTTCCACACAATCTCGGTTGTTTACGGTTTCTTTGCAGGAATATTCGCATAAACCGACGGTCACGGCAGTTAAACGAACAATGAAAAAGCCCTTACGGTAGAATTAATAAAACTACCGCAGGGGCTTTTTTATGTCCGCACAATTCGGGGCTGTTCAGGCAATCCGAGCTTTATTTATCCCCGAAACAATATAAATTTCATCCGTTGAAATTACCGTGTCAACATCAAAATAAGCTTTCATTATTTCCGCCAAATTCTCCGCTTCGGGAAGAACGGTTGAAACCTTTTCCGCAATACCCGAATGATGATTCATCAGAGATTCTCTGCTCATTCCGTGGGCAACCGTGATTCTTCCGCCCGTTTCAAGGCACTTTGATAAGTTATCAAAAAGCCGTTCACGGTCGGCAAAATGCGGAAACGCGTTGTAAATCACAATGCAGTCAAACGTTTCGGAAAAATCGTACAGTTCCGCATCGGCGCACAAAAAATCAACGTTATCATATTGACTGAACTTGCTTTTTGCAATTTCAACCATTCTTTCCGAGATATCAACCGCAACGCATTTTTTAACGTTTCTTCTGAGATAATCGGGAGTGAGAACACCCGTTCCGCAGGCAACGTCAAGAACCGTTTTGCCCTGCGTTACTTCTGCAACGCCGAGTATTTTATCAATTTTCCATTGGGTTTTAACCATACCGCTGTCCCAGGAATCCGCAAGCGAATCAAAGAATGCCGAAACTTCTTTTTTATCCATTATAACCTCTTGTTAATCAGTTTTGTTTTTTCCAGAAGCATAACAACGACGGGAATGAGAATTATCTGAAGAATTATGCCGGGCAATGCGTTTGTTACTGCACCTGCCCAGAATGCGGTTAAGCCGAATTTTGATGCATCAAATCCTATGCAGGCAAACTGAACGGCGCCCCACACAAGTCTGCCTGCAGCCATTGAAATGATAAGAGTTGCATATATGCAGGCTTTCTTTTTTGGGAAAACACGGTAGAGAATGCCGCTTAAAAGTCCGTATGCCGCAAGTTCAAACGCCATTGCAACCGCAGAGGGAAACAGAGCAGGCATACCCAGAGTCAGTGAACGGAGAAGCGGCGCAGCGAAGCCGACAATCAATCCCCACGGCGCACCGCAGACAAATCCGCAGACGATAACGGGGATATGCATAGGGCAAAGCATTGAGCCTATCTTCGGCACCTGACCCGTCAGAAACGGCATAACGTAAGCAAGGGCAAGAAACATTGCCGCAAGAGCGAGATTAACCAGACTGTTTTGTTTTTTCATAGAAGATTCCTTTCCGTACTCAAAAAGGCGCAGTTCCTCTTCAGAGAAACAAACGCCTTCTTAGCATTAAACGTATTGAATTTATAAACAAACAAAAAGGAACTTCTGTTCCGCGGTTATTCTTCTGAATAACAGATTTATTATACAACCAAACGCAAATTATTTCAAGCGGTTATTTATTATTCCGTCAAGTTTTGCAAGTGCATCTTCAATAAGCGAAGTCATAGTGAGATTCGAAACCCCTGCCACGAGGTTTTCGCACTTGTTAATCGGAATAAGAATACGCACGGCGTTGCTCTGACCGACGGCTTTTGCGGCTTCAGGCGTTATTTCGCCGAGAAGCGCATCGGCAATAACAATCCCGATCGGTCCGATGATAACGTCAGCCTTGCGGCAGGCAACGATTATGGGATTTTCTCCCGTTGCCGCTTTCTTTACGCCCGCTTTCACCATTGCGGTTGTTGCGGCGGCGTTTGTGCCGACGGCAGTTAAATCCATATCGGAATAACGGCTGATAACAGCCTTTATAATCTGGCTTCCGAGCTGACCGCCCTGACCGTCAATAATCAATATGTTCATTTTCTTTCTCCCCGTTTTTTAATGTTTATCCGAATAAATTTATAATATCACGGGCTGTTTCGGCTGTCAACTTCATATCGGATGTAAGTGTTGAGAAAACCGACGGAACGTGATATAATAATAAAAAACGCATTTAAGGAGCAGTTATGGATTTTATGAAACTTGCAGCCGAAAGATATTCGGTGCGTAAATTCACGGATAAACCTCTTGAAAAAGAAATAATCGACAAAATTCTTGAAGCGGGTCATATTGCGCCGACGGGCTGCAACTATCAGCCGCAGAGAATTCTTGTTATCAACAATGAAGAAACCCTTGCGAAGCTGAAAGAATGCACACGCTGCCATTTTGACGCACCCTGCGCAATGCTTATCTGCTACAATAAGGACGAATGCTGGACAAGACCCTACGACGGCGCACAGTGCGGCATTGTTGACGCAAGCATCGTTACAACTCATATGATGCTCCGTGCGTGGGAGCTTGGAATCGGTTCAACCTGGGTTATGCACTTCAATCCGTTCAAAATGCGTGAAGCGTTTGAAATCCCGGAAAACGTTGAACCCGTTGCGCTTCTCGTTATGGGCTGCCCTGCCCCCGACGCAGTCCCCAACGAAAGGCACACCGTTTACAGACCAACGGAAGAAACGGTTTTCTATAACGAATTTTAAACAGAAAAGAGGAACACTATGCTGTTAAAAATAGTTTCATTTATCGCTTCAGTCATTCTGATTTTCACGCCGTCGGTTGCTCTGCCTGAAAAAAACAACGTGCTTGTTGAAACGCTCGGCAAGTTGAGCGAAAGCAGAACGGCAGATGAAATAAACGGCGCAAGCGGAACAAGATTCTTTATTCAGCGTCCAAAAGCCGATAAGCTCAACGAGGTCAACGCCGCCGATTTCGGTCTTTCGGAGAACAATGCGGATAATTTTGAGGCGTTTCAGAATGCTCTCAATTACTGTTCACAGCATCCGCAGACGAAGCTTGTTATAAATAAAGGCACGTATTATTTCCGCAGTCTCAACGGTCTTGACGCCAACAACTGCACGGATTTGCTGATTGAAGGCTCGGGCGCAACCTTTATTTTTTCTTCAACGGGCTATAAGTTTTTTATCAGAAACAGCGACTGCGTTGAAATACGCAACCTGAATTTTGACTGGAACTGGGCAGAAAGCCCCCTAGCCTCGGTTGTAACCGTTCAGAACAGCAATCCCGATGCCGATACGGTTGACCTTGTGTTCAGGAATGCGGAACACTGCAAAGAAAATCTCCGTCTTGCGGCAATTACGCAATGCGACCCCGAAACGTTTACTTTCGGCTCAAAATACTCAAGCAGAGAGAATTATCTTTATCAGGATGCAAACTCCGTAAAATCCGTTCAGAAGATTTCGGATAACACTCTGCGCGTGACCCATAACGGCTGTCTGGATGATTATGAAAACGGCGAAACGTACATCCTCAGGCACTACGTCTATGACGGAACGGTTTTTAACATCAGGGATTACAGCAAAAATATAACTTTTGATAAAATCAACATCTACGGAAGCTCGGGTATGGCTTATATCTGCGAGGGCAACTGCTCTCATTTTCAGATTATCAACAACTTTATCGGAGTTAACCACGAACACCAAGACAGCCGATGAGTATCTTTAACCGCCGATGCTATTCACATTGTGAACACCAACGGCTGTTTCAACATTTCGGGCTGTGACATCAGCGGAATGGGCGACGATGCCGTTAACGTTCACGACGGTCTCGGCTACGTTTCGGCAATAAACGGCAATACTCTCACGGTGATTGCCTCCGCAATGAGGCTTGAAGCGGGAGATACCCTTGCTTTCAAAAACGAAAAATTCGAAAACACAGATTCAACCGCAAAAATCGTTTCCGTAAAAGACCTTGACTGGATAACAAAAGAGATTGTTGTTGAAAGTTTGCCGGAAAGCGTAAAAGAAGGCTGGACGGCTTACAACACGGAATGCAGCAGCGGTAACTACGTTATCAGAAACAACTATTTCCACGAAAACAGAGCAAGAGGCTTGCTTCTGCAATCCTCAAACGGGCTTTGCGAGAATAACAGATTCTATAAAACAATGGCTCAGGCGATAAAGGTTGTTATGGATATTGAACCCACTCTTTGGCAGGAGGGTACGGGCGTTGATAACCTCATTATCCGCAACAATACATTCGAAAAATGCAATTTCAGCGATTGGGGTTCGGTTATAGAAATCGGCACAAACATCGCAGGAAAATCTGCCGAAACCGCCGTTTTCACAAATATCGAAATTACCTCAAACACTTTCAAAGATATTCCGTCAAGTCTTATGAGGGTAAACAATATCAACGGTTTTGTTTTCAGCAAAAACACCGTTGATATCGGCGGATATTTCGATAAAAACAACGTACAGGGCAGAATACGGATGGCTGAACACTGCTCAAACGTTACTTATTCGGATAACAGCTTTGTCAACGGCGGATTCCTTGACGCCAAAAAAATAATCCAAGCCGAAAGCATATCAGTCTGGGCAGAGGTTAATTCACAGCTGTAATAAAACGGGACCTTCGAAATAACCGAAGGTCCCGTTTGTTTATGCTTTATAATCAGGCTGAGCAAATTCGTGTGGGATATTCTGCTCAATCGCCGCGAGAAGCTCATCTGCAGCAACAACCTCAACGCTGTCATCAAGCTGACTGACGAAATATGCAAGGTCATCGGGTCCGACTGTCCACGGATGAACGTTTATCACGGTATAACCGTTGATGGTTTTTATATCGGCAGGTCTCGAATTTATTATCGCCGCCTGCTCCGCAAGCCATTCATTTGTTACTTCGTCTTCATTTCCGCTCGGATGCCAGAGGCTGAAGCCGACGCTTACAAACGGCTTACCGTTTGAGAAATAAACTCTGCCTTCTCCGCCTGCGTAACGGTCAGGGTCAAGCTGAAGAATTCCGCCCCTGATGTTATCGTATCTTGAAAAATAGCCGAGTCTCTTCTGCATACTTCTGTCAAAACTGCTGTCCTCAATTTCATCAAGAAGCGTCATAATACCCAGACCGGATTCAAGCATAACGGATGCCGTATAATCGGAAAAAGCTTCAAGCTCCTCTGAATTCATCTTGGTAACTCTTGCGTATCCGCCGCCCGAGGGACCTGTGATAAAGGTTGCGTTGTCCGAATTCGCAAGCGTTCTTTTTATATCAACATCGGAAATCTCCGCAGCAATCGGAGCGAAAGTCCAGCTTACGGGTGTGTCCAACCCATAACTCTGCCATGTGTGAAATTCTCTGAAACCGTTCTGAATCCACTGCAGATTATCTCCGTCGCTGTAAACTATCGCAACGTAATGCTTGTTCGGGTCAAGCTCCGCCTTGCCCTCAAACGGCGCATCAAACTTTTCGTCAGTTGCGTCAAAAGACGAAAGAACGGTCAGATTCCACGAATGGTCAGACGGAACAACGTGATGACCGAAGCGCGAGATGGATTCCGTAAACTTGACCTCATACTGACACCAGCCGAAGATTATTGACGAAGGCTTTAGTTCTCTCATAACGCTGTCGCGGAAAACTCTGCCTTCATAGTCGCTGTCGTCAACATACATAACGAAGATATTCTGCTGAACGGCAAAATCCCTCATACCCTGAGCATAGTAATACATATGAACAAGGCTGTCGTTACGGAATTTATCTTTGTTTTCTTTATAGAATTTTTTCAGATACCTTACATCAATGTCATCACCGCTGATATCGGCGCGTTTTTCGAAGCCGAGTTCAACAACCGCCTGCTCAAGTTCAGCGCTGACGGGCAGCCATCCGTTGAGCGTTGCAAGGTTTGTTGCGGTATTGAGCTGACCGTGATCCTCCGTTGTTGCATAGAGGATATAACCGTTATCGGCAACGTAAGATTTGAATTTTGCAACAAGAGTATTGAAATTCCACGGCTTGCCCGACTCATCGTTATATACAAGTTTGTGACCTGCATTCTGAAGCTCGTTAAGAGCATAACGGTTTGCCTCGTTTCCAAAATTGATGAAAATCTGCGGATTTTTTCTTGCAACAAGACCCTGAAGAGCAATGACTGCGTGGCGCTGAGGGGTAGAAAGCGCTGAAGCGTTGACAACGGTTATTTCTTCCGCAAGTTCGTGTTCATCAAACCTTCCGCTCATATCAACAAGAGCCTGCTCGGTCAACGGCTCGGGGGCTTTGGCAAGCAGCGCCGCATCAATGGTGTTGAAAAGAATAGAAACCATCATCACAATAAATGACAGACCGACTCTTATTATATTCATATCAATTCACTCCCGTTATTTTATATAATCTGTTTTGATTTTGTTTTCAGGGATATCACGGAGTTCATATTTCTCGTCTGTATGGCCGAGAATTATTGCGCAGCAGGGAACAAAGCCGTCAGGCAGATTAAGTTCTTTCAGAAGCCCGTCATTATCATTGAGCAGCCTGACTGCGCCCCATATATGGCAGGAGCCCACTCCGAGTTCGGTTGCGGCTGTTGCCATATTCTGAACAAGAATTGCCGCATTCGAGAAATTGACGTTAACACTTTTCAGTTCGGTCGACTGAATAAGCGATGAAACAAGAATAACCGTCGGTGCGCCGTAAAAAGGTCTGTGACCGCTCTCGTTCTCGCAGTAATCCTCCCATTTGTTGAGATATTCACGGTTTGTGATGACCGTCAGATTCAGCGTATCAAAAAGCGCTCTGCCGACGGGCGACGCATAAGCCGATTTGAGAATCTTATTAAGCTCATATTCCGTTATGTTTTCGCCGTTATACGTTCTGATTGACCTTCGGCTGAAAAGATTATCAAACGTGTTCATTGTTTTTCTCCTTCCCTATCTGTTTAAAACAATTATAATTCCGCCGGAACCCGATGTCAACCGTTGAAAACAGACTCATTATTCTGCGAATTATGGGGTGGAGAAAATGAAAAAGCATCAAGTGCGGTACGATTGCCGTGTTCATCAAGTTCGTAAACCTTTCTGCACTTAGGAAGCCACTTTCCGTTTTCGTCAATCGCTCTCATCGTCAGCATAATATGTGTGTGCGTTCTTTCCTTATAAGATGCTTTTCCTGCGATTCAAGATATTTTATTTTGTTTTCCATATACTTAATTTTTGCTTCGCCCTTTGATTTCATTTCACGAAGTTCGTCAATGGATTTGTTTTTGAGATTTTGACTTGACATTAATTTTTCACCTTCTTTCTGTTTTGGGGTATAAGAAAACCGCTTCACAGAAAGTGAAACGGTTTGTATAAATGTATTTGGTTTTTGTTATGCGTTTTTTATCATTATATTACCGAACATATTGCCGCCGTCTTTTATAATGAACTCATTATACACTTCCTGCGGAGCATTATTATTCGGCATATCGGGTCTTTCGCCAAACGGTTTTTCGGGTCTGTCGCCTTCGGGTATTTCAGGCGGTGTTTCACCGTTTGGATGTGTAAAATCTTCAGGCGGTTCAAAGCCTTGGGGAGGTATTTCATTTACGGGAGGCATTTCACCTTCGGGCATTTCGGGAGGTGTCAAACCGTCGGGTCGCATTCCGTGGCCGCCCAGCATACCGCCGCTGTTACCTGCAAGCTGTTTGTCACCGCGCCAAAGAGTGTAGGTGCCTGCCGTTAAATCGGGACTGCTGAAAATCAGAATTGAATATGCGTTTTCAGGGCAGGCTTCAAGAATGGTTTTTCCTTCATTATTTTTGAGGGTGACTGCTTCGCCACCCTTTTGTTTTTCTGCAAAATTGAATACGGCATAATTCTGTCCGCCGTCTTCAATTCTGTCAAGCATATGACCGCTTGCAATAACTGTGCCGCCGTTTATATGAATTCCCATATCCGAGTCGATTCCCGCATCCGCACTGTCCGAGCAAGCTGAAGCAACAACCGTGCCTCCATTGATTACAAGCCAGCCGTTGGAGTCAATTCCATCACCTTCGCCCGTATCACCCGTAACTTTTATTGTCAGTTTACCGCCGTTAACGGTAGTAACTGAAACACCGTCTTCGTTGGTGTTTATGCCGTCATTGCCCGACTTGATATTGATTATACCGCCGTTGACTGTCAGGTGCATTTCGCTGTCAAGACCTTCGTTGGCTGCGGCGATATTCAGAACACCCGAGTTTTCTTTTTCGCCGTTTATGTTCATTGACATCTTGGAATAGAATGCACCGTCATATTTATGGAGCTTCTTTGCATCCTCAACCTCGGTTTTTTCGTCATTCATAACAATGGTTTCGGGTTTATATATTTTTTCAACATAAGAACCGCTAATCTCATTAACTGTTCCGTCTGCGATGATTACATTCGCACCCGCTGCAGAGGTGTCAACATCCTTTGTTGCTTCATCGGTTGCGCATTCATAAACATTATAGAATATCACCGCAGGAGCAACGGAGCAGGATATATCAGCACCGTTCAGAATGAGTGTTACAACAGCATCGGGATTTTCTTTTGCACCGTCGCCAAGGTCTACTGCAATCTGACCTTTTGAGAGCTTTCCGCTTATGCTGTATGTGCCCGCCTTTGCGATGTGAACAACGGTGTGTGCCGCCGCTTCATCTGCAGAATGAGCATCCTTTTCCGAGCCTTCGCCATAGGTGAAATCTTTGCCTGATTCATAATAAATTATGTCG
>JAZSBC010000097.1:0-37376 GCA_045602245.1 Acutalibacteraceae bacterium | reverse complement strand
AGAAAATGTTGTTTTCAGTGAAAACACAATACAAACCAATCCGAAGCATCCGATAAAAATATGTTTTATAAAATAAGAATCGCTCTTGTATCAGAAGGAAGGAACTGAATCTATGTTAAAAACAGTTGATTTTTATTATTTCAGCCCCACGGGAGGCACCGAAAAAGCAGGAAAAGCCATTGCATCTGCCGTTACGGAAACGGTTAATGCAATCGATCTTTCGGATAAAGCCGTCAGCAATCCTTCTTCGGATGTGATTGTTGTGGCAGCTCCTGTGTTCAGCGGAAGAATCCCCGCAATCGTGGCTGACAAAATTGCAGCACTTAAGGTCGAAGGGAAGAAAGCGATTACGGCTGTTGTTTACGGCGTCAGAGCTTATGAGGACGCTTTGCTTGAACTGAACAACGCCATGAAAAACAGCGGCTTTGAGGTTATTGCATCTGCAGCTTTGGTTGCACAGCATTCTATTGTTCCCGAAGTCGGTGCAGGCAGACCTGATAAGGCAGATATTGAAGAAATACAGCAATTTACAAAGAATGTTTTGAATGCTGTTGAAGACGGTAAAACGGGAATTGTAACCGTTCCCGGAAACTATCCGTACAAGGAAGTCAAAAAAGGCTCAGCTACCCCGATATCGCTCGCAACCTGCAACGGCTGCGGTCATTGCGCTTGTGTTTGCCCCGCCGAAGCCGTCACGGTAACGGACAAGGAAGTTTTAACCGACGCTGATAAATGTATAATGTGTATGGCATGCGTTGCCAAATGCCCTGCACAGTCCCGTGTCTTACCGCCACCGATTCAGGAAGGATTAACGCAGAAATTGAGCGTTTTCAAAGAGGTTCACAGGGAAAACGAGTTTTATTTATAATAACCGTTTAGTTTGATTGTTTTTGCTTTGCAACGTATAAAAATTATATCTGATAACACACAAGCTCCGCAGATTTTTTCTGCGGAGCTTGTTATGTCATGACTTTCAAAACGAAAAAAATCGGGGCTGTTATCTGAATATATCATGTGCACATTTTGCGCCGAGACGAAAACCGGAAACGAAAGAATCGGTGAGGCTGCGGCTTGTGAATTCAATGTGTTTGTCCGTGTATTTCAGAAACAACGTCTTTTCTTCGCCCGACAGTTTATCGGAGATTTGCTTTTCAAGTTCGGTCAGATCGTTCAGTTTTTTCTTGAGTTCCGCACCGAATTCAGGATTGTACGCCTGTGCATCAATGTTTCCGTAATATAAATCTTCTATAAATCCCATAAAATCTCCGTCCCGATAATTAATGTTTCTTCTGTAGAATATTATATCGGATTTCACGGTTCACGTCACGTTCTAAAGCGCACAAACTTTAACGCGAATTCAGCAATATGGCCTCTGTAGCGCACAAAAGCCAATGGTTCAACTCTATCGGCTCTTTCTGATCTGTTAATTAAAAAGATTATAAACCGCACCAAGCAGCTTGTAAAAGCCTACTGCAAGCGGATTCAGAACATCCCAGAACCATTCCTCATAAACAACAGTCCATTTATAGGGCACTCTGTAAAGATAGAGCAATTCGCAGTCCGAAAGAAGGTTTGTTCCGCCTTCCGAAAACAGAACGGCATTCATTTCTTTAAGATCATTGTGAAGCTTTTCGCCCTCTGACATCCAAACATACGGGAACTGACAGCGTGAAAATTCGCCCCGTTTGTTTGCGGCTTTCCAGTATCTCCACGAAAGCTCCGTTCTGCGAATCTGCTGAAGCTGTTCATCATCTTCGGCAACAGTCTTTGCCTTTTCCCAGAGCTCATTGCATTTTTCAACATCTTCATCGGTCATATTATAAAGTGTATTTTCAGCCGACTGATAAATTGAAAGATGCTTGCTGTCGGTAACAGCGTGTTCTGTTATGATGTCAATAAATTCTCTGATATAGCATCCGCCCGGACCGTAAACACCGTTAAGATAGCCGTCCATTTCGGCTTCATAATCAAGATAAGGATTCTGCATAAGCTTTGAGAGAAGATATGTCCTCATCTCGGCAAACTCGGCATCGCTGTTGTCGATATAATAATTTCCCTCTTCATAAAGACCCTTGGCATTATTCTCATAGAAAATCTGAATATTTCTCTGAAGTACGCCGAAATTCGGGAATATGCAAAGCGTATTTGCGTAGTTATGAACATAATCCCAGATATAAATTCTGTTGCAGATTTTGCCCCATTTACGAAGGTCATTCATAAAATCAACATTCTGCTCACATTTCGGGTCATCAAGAGTATGACCGAAGCAGCATTCAATCGAGCAAAGTCTGACAATAACATCCTCACGGGGAACAACCTTTGTGGGTGCTTTTCTTGTGTACTGATAAGCGAAGGTATCAAAAACAACGTTGTCGTAGCCGTGTTCTTTTACTCTGCGTGCAATTTCGTTGACAAAAGTAATCATTGTACCCGACTGCGAGCCGTTTTCATCGTCAATCGCCTTGCAGTTATTGCACTGACAATAATCAAAATTATCGTGCTGAGTGAGTGAAACAATCTGAATATCCGCATCGGGGTTGTGCTCCGATTCAAGAAGCTCGAGCACCTCTGCCGTCACGATATCTTTCACCTTCTCATTGGTGAGGCAAAGCTGATTGGGTGTTCTCTTGCCGTTTCTGAGTGCGAAATATTCGGGATGCTCATCAAAATATGTTTCGGATTTGCAGAAAAATGTTGTCATCGTATGACAGAATCTGCCGAGATATTCAACGGCAGCTCCCTGCTCTGCGGTAAAATCTCTGTAAGCACCACCCGTAAGACCGTTTGCAAGTGAGAATTCGATATCACGGGAGCTTGCGGTGTCTGTTTCCGTATATTCAAAAAACGGAGTGTATTTGATATCTATATCGGCAGGAACGGTGAGAGTGCTGTTTTCAGGAGCGATAATCACCTGCGTCTCATACCAATGACAGCCGCAGAATTTTTCAAGAAATGCATAAACACCGTTTATAGTACCCTTGTTTCCTGCACCGTTGATGATAATTCTTTTATCGGTTGAGGTGATGATATAGCTTCCGTCGGCGGACTCCGAAAAATCATTTTCGGCTCTTCTTGTTGCACCGACACAGATTTCATATTTCGAAGAATCGTTATTGGTAACAATTTCGATGTTTTTACCTGTGATTCTGTCAAGATAATGCTTTAATCTCTGCGAGGCATAGATATCCGTCGCCGAAGCATCGGCAGAAACAACAATAACGCTTTCGTAAACCTTGAATCCGTTTTCAGCCGCAAATGCGGTAAACGGAACTGATAAAGCACCGATTATCATAGCAAGCACCACACTTAAAATCTTTTTCATTTACTGCACCTCGTTACGAATAATCATTTAAAACTTATTGTAAAAAACAGTCTCTTCCGTCGGTCTGTAAGCCGTGTGCCTTTCGTTGGGAACTGCATCGGGTGCAGGATAACCCATAACAAGAAGTGCGACAGGCTCGATGTTTTCGGGGATTGCAAATGCTTCACTCATTTTGAATGGATTGAAGTGCATAACCCAAGTTGAGCCGACACCAAGCTCCCACGCCTGAAGCATCATATGAGTTGTGACAATGCTCGCATCAACAATGCCGCACTGTGCACCGTCATAGGGTCTCGTCCAGCATTCGTCCTTGTTGTAGCAGATAAGCATTGCACAGGGTGCATCAAAATGACATCTTGTGCAGTCCTTCAGCTTTGCAAGGGGTTCTTCGTTGTTGATAACAAGAATTCTCTGCGGCTGATAGTTGCAGCCCGTCGGCGCAATATGTCCCGCTTCAAGTATCTTGTCGATAACCTCTTTCTCCAAAGGCTTGTCCGTAAATTTACGCACCGAATATCTTTCGGCTGCAAGTTTCATAAAATCCATAACTGCTCCTTAATTTAAATCAAAAAATTTATTTGCAATACTGTCGAGTTGCTTTTCTATTTTATTAAACTCACAATTCAAATCAAGTGTTCTGACCGTGATTTTATTTCCGCTCATCTGATATTCATTATCCGGATAAATCTCCTCATCGGTCTTTGCATAGAGCAACATTCCGGCAACTTCGCCACCTTTAACAGCCTTGTTTTTTACATAGGTAAATATCTGATAAAGATTATTTGAATGCAGGGTATTAACATCATATTGAACTTGAGTTGTGTGAGCATAATACTTTGCATCAATAATAAGCGTTTTATTGCCGTCTTTCGAAGAAAGCATTATATCGCTCTGCATAGTCGGAAGCATTGTTCCAATACCGTCATCAAGAGCCCAATCAATCTGAGATGCAGAAGTTCTGATTTGAGGAAAATGCTTTTTATAATATTCAAGAATAAACTTCTCGTACAGTCTGCACATTCGCTGCTCATCAAAGAAATCCATCATTTTAACCGAACCGTCAGTTTTAGATTGCAACAGTCCTTTTACAACAAGATGGCATATTGTAATAAGCAAACGATAGGTTTGATTGTTACGATTGTAGTTAACTGACCAGTTAATTGAACGGACATCAATTACGGATACCTCACCGAAACATACCATCAGTTTGCGAAGCTTTTTCTTTCGTGCTTTTGAAATATCCGCTTTTAACAGCAGCATAACCGTTGACTTTATGATTTGATTTAAATAGGAATTAACCGAAAACTCATCATATGTGCATACCATCTGATTTCGAATCATACTTTGATTTTTAATCGATTCGGTTATTTCAATTTTTCCTCGTATTGCAGAAATAGTGTCCGTTTCGGATATGTACTCACGCCCAAGTCCACGCTTTAACTGTTGAGAGATTCCACGAATAAGAATTGTAGCACATAAATCGCCTGCATTTTCAAATTCTTCTGTTGCAAGTTTTTTATAACCTTGCTCGTTCAACAGTTGAAACGCATATGAAAGCATATAGTAAATATTCTTAACAGGAATCACTTGATTGCACTCCTTAAATTATTTGACCAGTCTTTGACTTTGGTAGGTTCATCAAACCAATATTCCTTGAGAAGCGGAACAAGCTCATATTCAACGATATTTGAGAGAGCGGAATCCGTTACATTTTCGATATTACAGAAATAGCTGTGACCGATACAGAAACCTTCACCCAATGAATCGTCACTTGCAATAATATTGTTAAGGCTTTCAACGCAGGCAATAAGCTTATTAATTTTATCGCTTGAAAGTTTTGTTTTATAATTACGGAAGCCATCGGAATTAAATCCGGGAATCATTGTGTAAAAAGCAAATCTTCTTCGAAGAGCGTAATCAAGCAATGCAAGACTTCTGTCTGCTGTATTCATCATACCGATAATGTAAACATTCTTTGGGACATTAAACTTTTCATCAGAATAGAGCAATTGAAGTGAGTTGCCTCGCTTATCGTTTTCAATTAGCATAAACAGTTCACCGAAAATTTTACTCAGGTTACCACGGTTGATTTCATCAATAATGAAGAAATATTCGTTATCTAAATCTTCTCCTGCTTTTTTGCAGAAGTTATAGAATGAACCCTTTTTGATTTCAAAACCGCTTCCTGCACTTGTGGGGCGGAAACCTTCGATAAAATCTTCATAAGTGTAGCTCTGATGGAACTGAATAAGCATAACTCTTTCTTGGTTCTTTTCACCCATCATCGAATATGCAAGACGTTTAGCTGCATAAGTCTTACCAACACCGGGAGCACCTTGAAGAATAACATTTTTCTTTGTTCTAATTAAGCCTACAAGCATTTCATAATCGGCCTTATCCATATAAACTTCTTCAAGAAACTTGTTTACATCGTATGAAGGATAGGTTGTTTCAACTTCATCCACATCTTCTGATAAATCATCAGTAAACAAAGCGTTAAGTTTCTCAACATAATCTGTATATGGAGTAATATCAGTTAGTGTTTTCATAACTGCCTGACCGGGATGCTCCCATTCTCCGTTGTGAGTCCAATTAACCCTTCTTGAATTGCTGTATTCATCGTCATCCGTATATGATTGATATTCATATTCGCCTTCAACAACACCTCTGCCGATAAGTTTATACATACCCTTTTTAACAAAAACAATATCGCCGGGCTTCATCTCATTTGCAAATTGCCAAGTAGCATGAGCGGACATTTTATGAGAATACTGTTGTCCGTAAAACTCTTTAAGTTTTTCTTTCATAGCATCTTTGCTGTCATATTCAGAAAGATCGCCAATTTCACCCCAACCGATGCTCATAACTCCTGCGTTATAGAAATCCTCCCATTTACAAGCATTGTCACCGGGAGAATAAATCCAATATCGAACTGTATCAACATCCTCGTCAGCAAGTGCTGATCCTGTCGCTTTTTTAGGTGTAATTCCATTAAACATATTATCGTCAAAAGATAAATCAAAGCCGATTGTATCTGCAATCTTCTGACAATACTTTCTCATACAGTTTGATTTATTACCAGTCTGCTCGTAATAATATGCAATATTCTCACGGGTTGCAACAAGAGCATTGAGCGTTTTTTTAGAGCCATAATCTTCACCAATTCTTTTAATAAGATGAATTGTAACCTCAATGTTTCCTCTGCGAGAATATTTTTTACCTTCCATCATACAAGAGAAAAGGGATAATGTCATTCTGTGAGATGTACGACTGAAACAAGGAACCTTCTCTTCTAACTCATCCAAAGCCTGTTCATCGGACAGTTCGCCTTCATAGAATCTTTTAGAAACACTGTACAACACTTCTTCGGCATCAAATTCATCGCCAATTCTATTGGCAACTCCGCTATATTTATTGTCAAAAAAATCTTTCAGTCTTTGTAAATCTCTAAAATATCCTCTTGTTCTCTCTATATAATTTGGAGCCTTGGTGTCGTTCATAAGAAAATCGCTGATACTTTCTTTTGCTACATTCATAGATTCATCGGATACAAATATTTTCCAGAATCCAGGCATAACAGTATTGTTCCAAATGAAGAAAGCATCTGATACACGAGTGTTTATTGTACTTTCAGACCATTCGGGATTATTTTCAGTTAAATAGATTTTGAATTCTTCGCGAACTTCTTTGATTTTATCAAAAGTATCCACTTTCTGTTCCTCCAAACAAGTTGTATGTTGTCAGTCATTTAACATTTTTTATTTCTTCGTTTATCCACGCCATAAGCAGGTTTACAATGCGAGATTGTTGACTTTCGGTCAATTCTTTTCCCTGCGGAACCCTATACCATTTTTCGAGGCATCCACGGCAGCAACAGGCACAAGCGTGCTGGGCTACAAATACGGGATGACCTCGCATCGGAGTCTGTTTTCCGTCATTCGGCGGATATGCAGGTGCCAGACGGGTGCGAACAAACTCCTCTGCGTGTTTTCTTATGGCATCCATTCCCTTTTCGGCAATATAAGCCTTGTCCTTTTCAGACAAATGAAACCTCGACCGAAAATCTGACTTTTTCAATTTCAAAAGCGTTTCGTTAATATTAGGCATCTTCTTCTGTTGCATTTTTCAAGAAATCCAAGGTGAGATCATTAAGTTTTTTCTTTGTTTCTCTCCAATAAGGCATATATTTATCCATTATAGAAACGAAATACGTACCGTGGTTTTTCACTTTGGTATGAGCTAATTCATGAAGAATAACATACTCCAAGCATTCTATAGGCTTTTTGGCAAGCTGTAAATTAAGCCAAATCTTTTTTGTTTGAGTGTTGCAGGTTCCCCAACGTGTTGTCATATATTTCGTTTGCCATGAACTACATTTTAAACCCGTTGCTGTTTCCCATTTTGGAAGCAATCTCTCAATTTCGGATTTCAATCGTTCTCTGTACCACTCATTAACAAAGCTCTCTCTTTGTTTAACTGTACTTTCTTTTCGTACTGTGAGTATTGCCTTATCGCCGTCAAGTATAAGAGAATTGCCCTTGTAACTGTATTCAACCTGAAGAAAATATTGCTTTCCCCATAGATACAAAGTTTCCCCTGAAACATATTGTCTTTCCGATTGTCTTGGTTGGTTTTCAAACTTTTCCTGTTGTTTTCTAATCCAACATATTTTGGTTCTGACAAACATTTCAAGACTTTCGTTTGAAACCGTTGTAGGAGCAGACACACGAACTTTCCCGTCAGGGGGTAATACCGACAGATGAATGTTCTTAATATTCTTTTTGATTATTTCTATCGGGATTCCCGAGACTACTATCTGCATTAATATTCCTCTTGTTCTACAATGATTTTATAAAGCCTTTCAACTTCGCTTTCATTGTTAAGTATTTTATAAATCGCTCGCTTAATCTTGTTTTCTTTAACAGGGTTATTACGAAAACCGTCCTGCTTTACACTGAGAACTACATTGTGAAGGGATACTGCAAGAGTTTCATCTTTACCACAGTTATCGTAAATAGCACGCATCGCTTCGCTCTTACGAATTGATTCAGGATATGCAGTGTTTTCTTCGGGAACCGTGACATTTTTGGCAAGCTTAATATACTTTTCAAGCAGTTCCTTATATTTTATAACACCGCGTTTTCGGTCAAGAATAAGTTGCTCAAGCACAGCAGACATCTTGCTGTAATATGCAGGGTTAATAACAAGCTTCTCAACAACCTTTTTGCGTATGTTGTTTTCAATTGTTTCCGCAGCGCTTTCCTGCGATGATTTTCCGCCTTCTCCATTGAGTTTTTCTTCTTGTGCGAGAATAAAATCCAGAAGAGTAAAATCGTCAAATGTTCCGATCTTTTGCGAATCTTCTGCAACGATATAGTTATCAATAAGATATCGCATGCCCGGTTCATAAGCTTTCAGATCAAGGAAATCACCGCTTGCTCTTCCGATTGTATCACGAAGATTAAGGTAGAAAGCAACCTTCTTATCAAATTCTTCTTTCTGAACAACTGTGTATCCTGCATCATCCATTCTCGGTTTGATTTCTGCATATGCACGAGTGATTTTGTTGGCAAGTTTATAGAGTTTTTCTCTGCTTCTTGCAAAAACCTCATCGTTTTCTGTATCAACACCGTTTTCTCCACAGAAATAGAAGATATACTCTTTATCTGTTCTCGGCATTGAAACACCTTCACAGAGTTCTTCGAGATCATCAAGTGTTTCTTCAAAATATTTTTTAGCTTCCGCTGTACGGTCTTTCAAAAGACCTGCAACATCTTCTTCATCATAGTCTTCGAATGCACCGCTTGTATAAGTGTTGATCGCATCAGCCAGATCGCCGAACAACTGCTTATAGTCAACAATATAACCGAAATCCTTGCTTTCATCATCAAGACGGTTAACACGGCAAATTGCTTGGAACAAGCCGTGGTCGTGCATTGATTTATCAATATAAAGATATGTACAGGAGGGTGCGTCAAAACCAGTGAGAAGTTTGTCAACAACTATCAGGAGCTTCATATTATGAGGCTCTTCAACAAATTTTCGCTTTGCCTCTTTTTCAAACTCTTCTACGTCGTGACCGTCGAGCATCTTGTTGTATATTTCGTATTTCTCAAAGGTTTCGGTATCTTCTTCATCGCTTACAGTATCGGTGCGCAAATCTCCTGCTTGCGGGGCATAGGAAGATATGATGGCGCATTTCTTGAAACCATGTGTCTGGAATATTTCGTAATATTTACAGGCTTCATAAACGGAACTTGCAACAAGCATTGCATTGCCGTTACCGTCCATAAGTCTGCCCTTAATTGTGAAATCAAAGATAATATCCAGAGCTATTTTTTCAAGACGGGAACGGGATGAAAACATCTTCTGCATTGTTCCCCAATATGCTTTGAGTTTTGCTTTCGCTCTGGGAGTAAGACCCATTGTTTTTGCATCAAACCAAGCATCGATTTTATCTTGTGCAGTTATATCCTGCGGAACGTCACGTGCTTCGTAACGAAGATCGAGGACAACGCCGTCACGAACACCCTCGTTGAATTTATAGGTATGGACATATCCGCCGAACACTTCAAGGCTTGTCTTTTTATCTTTTTTAAGAAGTGGGGTACCTGTGAAACCTACAAATATGGCTTTGGGCAGAATTGTTGTCATAGCCTTGTGAAGCTTGCCCGACTGTGTGCGGTGGCATTCATCAACAAACACAACGAAATCGCCTTTTGCCGAAAAATCCTTCGGAAGGCTGTTCAGAAGCTCTTCAACATATTTATCGTAGTCATCATCGGAAACGGTTTCGCCTTTTTTGCCGAATTTATGAACGAGAGAACAAACAAGTCTTTCATCAAAAGAATTAAGTTTTGCGAGCAAATCACGTCCGCTTTTTGTGCGTACAATATTTTCATCAACACCGATGAAATTCTTTTCTATCTGGTCATCAAGTTCTTCACGGTCTGTTACAATCAAAACTCTTGCATTGGGATTATTGGCAAGAATCCATTTTGAAAGCCAGACCATTGTAAGACTTTTACCGCTTCCCTGAGTGTGCCAGACTATACCGCCCTTGTTTTTCTGAACAAGACGGTTCTGAGCTCGATGGATTGCATAAAACTGATTGTATCGACAAACCTTTTTGATTCCCTTATCAAAAATGATGAAGTTGTGAATCAAATCAAGGAAACGCTTTTTATAGAACAGACAGAAAATACCCTCGTAAAGCTTTTCTGTTATGTCTTTACACTTTTCTTCAATGAGAATATCTGTTTCATTGCGTTCTTCGGGGAATTCACGGAACGCTTCCTGTTTCCATTCGAGATAATGCTTTTCGGGAGTAAGGAGTGTGCCGTAACGCAAACCTTCACTCTCGTTACCTGCCATACAGAACTGCATTGTTGAAAAGAACTGCTCAATGAAATGAGCTTTCTGATTTGTGAGATTCTGCCTTATGCCTTCGGATACGGATACAGTGCTCTTTTTAAGCTCAATAACAGCAAGAGCAATACCGTTGACATAGATAACGACATCGGGACGCTTTTCGTTGTTGCCAATAACAGTTACCTCTTCCGCAACGGTAAAATCATTTTGTGCAGCATCTTCAAAGTCAATGAAATAAACCGTTTTTTCGGCTTCGCCCGCTTCTTCTGCTACCTTTGCACCGTATTTGAGCAAAGAATAAACCTCTTTGTTGGCATAATATAAACCCTGCTGAAGGTTGGTTGAAGCACGGACAAGCTTGTCAATTGCACGGGTAATGAGCTTGTCCGAATATCCTCTACGGCTGAGATATGCACGCAGGCTCTCCTGCATGATATTGCTGTTTTCGCTGTCGTGCAGGTTACCGATATATGTATAATTTAGTTTGTCACAGAAAAACTTTATAACTCGGTTTTGAGTTTTTCTTTCGCTATCACCGATTTGGGGCATTGTTATACCTCCCTTAAAGCAAATGGTTCTTTTCAATGTACGCTTGTATCATTTTTGTCTTTTCTGCACTTGTTTTCTTTTTGTCAAATGGGTTTTTCATGTATTTATTTAACAACCACCACATTATACCCACAAACAACGCATCGATAGAATATACAAAATCGCCTACCTTCTCACCAAACCAAGTGCTTTTTATCCAATCAAAAAATAGTATTGCAAAATTCCAAGACTTATCTCTTAAAAAGAATTGTAGTAACAAGAATAATAGCACAAGTGTAGATAAGAGAACAAGTGATACAGGAACCACATAATTGCAGAAAATAAATTTGGGCATTATTTTTTTCTCTGCAAAACTAAGCACTCTTTTCTTTTGATTTTTTATTGTCTTTTGCTGTTTTTTTATTTTTTGTCCCTTTGTTTGAATTAATTTATCCTTGTTTCCAATAGAAGACTCAAGACTTACTATGGTTTCATCTCTTTCATCTGTTATTTTTCTTAATTCTACAATGGTTTCTTGTTTGTCTTCGGAACCCTTCTGCAAAGAAGATATTATATCTGCTTTTTTCTTCAATTCTTCTTCTAAATAATTCTTACTTATTGATTGAACAGCTTGGTAGAGCTCATCATTATCGTTGCAATCTTTAATTATATTTTGATATTCACCATCACAAATAGCACTAACAAGAATCTGTTGTGAACTTATATCTTCAGTAATAGAACTTATTCCCGAAATAATTGCATTGGCTTTTTCGGCAGAAATACGCTGATGAGCTGATTTTATGTTTATAAAACTCACAAAACTTTCAAAATCATTTTCAGATCTGCCGCAAGTTTTTATTAAAACTAAAAACAATTGACTGGGATAGATAACTACAGGGTATTCTTTTTCTGTTCGAGACATATCCCAAAATCTTAAGATTTTATCAGATGAAACGAAAAACAAATCTGTATCTTCGCTTTCTTCTCGTCTAACTTCAACATAATGGACAACGGTTGCATCATGGCTATCTTTTCGGGAATATCTATCATCATCCGCGAACGCTCTATCTCCGAGATCGTCCTTAACCTTTTTTATGGAAGATGAGTATGCGTTTCTTGTATCCTTGAATTGTTCCGAATCATATAATGCTTTTGGAATCTTTTCATCGTCAAGCATTCTGTATTCCTTAATCATTTTTTCATACAAGGATTTAATATAGATTTTGAAATAGATTAATGTTAACGATGCATGTGATTGTCTCCATTCTTCATAGAATGAAAACATTGTATAATCCGAAATCTGCTCATATGCACCAGAATAAATATTGCCTCTCGGAAATAATAGTATTTGATCGATATAACGATCTACGGTGTCAAAAAATTCTTTTCTTGTGTTATGAGAAATTATCAATTTTAAATTAGCTTGTTTGCATTTGTTTAAAAAAGCGGTTACTGTTTGTTTTCTAACAGGTCCATTTATTCCCAATGCTCTGAAAATTATATTAGTATCAATGTATATTTCTCTTTTTCTAATGTTGCTTGACAGCAATTTGTTTGGCTTATCTCCATTCACAAGCAAACAATATTCTAAACAAGTAAATACTATGTTGGTCAGTGCAATGTTTTTGTCGCCGTCATCCCATGCGACAAAATCATGAACATATTGTTGCTCTTTTTCGTTAAGATAGCTTACATTTACTGACAACTCGTTATCCGAAAACTCTGTGCCAGACTTGCCACACAATAAAAGTCTATATGTATTAATGTTGGTTGTAGTCAATTCGTATAGGTATTTGTGGATTGCATCCGTACATGTTTCATGTTCCGTAACTTCATTAGCCTGAATAAACTTCTCAATATATGAATCGATATTGTTTTTTTGATGTTCTACTGTTTCTTCATAAACTGTTGGCAATAGGCAAAAATTTTCTGTTTCATCCACAATAACAGACTGAAAAGTTTTCTTGTGCTTTTTTATTGCGTTTATTATTTCATCTTCAGATACATGATATTTAAAAATATCCAATAGTTGAACAACAATCTCTTCGGTGGTCATAGGTTCGTTGTTGTTTTTGGTATAAACACATTTTATCATTTGGAGTTGAGATTCTAAAGTCGAATACTCATTACTCGTTTCTGCAAACAAAGTTGCAGAAAATCTGAAAATGTCCTTTTGTGTAACAATATCATTTTTTATAGGTACAGATAAAACACTCATAGTTGCCTCTCTTTTATACTAATCTTATTTTGCCTGTCAGAAGCTGTTGCATCATGCCTTGCTTAAGCTGACGGGCTTTTTCAAGTTTTTGCTCCAATACATCGATTTCGTTATCCAGATCGGAAAGAATCGAAGCAATAGCGTTTTGTTCTTCAAAATCAGGGACAAACAACTTTGTTTGTGCGACACTTGATTTACTTACAGAAGATACCTTGGTGCCGACAACAAAAGGTAACAGCTGATCGTGATAACACTCAGCATTTAAATAATATCCAAGAAATTTATCAGCAAATTTAATTTTAGGCCTACATAACAGGGTGTGTTGTCCAGCCAAGATTAGAGAATTTACATTATCTACCTCAAGTGCTTTACCAACTGTTTCATCTTCTGCAGTGTCTGCAATAATGATATCGCCAGATTGTAAATAACAGCGATCTGAAAAACTTGATAAATCAACATCTTGGTTAACATATGGAATCGATTTGTTATCGCCATCAATACACAAACCAAATAATGTAAGAATATCGCCATAATGGATGTTTTTCACGTTGCCGTTATCCGACATCTGCGCACGAGTGAATGCATTGTTTGGTATAAAATCAAATAACTCGCAAAACACAAACATACTCCACTTTCCATCAAAACCAGGCAACCGCTTTTTACCTGTGAGAAGTTCTTGCATTGCACCTTGCTTGATAGCTTTTTTCTTGGCAATCAACTTTTCAAGAGAAGAAATCATACTGTCAACATCAGAAAGTGCTTTGGCAATGTTTTTTTGTTCAATAACATCAGGAAAGGCAATCTTTAGCTCGTGTAACACACTGCCTTTTATACCTTTGACTGTTCCTCCACTCTCTGTTCTTAATAGAATGTCTTGAAATGTATTTGACAACATAAAATACTTCAAATATGTATTATCTAATGAATCATTTTTGGCGCGATATTTAATTACTCTTTGAGCTAAGGCAATATGAATCTTATCAACTTGTGCTATATTTCCACAAGGTGCTTCTGTTGTTACCAACACATCACCAATCATAGGTGTGCCTCTGCTCATTATATTAAAATATTCGTTTTCATCAACATACTCTTCTGAAGATTTGTAATCAATATATCCTTTTTTAATATTTTTTGCTGTAACTAAAAATACGCCCATATTTACTTTTCGTGGAGTTTTTCCTCTGTAGTCAACATAGTTGCACATATTCAATAAAGATGAAATAAACCAATCTTTAGGAATCACACCAACTTCTGTTCGCTTATATCCTTCGGGAATTACCATACAAATCCCATCCTTTCAAGGTGAGATTTGACTTTTGCTTCGTAATCGGCAACCTCTGATTCAAGTTCGGGCAGTGTGCTTTCATAACGATCTGCAAGTTCGGATACACGGTTAGCCATATTGTGTGATGTTGTAACATAAAGAGCTTTGATTCCGTCAAATATGGTGTAATACCATTTGCGGTTAACAAGAAGCTCCTTGATATCATCATCGGTAAGCTCGGCATATTTTGCTCTTACTTTTTCATCAAGAGCTTTATTAAGCTCTTTTATCAAAGTTGAATATTCACTTAATTTAACAAGATAACCTTCTGCCTTAACTAAATCGCAATAATCTGCTGCATATAGTTCTGAAACACCTATGTTGATTCTCTCTTCACGTATAGCAAGCTTTATACTTGCTTTTGTAACTGTTCCCTTGTCGGTTATAGCACAAGCACATTCAGGGTTCTTTTCAATATAGTCAAGATATTCCTTCTTTTTCATAGGAAATAAGGATGCAAATTTTTCAAGCTTTTTAATTTTACCGGAAGTAATTCCACTATAAATTTCAGCCATTTTTTCTCTGACATCTTTAAGTTTAACCTTACCGTCCTCAACAATATCAGCCAACATAGAGTCGCTGTCTATTGACTCTATAAATTCATCAAATTCACTTTGAGTTTGGTCTGCAACAGCCTGAGCTTCATCAAGCTTTGAGCGTTCTTCCGAGAAAAAGGCGCACTCAACCAAGGCTTTGGGAATAAGTTTACCTTCCCAGCCCTTATATTTTTCTTTTTCATTTCCGTTTTTATCTGTTGTTTTCTCAATAATGTTTTCGGTTTCTCTGCCGGCAGCATAGCCATCGAATTTCAGAATATGGATATCGTCAGCCATAGTTTCCTGCCAATAAGAAAGAAGAACCTCATAAACATCATATTTGTCAATCAGTTCAATTCCGTCAAACTGTGCAATAAGCTTTGCTGCAAGAGAAACAACATATTTCTTGACGTCAATATTTCCACCGATATTGCGGAGTTCACTGTCAATTTCAGCTGTCCACGCATCAAATGCCATGTCTATTCTGTCGGCATATGCAGAAAACTCATCATCGTTATAAATGGTGTTACGAACATTATCGGATTCAATGTTGAGTTTGAAATATCCTTCTCTCATAACAGAGAAAAGTCTGTTTTTAAGATTTGGGAACAATGTCCAATATCTGTTCATAGACTCAACATCAACAGCAGGAATGCCACCGTGAAGGTGGGCTTCAATATCTTGTAAATCTTCAGGAACAGAACTGTCGATATAACGAGGAATGTTGAGATTGTACTCGTTTTTAATTTTAATCTCATCGTTGGGCACGAATCGTGCGTATTTCGGGTCATCGGTAATCTGCTCATTGAATGTGGTAACAATCTTATGTATATCACGCTCACGAAGACGGTTCTTGTTGCCATCCTTAACAAAATCGTGGCTTGCATCAATCATAAATATGCCCTTGCGTTCGTCGGCATCGGATTTATCTATGATTATAATACAAGCAGGTATGCCCGTGCCATAAAAAAGGTTAGCAGGTAAGCCGATAATTCCTTTAATATAACCTTTATCAATGATGGTTTTACGAATAGTTGCCTCTGCATTACCACGGAATAAAACACCATGAGGCAGAATAACAGCAGCCTTGCCGGTTGGTTTGAGTGACTTAAGAATATGCATAAGCCAAGCAAAATCACCGTTTTTCTCAGGTGGCCTGTCTCCGTAGCCATCAAAACGCCCGAATTCTTTTAAACCGTCTGTCCAGTTTTTGAGAGAGAAAGGCGGATTGGCAACCGCAAAGTCAAATCTTTTGAGAATTTCAGGGTTTCTTTCATCAGTATACTGAGGATCGGAGAATGTGTTTGCGGCTTTAATTTCACCGTCTGCCTTATTATGAAGAACGAGATTCATCTTTGCAAGACCTGCAGTGGTGATGTCTTTTTCCTGTCCCCATATAGAAACAGTAACGGGAGCTTCATCGGCTGCACGGATAAGAAGTGAACCTGAACCGCAGGCAGGATCATAAACGCTCCAGCCTTCGGGGCGAACTGCAATTTTATCAATACCAACAACCTTTGCAAGGATACGGGAAACTTCGGCAGGAGTATAGAACTGACCTTTACTCTTACCGCTTTCTGTCGCAAAGTTTCGCATAAGATATTCATAAGCATCGCCGAGAATATCATCTCCACCTGCTTTGTTGTTTTTAAAATCAAATTCAGGTCTCTGGAATATAGCGATAAGCTTGCTGAGTTTATCAACCATTTCCTTGCCTTTACCAAGCTTGTTTTCATCATTGAAATGAACGTTGTCGATAACTCCACGGAGTTCGTTGGCTTCAGCGAGAGATGCAATTATTTTATCAATTTCTTCGCCGATATTTTTATTGCCCTTGAGAGCAACCATATCATCGAAGCTTGCACCTTCGGGAACAGTAAGATCAGCATACATTACACCCTTGAATTTATCCGTTACATATTTGACGAATAATAAGGTCAGAATATAGTCTTTGTACTGTGAGGCGTCCATACCGCCGCGAAGCTGATCGCAGCTCGCCCAAAGAGAACTGTATAATTCATTTTTCTTAATAGCCATTTGAGGTTCCTCTTTCTTTTAATTGTCGCTTTCCAGCACCGCCAGATACTCATCCACTCTTTCGTTGACGTATTCTGCGATGAGGGCGGTCATTTTTGATGCATCGTTATCACGGTAATAGGCATCAAAGGCTTCGTAATAACGCTTGCGGTCTGTGAATTTGACGTTAATCGGCGGATAACCGTTGCGGATGAGGTCAAGGTTCAATATGAGTCTGCCTGTTCTGCCGTTGCCGTCGATAAAGGGGTGTATGCCTTCAAATTCAAGGTGGAAACGGGCAATTCGCTCGATGATATTCATCGTTTCGGTGCGCTTGTTGTTCTCAATTATAAGACCCTCCATCGCAGGCTGAACCATATAGGGCTGCAGAGGCTCTGTATAAGCTCCCATAATTCGAACGGGGATTCTACGGTAAACGCCCTTGTCTTCGGGTCTGTTTATCAGAACAAGGGAGTGGATGTTTTTGATTACACTCTCGCTGATGGGCATATCCTTTGTGGCAATATCCTGCACATAAAGGAACGCATCACGGTGTCCGACGGCTTCAAGATGGTCTTTGAGAGGCTTCTGGTCAATGGTCATACCCTCAAGAGCCATTGCTGTTTCTTTAAGCGTAAGGGTGTTGCCCTCGATGGCGTTGGAGTTGTAGGTAAACTCAATCATAAACTCTTTTCGAAGACGTTCAACCTCACCTGCGGTAAGCGGTCTCATCTCTGAAAGACGAGCCTTTTTCGCTTCGATATCAGCAAGAATATTATATTTTACTCTGCCGTCAGCAGGCTTTTGTGCGTTTTCGGGAATCATATAGAGCTTGCCTTTCTGAACAGCTCCTTCTATTTTTCCTTCTGCACAGAGCATACGTACTCTTCTGGGAGAAATGCCCCATTTTTCCGCAGCAACCGATGCTTTTATATAATTCATAGAGTTACCTCCATTTTAATTATAAATATATAAATTAAGTCTATCACATTTCAGGAAGGATATCAAGCATAAATAAGCAAACTTCCTGAAATATTCTTCCTTAAAGTTCTTGTTTGGGAAAGTTGATAAATCCGACAGAACTTTGACTTTCATATATCTAAAATAATATTCCTTGATTGGTTTGTAACAGCCCCACACATAACATTCAGATTTGAATGTGTTTATTTTCGTTTTAAACGTGTCTGAAATGCATTTTGAAGGATTTGTCGACAAAGATTACACAAGGATCGAACGCCTCAAAAATATGCATTAAAATCCACAAAACCGTATACGGAATTTGCCTATGCTGCTTATAGCAGTTTTTGCAATTCCGTACCTTGTACTGTTTTGAACAAACCGTATACGGTTTTAGCCCTCTCTGCTATAGGCAGCACCCCTGCCAAACACCGCTCAAAAACCCAACAACTTAACACCAGGTTTTTTGTTCCTGACTCCCACTCGAATTGTGAGGATATTTTCAGAGCTCCTGACTTCTGTCTGAAACCTACTTCTGCCTTATCCTGAAAAACCGCTCACCCGAATGAATCTCAAAAAGAAAAATGAATGGCTGTCAATACCGATAGTCTCTTTCCAAACAGAAGTATATTTTTAAAATACTAATTGCTCATTTTTTAAAAAGAATGGGCGATTTTCTTTTGTTAACATTTAAAATTTTAAAATACTTTTCATCTTACATACTTTCTTCGATAAATTAATCCCCAATATCAAAAGAAAGGTGGTAAGTATTATGCCCAATAATTTCATTCTGGATTTTAACGACAAAACCGTTAATTTAAAAGATGCAAGGAAAGAACCCGTTGATTATTTCAACAGGAAATATATAAATGAAACTACCATAAAAAATAAAATTCGTTTTTATGGATATTTTCAGGATTATTGCATTTGGAATCACGGCGTATTTGAAAAGAACGAGTGTGAAAAATATGTTCAGGAATATATCGAAAGATTGTTCTATAAAGGCAAAAAATTGTCTACTATTGAAACATATCTCAGACCTGTTCTTTATTATCACGATTTACTGTGGTCGGATGTCGTAATTCCGGGAAAAAATTAACCACGCAACGTTGCCCTTCTGCTAATCAGGAGGGCAGCGTTCGTTAATACGGAGATGTAGTACAAAAACAAGAAGATTACCGTTGCACATAAGAATTGAAAATCGAAATAACTCCTAAGAGTAGCGGCTCGGTCTGTTCCTCTTTTTATACAAAAACGCCTTCACAGAAAATTTGTGAAGGCGTTTCTCAATATCAGCAATTATTTCCCACGTGGAAACTTTTTTTGCTCCGACTTTCTTACATACATGGTATAGAGGGCGCAACCCCCAAATAAAAAGCAAAGGATGATAATTAATGTCCAACGAAAAACAACTGCATATTTTTGGAGACGATTATGTATTTTTATTGTCTCCGCCGATTGATAACAGCGGTATTTGTCTGAGCGTTCTGATGAACGAGCGTTTTCACTGTATCGCTTCCATTGTCGATGACGGTGAAAATTTTAGTCTGATCAGAAAACGAAAAGACTACGGTTACGAAATTGAAACGTTGAAAGAAGGTGAAGCAATTCCCTTGGAAAGGTACAAACTCCACATTTCATCCGAAAGAGCGTTCAGAATCAAAACCCCACATAACAACTGTATTGTGGTTTTTCATACAATTTTGATTCCGACTAAATCGTTGCTCCCTTTTGAAGCAATGGTCGCCATACTGAAAGATGAAGAACTGATTCCACTCTGCATATTCACAACCATTGACGGAACATTAAGAGTTAAAATTTCATAAACAATGAAAAAACAATTAAAGGAGACAAAATTCATGAAAGAAATTATCACAAATATCGTATCAATCTTAACAGCAATTATCTGCACAATATTTCCTATTCAGATTACCGTAACAGAAACCGAATTCCCCGATTACACAATCTGCGATAAGACGCTTGATGTTTTCAACGAAGTCAACAAAGCGAGAATAGAAAACGGAGTTGCACCGCTTGTGCTTGACGAAAAGCTTTGTGCCCTCGCTTATGTCCGTGCCAAGGAACAGATTGAACAAAGTGGTCACACAAGACCGGACGGTAGAAAATACAATACTGTGCTGTCAGATTATGATTATTGGTACAGAAATAACGGTGAAAACATTGTTATCACAACAGGCTTTTCAGGTGAATTTTCGGTAGAGTGTTGGCTAAGCTCCGAATCCCATAAAAAGAATATGCTCAAAGATTTCTGGACACACACGGGTGTGGGAATCTATGTTGAGGGGAACTGTTATTACATCGTTCAGCTGTTTGTACATAAAAAATAAGCATGGTTTCAAATTGGGGCATTTCACTTTTGAATTATTTTTTTAATTCTAATTCTTTTTGTCCTAAAACAAAGAGAGATTTTTCATGATCCAATAAATTATCCAATATCAAATCATAAGCCTCGTAAGAACGATATCTTATGGATTTTAACTTTTTGTACATTTCTTTACGGTCGTATTTATCAGAGGATTTATTTTTGAAATATAGGTAATAGTATTCGGCTTCTTCTCTTATTTGAGCAAGCAATATGTTTATTCCTTCATAATCTTCAGAAAGGTATCTTTCAATCATATCATAAATATACCTGATTTTTTTCTTGCCTTCTGCATCATTGAAATGAATGTCTTTTTTTCTATCTGCCAAATCAAGAAGATATTCTATATTTTTTTCCTGCAAATTTAACTTGCAACTAATATCATAGCTTTTTGAATTGCATACGTTATCATTCAGGCCGACAAGATAATCTGTTGAAACACCATATCTTTCAGCCAATTTTCTTAATTGCCATGCATTAGGTAACCGAGCGTGATTCTCATTCTCAAATGCTATAACGGTATCTCTGTTGACACCTAATATATCAGCGATTTTTTTCTGAGTAACCTTGCTCTTTATACGTTGTTCCTTGAGTCGTCTCGAAATAATTTTGATTTCATCACTTGAAGAACTCATAATCTCAACTCCCGCCATCGATTGTTATAACCATTTTATTGATAAATTTGCGGTGAGTCAATATGCACACTTGAATTTGTGCCGTAATAATACCACATATATTTTTTGAAAATAGCCAAAAGTCTGATATATACCGCACTTTTTGACTTTTGCGCTATTTAGAAAGAAATTTTTGCTCAAATCTCTTACATGCTTTGAGAAACGACCAAAGTTGCGCCCAAAATCAAGGAGCTGTAAGAAATGATGCATAGGTTTATTGATGAACTGAAGAATATAGATGATTTTATTTTCGTTGACAGAATTGTTGCCTCTCATGAAACCGACATTATGGTAGAGAATTGTTGGGAGTATAAAGACTTCTATATGCGGTGTGCCAAAACGATAAATGGGAATCATGTTGAACTCAGATTTTCAAATGTAAAAAACACTGATAAAACGCATCTCACTTCAGGAAATATAATTGTTGAAGTTTCGCTTCCGAAGGTTGTTTGTGCCAGTAATGTCGGAGCAGTTAATGCCAAAGATCAAAAGATAATCTGTAAATCAATAAATCGGATTCTGAGAGAAGTAGGTTCTAAAAATGTTTCTTTTGAAAACTTTAAGATTAAAAAAATAGAATTCAGCATTTCTTCGTTTTTAAAAGAAAGTGATGTTGTAGAAGAGTGTGACCGGCTTTTCAGGAAATCATACAGACCAAAACACAAACCCGGCAAAAGATATATCATTTCAAGAAACAAAGCTATAGAACGGGACGGCGATTTTGAAACATCTTTTTATCACGGTTCTGCCTCAGACAATATTTTGCTTTATAACAAATCAAGAAAGGAAACTTTGCGAAAAAACCAATACATTCAACCTGTGCTTGATTCACTGCCTGATGTGTTGCGTTTTGAAATCAAATGTAACAAAAACGCCAAGGATACCAATTTCAAAGAATGGACAGTCAAAGATTTGTTTCAATCAGGGAATTTGCTTGTATCAAATGCTTTCAGAAATCACTTTATAGGTTATGACTTTGTTCCTAAAGACGAGTATATCAGACTTGTCGAGGCTCATTTAAAAAAGTTGCGTCAGGAAAAACATTTGCACAGGGATTGCAAATATCTGAAGCACTCTGACAAAACCTTGATAAACTTTTTGATGCAAGTAAATGAAAACGGTGCAGAAGCAGCATACAGAGAAAATGGAGCGTTGTATTGTCGTTGCCTTGAACTGACAAGAGACGTTGGCATTGATATTCTTTATACAAAACTTGACAAGTGTTTCAATTATTTTGAAAACGTTATTGCTGCCTTTGATTGTGGAACATACAGCGTAATTAAAGTTTCTGAATATGGCAAATCTCCCCCGTTAAGGATATATACAAATTACTTTCAACGAGGGGAAATAACAGGCAAAAAGAAATCGTTCACCAATAAAAAAAGCACAACTATATATTGCACACATAGAAAGAAATACAATATTCAATATTCGAAAAAGCCATTCTATCATATGCGCAATTAGTAATAACAAAAAAAGTTAACGAGTTTACAAATAACAAATTTATCAGAAAGAAGGATTCTATGGATAAAAATATCACCCCTACATATATGTCAATCAACGATGCAGCCAAGGCGAGCGGTATAAGCGCCCGTCATATCAGAAACCTTGCGAGGGCCGATAAAATCAAACATGTCATGTCCGGAAAGAAGTATCTCATCAACTATCCCAAGATGATGGATTACTTTGAATCCCTTGAAAACAATGCAGCGTAAAATGTCCGGTCAAATAAAATACAATCTGCCTCTTCTGCACGGGAAGGGGCAGGCAAGTCAAAAATTATAACCGAAAGGATGAAAATTTAATGGCAAGTGCAACACCTATGTATAATAACGACAAAGAATTAACGGGATACAGACTCAAGGTATCAAGAGGCTATGACATCAACGGCAAACAGCTTACTCCCTATTCCATGGTTTGGAAATTGCCCGAAGACTGGGATAAGTGGGCTAAAAAGCGTCAGCAAAAGGAACTTGAAATTGCAAAAGCCAATTTTCAAGCTGCCTGCGACAGAGGCGAAGTCAAAACGAAAGCTGAAAAATCAGCAGAGAAAAAAGCAATAGCAAAACAACTTGCTGAAGAAGATCTGAAAAAGATGAGTTTTGCAGATGCTTTTGATTTATACATACACGAAACCAAGGAAATTAAAAAGATCAACACAATAACCGGTATCAATTCAACAATGAAAAGGGCATTAGGAATGTTTGGCAAAAGAAAAGTTGAGGATATAAGCGAGAACGACTGTCGGGCGTACCTTGATTCTTTATATAAAGAGGATCTTGAAACATCCACAATCCGTAAGCATTATGAAACACTGCACGCTTTTCTGACCTGGTGCCTTGATGAGAAAAATATAATATCATCTCATCCGATGAAGAAAATCAAGAAGCCTATCATCAAAAAAGGCTCTGAAACAGTAGCTGTGTATTCTCTTGAAGAACTTAAAAGAATTATCGATTGCTCAAAGAACGAGCCTTTGATGTGGCAGTCAATGACACTTCTTCTTGCTGACTCAGGAATGCGTCGAGGGGAAGCCTGTGCTTTGCGTTGGTCAGATATAGAGCTTTCAACAGGAAGAGTGCATATCGTCAACAATGCTCAATACACCGAAGGTGACGGCACATACGACACCACCACAAAATCCGGAAAAGACAGAGTTATCTATCTGAACGATCAGGTTATCAAAATTCTTTCTGAATGGAAGTCACTGCAGAAAGAAGTGATTGAGGGGTTGGGCAAAAAAACTCCCACTCATATTTTTGCACATCTTGATTCGGGAAACAGAATAAATCCTCAAGCCCCTACCGCTTATTTCAGAAAATTCGGAGAAAAATACGGCATCGAGGATTGCCACCCTCATAAGTTTAGACACACCATGGCGACATTTATGATTCGCAACGGTGTTGACGTTAAGACTGTATCCGAAAAGCTCGGACATTCAAGCATTGAAATAACACTTAAATTATATGTGCACAGCGACGAAGATACTCAGAAAGCCGCAAACGAAAAATTCGCTTCACTTGTGTGGAACGGATAAAGACTGTTTGAGCAAAGAAAACACAGATTCGGCGATTAAACCGAATCTGTGTTTTGCTTAATTTTAATATTATGATTTTAGTTTATATCTGCGATTTTTATTGTTACCCTCCGGCACGATAATATCATCTGAAATCATTTCGCTCAATATTTCCTTAAGCCTTGAACTTTTCAGCCCGACAAGTTCAGCAAGCTCTGAACTTTTTGCAGAAGCGTTTGCTGTCAGATATTCTATAATGGCCTGCTTATGTGCAAGGGTCTTTATCGCCGCTTTTTTATCGCCGCTTTTTATCGCCGCTTTTTTCAGCGGAAGCGATAGTGTTATGCGTTCAGGATCATACTCCTCACTGATTGTCGGTACTGAACTTGTGTTTTTTCTTAATTATTGACAAAATATTGACATTTTGGATTTTGCAATTATTCTAAAAAAGAAATGAACCCTTGGAACCGTTGAGATTCCAAGGGTTTTCGATAATCCCCATTCGGGATAAATTATCTCTTTGAGAACTGGGGTGCGCGACGAGCGCCTTTGAGACCGTATTTCTTTCTTTCCTTCATTCTGGGGTCTCTGGTGAGGAAGCCTGCCTTCTTGAGTGCGGGACGAAGGTTTTCGTCGTACTGAAGAAGTGCACGTGCGATACCGTGACGGATAGCACCTGCCTGGCCTGTTACACCGCCGCCGCCTACACGGCAGATGATGTCAAACTTCTCGGCTGTGTCTGTGAGAGCGAGAGGCTGACGAACGATGAGCTTAAGAGTTTCAAGACCAAAGTAATCGTCGATTTCTCTGTCGTTGATGATGATCTTGCCGGTGCCTGCGTATACGCGAACTCTTGCAACCGAGCTCTTTCTGCGGCCTGTGCCGTAGAAATAAGGATTTGATTCGTACATTATTTATAGCCTCCCTTTCTTAAAATTCCCAAGCTTCGGGCTTCTGGGCTGCGTGAGCGTGCTCTGCACCCTTAACTACGCGAAGTCTTGTAAGAGCCTTGCGGCCGATAACTGTGTCGGGGATCATACCCTTAACAGCGAGTGTCATTGCGAATTCGGGCTTTGTCTTCATAAGAGTGCTGTATTTAACCTCTTTAAGATGACCGATATAGCCTGAATGACGGTAGTACATTTTCTGCTCAAGCTTTTTGCCTGTGAGAACTGCTTTTTCAGCGTTGATGATGATTACGTGATCACCGCAGTCTGCGTTAGGTGTGAACATAGCCTTATGCTTACCTCTGAGGAGCTTTGCTGCTTCAACAGCAACCTTACCCATGGGCTTGCCTGCTGCATCGATCACATACCACTTACGGACGATGTCGCCCGCTTTAGGCATATAAGTAGACATAACTTTTCCTCCAAATTAATTTTTTTCGTGCCTGCATATATTATCATAAGAAAAACCGCTTGTCAATAGGTTTTTTTGAATTTTTTAATTTACATTTTGAAAGCTCGTTTTTTCTCGTATTTTCTCCCGTTTTCATAGCAAATGCTCACTTTTAATTTACGAAAAATTTTTATCAAAACACAAAAAAGGGCGGAATTTTGCACAAATTCCGTCCTTTAAGTTTGTTGAAAATGCAGATTTTTATTTTATTAAATCGTGCTTCTTGATGAAGTCGACAGTTTCGTCAACCGTGGTGAATGCCATTGCAACGCTGGTATCTGCGGCACCGTAATAAATTGCAATTCTGCCTGTTTCGGCATCTGCAAGCGCGGCGCAGGGGAACACAACGTTCGGCACGTCGCCTACACACTCGTAAAGTTCGTGGGGAGCAAGCAGGAAGCAGTCTGCTCTGTGAAGCACTTTCCACGGCTCGTCCTTATCGAGAATTGCCGCACCCATTGCGTAGGTGAAGCCGTTGCAGCTTGTGAGTACACCGTGATAGAACATCAGCCAGCCTTCGTCGGTTTCAATGGGAGTGGGACCTGCGCCGACTTTTGTCATTTCCCAATTCTTGACGGGTGACATAACGAATCTGTGTTTGCCCCAATAGGTCAAATCCTTGCTGTGGCTGAGGAAGATATCTCCGTAGGGGGTATGACCTCTGTCGCAGGGGCGGATAAGAAGCACGTATTCATCATTGATTTTTCTGGGGAAGAGTACGCCGTTTCGTGCAACGGGGTAGCAGGCATCCTCAAGCTGAGTCCACTCCTTGAAATCGGTGGTGTACGCAATGCCGATTGTTGTGCCGTGAGGGGTAAGGTTTACCCATGAAAGATAATATTTGCCGTCGATAAGGCAGAGTCTGGGGTCATAGCCTCTGAAAATAACCTTTTCTTCAAGCTCCCAGTTTATTGCATCCTTGCTGTATCCCACAACAAGAGTATGGTCACGGCTCATAACGTCAACTCTGAATACGCCTGCAAAGCCGTCGCCGTAAGGCACAACGGCAGAGTTGAAAATGCTGTTTGCCATATAAAGATTGTCTCTTGTTATAACTGGATTTCCGCTGTAGCGCCAGACGGGATATTTATAGCCCTCGGGTTTTTCCTGCCAGGGGATGTTGGGGATGTTTTCGCCGATAATTTTAGCCATAATCAAGCCTCATTTCTTAATGGTATATACATTATATCAAATGAACGTCTATATATCAACCTTCATTTTGCCTTACGGACATTTTTTGCCAGCTTATAAAACCATAGAGGTCGTTGACGAGAAAAACAGCAAAACAAATTATGACGGAAATATAAGAAATATCGCTCAATGCAGCAAGAATCCAAAGGATAATCAGGATGATATCGTTTGCCGCATAGGCTATCGCATACCACGCACTGCGGCGGAAGGTGAGATAAACCGCCATAAAGCTTGTTGTGACGGAGAGCGTACTCGGCAGCAGGTTTGCGGTGTTGAAATGCCTGAGAATGAAATAGAATACAACGGTCACGGCGGCGGTGAGAATAAGCATAAAGACGGTTTCTTTTTTGCCGATATGATTGACTTTTACCTCTGCTTTGTTGCCTTTATAGGGGTTTCTGAGCCACGATATGAGGGCAAAAACAGCCATAGGCATTGTCATACCAAGATATGTTATCATTTCGCCGTAATAACTGAATGAGTAGGAAATAATGCCGTAGAGTATGCTGAAAATAACCATCAGCACCTGACCGACGGGGTTGCCCTTTGCGTTGAAAATAAGCGACGTGACGCCTATAAGTGATGCGGTAAGGGTGAGATAATTTTCTTTGTCAAACAGAAAGAAAGAAACGAGAATGAGCAAAACGGATGAACTCCACAGCCCGATTTCGAATTTTGAAAAGTATTTCATATATCCTCCAAACAAAAAAGCATTTGCGGATACATCTTCAAAGACCTAACGATGTATCAACAAATGCTTTGCATTTTCTACCCGGTGGCAGTTACATATTTATTTTTTATAAATTATATCATTATGTAATACAACAAATCAAGAGCAAACTTAAAGATTTTCTGCATTGATTCTCAGCAAATACAGTCCGTGAAGCCAATCGGGTTGATTCTTTGCTGTTTCCGTAAGCTTTTCAAGGGTTCTCTTGCCTATCCTTCTGTCAAGCACCGCAAACATTCTTACAAGCGGATTTTTGTGAAATATTGAATTCTCAATCGGCAATTCTCTATATAATTTAAGAGCCTCGCAGAAATCCTCATCGTCAAATTCCGTTTTTTCTTCAATGGGAACAGAGCCTTTTTCCTGCCAGAAATTGTTCCATGCTTCCTGCTGTTCAATGCCTTTATTTCTGAAAGCAACTGTCTCCCAAGAAAAACGCTTGTGAGTTTTGCCGTCTATGCGGATTTCAAACACGTTTTTGCCGTCCATATTCGGGTATGAGGTGCAGGAATACTGAACTCTGCCTTTGAGCGAATCGGCGAGCATTTCCTGTTCGAGATATTTTCTCATACCGCTCCACGAACCGAGAATTTTACCCATAGCTTATCTCCTTTCAAGTCTTATGCAGGTTACGGAATAGGCAGGCACGGTGTAGTTGAATTCATCGGTGAAACCGCTGACCGTGAACTCTTCCATAATGCAGTCCTCTTTTGCGCCGAGAATATTATCGTTTGCAAAGCTGTCGCCTGCAACCTGATGCACCGTTGCCGATGATTTTATTTCTGCATTCGCAATATTAACCGCAACGACCTTGCTTGATTCGGTAACGTTAACGATTTTTACTATGATATCGCCGTTTTCATCGGTGCTGACAACCTGATATGCTTCAGCCTCCGCTTCGTATGAGAAATCATATTCGGCATAAAGTTCGCCGTCAAGGTAGCATTCAACGTTTGTGCCCGAAACAACTATTTTTATTTCGTAGGTTCTGCCCGTTTCGATTGTGCAGGGTCTTTCGGTGCCGAGAATCTTTGATTTTGCGCCGTTTTCAATCTGCTGAAGGCAAGATACGGTGTTGCCCCAGCCGCCGATGTTCCAGAAATAACAATTCTGATTATCTTTTACTGCAAAGGGGATGATGAAGCCCTCTTCACCGTCAAGCTTTGTTGCCTCAACGGTGTAAGTATAGTCTGTCCATTCGTCACATCCGAAGTATGCGACCATACCCGTTTCCGTATAGGGCATCCAGGTGTTGGTCTGAACGAGTTTACCCTTTTTGATTTCAAAATCGTTGCTGTCGTAGATGTTATCCCAATTCCACCAGAAATTCAGCGGAGTTGAGAATTTATCCGAGCCGAGAGTTTTGCCGGTTTTGTTTGAAACTATTTTTACGTTATCGAATTCAGCCGAGGTGTACCATGTGCCGATGCCGACTCTTCCGCCGAGGGGAGCCTGCTCGATTTTTGCACCGCTCAATTCCGATTTAAGAAGCTTTGAACCCTGATTGACGGAGAAAAGCTTCTGCACGTAGTAGCTGATCGAACCCGTCACCTGATGGTTGTTGAACCAGATAAGGTCAGGAGACCAATGGGTTGCGGTGAGGTTGCCGAAAAGGGGAGCATACGCCGCCATACGGACTATATCGCCGTTGCGTTCAAGCCCCGTCATATATGCCGCTTCGGCGAGGGCGGCTCTGAGAGTGTTTGATTTTGCGGCATATTCGCCGAGGAAAACCTGAATTGCGCCGCCGTAGGGCGTATCAGTCATTTCGTCAACGGAGCGTCTGTAATTCTTTTCATCGTAGTAATCAACGTGTTTGAGGAACCACTCGGGAGGGTTATAGTAATGCTGGTCTGTTGCACCTGCAAAATCTTCTGCAACGTCGGATGAACCGAGCTGTTCTTTTGCATATTCATATGATTTTATGTAGTTTTCGCCGTGGGTTGCGTCAAATGCGCCTGCCGAATAAATCAGTTCAAGGTCTTTGTAAAGTTCGGGATTCTCTGCCTTTGCTTCGTTGAATGAATCAAGGAAAACCTGATATCTTTCAAAATAAGCTTCGCCCTCCTGCTCGTTGCCGATACAGATGTATTTAAGTTCGAAAGGTTCAGGGTGACCGAGCGAAACTCTTACCTTGCCCCATGTTGTTGTTTCATCGCCTCTGCAGAATTCAACAAGGTCGTGCATATCCTGAACGTACTGTTTGAATTCGTCGCTCTGCATATCAACTCCGCCCTTGCCTCGCATCTGGCAATAGATACCGCAGTTGATAACGGGAACACCGATTGCTCCGATATCCTCCGCAAGCTGGAAATATTCATAGAAGCCGAGGCCGTAGGTCATAAAGCAGGGGTAGGGGTCGTCGGTTGCGGCAATGTTTGTCCAGAGATTTGTGCCCTGCTTTCTTGCGGCAACGTCGCCGTATCTTCCCTCAAATTCAAGGGGCTGACCGTCTCTGCCCGTGCCGATTGAGTTTTTCCAGTTATATAACGTTTCATAATCGTAGCCTTCGATTATGCATCCGCCGGGGAAACGCAGAAATTTAGGCTCGAGTTCCTCAAGTTTTTCGCCGAGGTCTTTTCTCATTCCGTTTTCTCTGCCCTTGAACGTGTCTTCGGGGAAAAGTGAAATCATATCGAGTGCAACCGTGCCTTTATCTGCAAGCACCTGAAGGGTTGCGTTTTCAAAATCGGTTTTTGTGCAGTTTAAGGTGAGATTATACTTTGCCCATTCGGAGCTTATCTTATCAATCACGCCTTCGCCGACACATTCGATGCCCGACGTAAGCTTTGCGTAAAGCTTGCCGTTATAGCCGTCAAGCCCTTTTGCGTAAACGGAGAATTTATAGTTTTTGCCGCTTTCAACCGACATTCCGTCAAGGAAACCGACGTTTGCAATGCCCGAGGGAATTTCGGAATTATTATTTATTACAATATAATTCGTGTTGTTTTCGTTCAGACCGTTTTCACCTTTCACCTCAACCTCTGCGCTGCCGACGGTATTCCAGCCGTGAAGAGCATCGTTTGCGGCGATTTCAGTGAATTCAAACGAGCGGTTAATCACCATTTCGGCATAAAGTCCGCCGTCCGCCGCAAAGTTGATATCTTCAAAGAAAACACCGAAAAGCAAATCGCTGATATCGTGAATTTCGTCGCCTGCATCAATGCCGAGAGTATAGTCGGCATCGGCTGCGCTGTAAGCGGTGACGGTGTTTGCATCAGGTCTTGAAGGTTCTTCGGGAGCATTGCCGCCGAAGATGCCGAGCGACATAACCGCCGCCATAAATGCCGATATTCCTTTTTTCATCAGAAGATAAATCGTATATTTCATTTGAATTCCTCTCTTTCTGAACTATGAATATATAATATAAAAATTATTCCGTTTAGTCAACATTTTGAAATAACATCGCTCGGTGTTATTTGATGTTGAACTTACAAATATATAATGTTATAATAAAAGAATCAAAATCGGTGCGGTGAAGAAATGGAAATTGATAAAAAAAGAATTGCAGAACTTGTCATAAAGCTGCAAGGCGGCGATAAATCGGCATTCAGTGAGCTTTATAACCTGACGAATAAAAGAGCGTATTTTGTTGCACTTGAATTTTTGAAGAACGATCACGATGCTGAGGATATTCTGCAGGAAAGCTACGTTAAGGCGCTTTCCAAAATAAATGAGCTTGATAAACCCGAGAGTTTTTCAAGCTGGCTCAATCAGATTGTTGCCAATAAGAGCAAGGATTTTCTGAAAAAGAAAAAACCGACCGTCTTTGAGGCGGATGAAAACGAGGCTTTTGAGGTTATTCCCGATGAGGATACCGAGTTCAGCCCCGAAAGCAATCTTGACCAGAGCGAGTTGCAGAAAACGGTTATGGAAGTTCTCGACGAACTTAGCGAAGAAAAACGAGCCTGCGTTCTGATGATGTATTTTGAAGAACTGAGCGTCGGCGAAATTGCGGAAACACTTGAAATCCCTGAAGGCACGGTTAAAACAAGGCTGTTTTCGGCACGCAAGGATCTGAAAGAGAAATTTGCAAAGAGGGGAATCACGTCTGCTTTCAGCGTTGCACCCATCGGCGTTGTTATCTGGGCGCTCCGCAATGCTTCGGGTGCCGTCGGTTCGGTGTTCGCAGCGAGCGGCGCTTCGGCAAAGGTGTTTGCGGGAGTTTCGGCGGTATCAGCAACCACAGCCGCGGCAACCACGGCAACATCCGCCGCTACCGCTACGGGCGGCATAGGCGCAAAGGTTGCGGCTATGACCACAGCCCAAAAAGTTGTTGCAGGCGTTTCGGCAGTAGCGGTTGCAACGGGCGCAGGTATAGGAACCGTTGCGGTTGTAAGCAGTCTGAATGTTCCGTTCTATGAAGAAATAGAATGGGCGGCCGCAACGGCGGATACCATAGTTCTTCAGAACGGCGTAATAGTTGATTTTTCGCCTGATTTATCGGGTAACGTCGAAATCCCCGAAGAAATTGACGGAGAAGAAATCGTGGAAATCGGCGACGGCGCGTTTGAGGGCTGTTCATCGCTGACGGCGGTTAAAATACCGTCAACTGTTTCGGAAATCGGCGATCAGGCTTTCAATAACTGCGATAATCTTGAAACGGTATGGCTCAATTCAAACGACTGCGTAATGACGAGGGGCGTTTTTACAGGCAATTATGCGTTTGCCGATAATGAGAAACTGGTTAATTTTATTTTCGGCGAAGGCGTAACGAAGATACCGAACTATATCTGCGGAGATTTGCCGAATCTGAAAACGGTTGTTTTTCTTGATGACGTTACGGTAATCGGCGCAGGTGCTTTCAGAAATTGCATCAGCCTTGAAGAAACAGATTTTTCTGCCGTTAAGGATATCGGAAGCGAAGCGTTTCTTGGCTGTGCTTCATTGAAAGAAGCCGAATTTTCCGACAGCCTTGAAAAAATTGATTTCGATGCGTTCAACGGCTGTTCATCGCTTGAAAAAATTGAGATTCCGCAGTCCGTCAGAGAAATCAATTCGGGTGCGTTCAATAATTGCGAAAACCTTGAAACGGTTTATTTCAATTCGAACGACTGCACGGTATGGCCGATGCTTTTAGGCAACGACTATCCCTTCGAACATAATGAAAAGCTGACGCAATTCGTTTTCGGCAAAGGTGTTACCACCGTTTTAGCGAACGTGTGTACCCGAGTGACAAATCTTGAAAAGGTTGTTTTTCTTGATGAAGTTACGGTGATCGAAAGCGGTGCTTTCAGCGGTTGTGCCAAACTTGAAGAAATTGATTTTTCTGAAGTTGCATATATCGGAAGCGAAGCGTTTCTTGGCTGCGCTTCATTGAAAGAACCCGAATTTTCCGACAGCCTTGAAAAAATTGATTTCGATGCGTTCAACGGCTGTTCATCGTTCAGAAGTATTACGGTTCCGCAGTCTGTCAGAGAAATCAATTCGGGTGCGTTCAATAATTGCGAAAACCTTGAAACGGTTTATTTCAATTCGAACGACTGCACGGTCTGGCCGACTCTTCTTGGCAACGATTATCCTTTTGAACACAACGAAAAGCTGACGAAGTTCGTTTTCGGCAAAGGCGTGACCGTGGTTTCGGCAGACGTGTGCAACAGAGTGACAAATCTTAAAACTGTTGTTTTTGAGGGCGAGATTTCAGAAATAGAGAACGGCGCTTTTGCCGAATGTAACGGAATTGCGGAAGTTCAGCTTGATAAGGTTACCGAAGCCGAATGGGATGCGGTTGAAATCGGAGGCGAAAACGAAGCGATTCTTTCTCGAAACGTAAAATACAATTTCAAACGGTAAATATTCAGTTTATTGAAAAAGCATAGCGGAAGCTATGCTTTTTTGCTTTTTATACGGCTCGGAAAAATTTTTTGAAAAATTTTCAAAAAATAATGAACCGATATGAAAAAACGCCCGTCTAATGGGTGAAAGGGCAAAGAAAAAGGTCTTTGACAAAACATAAAAGGGGTTTTAAAAATGAAAAACTTTTTATCAAAACGTTCGCTCGCAATACTTTTTGCCGTAACACTTCTCATTCATCTCGGCGTATCGGTTGTTACTTACGACCATTATAACGAACTGGCTTCAGCTGAGAAAGATATTCTGACGGTTTGCACGGAAATCATTCTCAAATAAATAAAATTTAAAAGGAGTACTGAAGATGAAAAATTTTATTAAACGCGCAATCGTAATTCTGCTTGCAGTAACAATGCTTATCCCGTTGGGTGTTTCCGCAACGGCATATGATGACCTGCACGGATGGTCTATGGATGAAGAAAGCGGTATTCTGACCGTTTATGACAACATCTACAGCTCAAACAGAAGATATCCCTGGCACAACCTGAAAAGCAAAATCAAAGGCATTGTTATCGAACACGGAGTAACCCGTATAGAGCAGGATGCATTTCACGGCTGCAGAAACCTTGAAACGGTTGAAATAGCCGATACCGTTGAAGTGATCGGCGATTATGCATTCAATTTGTGCGATAAACTCCAAGCGGTAGAGATGCCGTACAGGCTCAGAAGCATAGGCAGGCTTGCATTTACGAATTGCAGGACGTTGGAAAAAGTCGTTTTTCACGGAAATCTGAATGAAATTTGCGGAAATGCATTTTCAAATTGCACGGCTTTGAAAAGTGTTGAATTCAGAAGCAAAAACGCAAGAATCGACAGATCGGTTTTTATTGGCTGTGAAAACCTTGAAACGCTGAAAATTTATGAGGGCTGTGAATTCGACAGTATGGCGTTTGACGACTGCGTAAACATCAAAGAGATTTATTATACGGGTTCCGAAGAAAGCTACCGAGCAATGCCCGTGACCGAATATCCGTATTGTTCAATACCGAGGGCAAAGGTTTATTTCAATCAGCCCGAAGAAGCGCATATCGTATCCGTTTCCGTTGCATCAATGCCCGAAAAAACTCGGTATGAAATCGGCGAAGAGCTTGATATGACGGGCTTTGCGCTTAATCTTGAAATGAGCGACGGCACGGATCGCATCTTTGATGATTTGTCCGAAATGATTATCGGCAAATTTTATTCATCATCTCCCTGCACGGCGAGGGTAACCGTTGCATACCGCGGATATGAAACTTTCACAGAGCTTGAAATTCTTGAACCCGATAATATAACCATCCGTAAGGTCGGCGAGAACGTAACAAGTGCGTACAGCGAAAGAAACAGAACCGTCACAATAAGCGGAAGCGGTCCTATGTACGGCACAAGAGATATGCCGCTCAAACCTGATGGTTTATATGCAAAAACCGTTATAATTGAAGAGGGCGTAACAACCGTAAACGGATTTTACAGATTCGAAAATTTTGAAGAATTATATATTCCGAAAAGCGTTCAGTCCATCGGAATTGATGCGGTAATCAAAGCGGGCAATATTTACTACGCAGGCGAAGCGGAAGACTGGGCAAAAATAACGTTTACCGTGGGAAAAGCGGCTGCAGATATGCCTGAAATAAGCGGCAATCTTTATTTCAACGGAGTATTTCACAACCATTCATATATCAACGAAACAAATTATAAGGCAAAATGCACCGAAACCGTAAACGATAAGTTTGTCTGCATATGCGGTCATTATTATAACGTACCCGTTATGCCCGCAGGCCACGTTGAGGGCGAATGGGAGGATTCGGGCGATAAGCTTGTGAAAAAATGCAAGGTTTGTTCGGAAGTGCTTGAAGAAGCGGAAAAGCCCGTTGAGGATACGGAAAGCGGTTCTGAACCCGTATCACCCGAAGAACCTGCAGAGGATGCAGGCTTTGTTGAAATCATTGTATCAATTTTTAATAAAATTATAGATGCAATTTTCGGCTTGTTCAGATTTTAAGTCAGGACCTCCGGCTTAGCCGGAGGTCCTGACTTATTCCGTTATGCTGTTGAGAAGCGCTTTGCATCCGTCGTAAACGTCACGCCAGGTAACGTCAAATCTGCCGCTGTACCAGGGGTCGGCAACGTCGCCGCCATCGGTATAATCTTTCAGCTTGCGGATTTTGTTCTCGGGGTCATCGCCGAGAATTCTGTACATATTGCGGATATTCATTTTGTCCATTCCGATGAAAAGGTCGTATTTGTCATAGTCGCTTTTCTTCAGCTGAACGGCACGCTTGCCGTCGCAGGAAATTCCGTGCCTGGCGAGTTCCGCTTTTGCAGGCGGATAAACGGGGTTGCCGATATCTCCCCATATTTCCTCGGTGCTTGTTGCCGATGAAGCAATAACGAATTCATCGGCAATCCCTTTTCTTTTTACCATATCTTTGAGTATAAACTCTGCCATCGGGCTTCGGCATATATTCCCATGGCATACGAACATTATTTTTTTCATAGTTATTTTTTGAGTCTGATAACGTTCCAGCTGAAGGGCTTGAGTTCAACCTCAAGGCCTGTGCCGTCAAGCGCGGGAACGGGATTGTTATGCGGTTTAACGTTAACTGCGTCAAAGGTGTTGACTGCTTTCTTATCGTAGCCGTCCATTGAAATGAATTCAAAGGGCTTGTATCCGTCAAAATCCATAAGATTAACGTTGAGAACAACGCTTTCGTCAAGGCTTTTGTTGACGCAGAATACAGTCATTTCCTCGTTTTCTTCATCATAGGTTGCGATGCTTTCAATATAGGGTACGTCTGTGAATGCCAGGCAGTCATATTTTGGGCAGTCAATCAGCGGAAGAAGCGCACAGCCTCTGCCGTAGTTTGAAAGATGCATAAACGGGAAATAGGTTGTCTGTTCAAAAATTCCGCCGCCTGTTTTGGTGAAAATGGGCGCAATAACGTTTACAAGCTGGGCAAGGCAGGCAATTTTGATTCTGTCGCAATGGCGGAGAAGGGTTATTAGAAGCGAGCCTACGAGAAGCGCATCTTCAAAATTATATATATCCTCAAGCAGGGGAGGGGCTATGCTCCATTTATCGAAAGGTGCGTTGTGGGAATGATACCATACGTTCCATTCGTCAAAAGAAAGGTTGATTGTCTTTTTTGAACGTTTTTTTGCCTTAACGTAGTCGCAGGCGCAGATTACGGAATAAATGAAATCGTCGAATTCAAGGCTTCTTGCAAGGAAAGTGGGCGCATCGTCTTCCCAGTTGCCGTAATACTGGTGAAGTGAAACGTAGTCAATGCTGTCATAAGCAATATCAAGGCTTTCAACTTCCCAGGTGCCGAATGTGGGTGAGTTTCTGCTCGATGAACCGCAAAGCACGGTTTCGATTGACGGGTCGGTCCATTTCATCATTTTTGAGGCTTCAAGAGCAACTCTGCCATATTCTGTAGCTGTTTTTGCTCCCATCTGCCAACCGCCGTCCATTTCATTACCCAAGCACCATAATTTAATATTGTGTGGGTCTTTAACTCCATGGGAAATTCTTAAATCTGACCAGTACGAGCCTGATTTATGGTTGCAGTATTCAACAATATTTCTTGCTTCTTCAGCGCCTCTTGTTCCAAGGTTTACCGCCATCATACATTCGGCATTTGCCTTTTTACACCAATTAAGAAATTCATTTGTACCGAAAAGGTTAGGTTCGGTTGTGCCCCAGGCTAAATCAAGTCTTTTTGGACGGTTTTCAACAGGACCGACACCATCTTCCCAATTATAGGCTGAAACAAAGTTACCTCCGGGGTAGCGGACAACAGGAACATTCAGCTTTTTTACTAAATCAATAACATCCTGACGGAAGCCGTTTTCATCGGCGGTAGGGTGGTCGGGTTCATAA
>JAZSBC010000096.1:0-3375 GCA_045602245.1 Acutalibacteraceae bacterium | reverse complement strand
GACTTACGCAGGGGGCCTTAAAAATGGAAAGAAAAACAGCCACAATTTCAAGAGGTATCCGCTGCCCCATCATTCGTGAAGGCGATGATCTTGCGCAGATCGTTTGCGACAGCGTTATTGATGCAGCAAAGTGCGACGGATTCGAGCTTCGTGACAAAGACGTTGTTGCCATAACTGAATCAATCGTTGCAAGAAGCCAGGGCAACTACGCAACAGTTGATGCTATCGCAAAAGACGTTAGAACAAAGCTCGGCGGTGAAACAATCGGCGTTATTTTCCCTATTCTCTCAAGAAACCGTTTTGCAATTTGTCTTAAGGGTATCGCAATGGGTGCAAAAAAAGTTGTTCTTATGCTCAGCTATCCCAGCGATGAGGTCGGTAATCATCTGTTAACCTATGACCAGCTTGATGATGCAGGTATTAATCCCTACAGCGACGTACTTTCACTCGAAAAATACCGTGAACTTTTCGGTGCAAACGTTCACGAATTTACAGGTGTTGACTACGTTGATTATTATTCAAATATAATAAAAGAAGCAGGTGCGGAATGCGAAATCATTTTTGCTAATCAGGCAAAAAGCATTCTTGATTATGCTGACTGCATCCTTACCTGCGATATTCATACAAGAGCAAGAACAAAGCGTCTTCTCAAAGCAGCAGGTGCAAAAACCGTATGTGGTCTTGATGATATTCTCACATCATCTGTTGACGGTAATGGCTTTAATGAAAACTTCGGGCTTTTAGGTTCAAATAAATCTACAGAAGATACAATCAAGCTCTTCCCCAGAGATTGTTATCCTTTTGTAAAGAGAACTCAGGAACTTCTTATTGAAGCCAGCGGTAAACACATTGAAGTAATGGTATACGGCGACGGCGCATTCAAAGATCCTCAGGGAAAAATCTGGGAACTTGCCGATCCTTGCGTATCCCCTGCTTATACTGAAGGTCTTAAGGGCACCCCCAATGAACTTAAGCTCAAATATCTTGCGGATAACGACTTCAAAGATCTCAGCGGTGATGAGCTTAAAGCAGCTATCTCAAAGAAAATTGAATCTAAAGACGGCAGCAGCCTTGTCGGCGATATGTCATCTCAGGGAACAACTCCCCGTCAGTTTACCGATCTTATCGGTTCACTCTGCGACCTTACAAGCGGTTCGGGTGACAAAGGCACTCCTGTTGTTCTCGTTCAGGGCTATTTTGATAATTACACTAACTGATTTAAGGAGGAAATAAAAATGAGCAGTAATGTCAGACCCGAATCAATGGTACGTATAACAACCCCCGAACTTGCAAACGCTTTCATTGAAGAGCAAATTGCAGAAGTTCGCGCTCAAGTTGGCGATAAAAAAGTCCTCCTTGCTCTTTCAGGCGGTGTTGATTCATCAGTTGTAGCAGCCCTCCTTATAAAGGCTATCGGCAAACAGCTCGTATGTGTTCACGTCAACCACGGACTTATGCGCAAAGGTGAAAGTGAGCAGGTTATTGAAGTTTTCGGCAAGGAACTTGATGCAAACCTTATTTATATAGATGCAACAGACAGATTCCTTGATCTCCTTAAAGACGTTGCGGAACCTGAAACAAAAAGAAAAATAATCGGCAACGAATTTATCAAAGTATTCGATGAAGAAGCAGCAAAGCTTGAAGGGATCTCATTCCTTGCTCAGGGTACAATTTATCCCGATATTCTTGAATCTGACGGAGTTAAGGCACATCACAACGTTGGCGGTCTTCCTGAAGAAATGGCAATGGAACTTGTAGAACCCGTTAAACTTCTCTTTAAAGACGAAGTAAGAGTTGTCGGTGAAGCACTCGGTCTCCCCCACGCCATGGTTTATCGTCACCCGTTCCCCGCTCCCGGTCCCGGTGTAAGATGTCTCGGTCCAATCACTCGCGACAGACTTCACGCTCTTCGCGAAGCCGATGCTATTCTTCGTGAAGAATTTGATAATTGCAGACTCGCAGAAAAAGTTTGGCAGTATTTCATTGCCGTTCCCGATTTCAAGAGCGTCGGCGTAAGAGACAGCAAGAGATATGAAGGCTGGCCCGCAATCATCCGCGCAGTTAACACAACAGATGCAATGTCAGCAACAATCGAAGAAATTCCCTATGCTGTTCTTCATAAGATTACAGACAGAATCACTCACGAGGTTGAAGGCATCAACCGTGTTCTTCTCGACCTCACTCCCAAGCCCATCGGCACAATCGAGTGGGAATAATACATCCAAACGTTGGAAGCATTGATATGCCTTAGTTTTGAGGTTTCGGAAATGCTCCGTGGCAACGTTTTGGCAACATCTGAATTATCTAAAAGTTAAGAGCTAACTGATTTTTATAGTCAGTTAGCTCTTTTTGTTTTGCTCATTATTCTCTCATTATATTGCAGAAATAATATCACGCTAAATATAAGCTACAAGTATTTTTTAATAATGTTATACCAATCCATTAATTCAGAGTAATTTATCCATTTCCTATCAATACCAAAATGCTCGTGCTTATTTCTATGATCAACTTCAAATAAACGATAAAAATCTGTCATAGCTCCAATATAAATTGGAACATCATTTGTTAATGGCATCTTATGATATTTAAATTGATCGCCAGTTATATCAATAATTTTATTTTCTACAACAAGCCAAGTATGAGAATATATATCTTCCCAACTACCACCATAATAAGTTCCGTTTACATATGTTATAGGTTCATATCCATTATCTATTAAATATTGAGATAACATATCACTTGTATATCCACACTGTCCTGCAGGAAATTTAATAAAAAATCTGCCTTGTTCATTATTATCTTTGGCAGCTTCAATTGCATTTCTGAAATTAATAACTAAAGATTCTAATGTCATATTAAGCCATTATACCTTTCTAAATATCAGATGATGAAAAAACGAGACATTCTTGTATTCATCAATATTACACGTTTGCATTTCAAGTTCGAGCATACTCTTATACCATTCATCGGTATATTTTATCTCAAAATTAGTTGACATAGCAAAGAAAGCTCTTATTCCAAATATGTTTTGACATTCAAAACCGTTGTTTTCAGCAAAATTCAGAAGCATATCATTGTCGTATGTTCCCCTTTTGCCGAAAAGGTTATTTCCGTTATCAGATTGACTGTTCAACAAACTCAATGCACCGGCAGGATCATCGCTGAAAATAGCCTGTGCAAGTATTCTACCTTTGAGATTGTGTTTCACTATTGACAGAAAACCGTTCGGTTTAAGAAACTTTATTATCTCATTTAATATTTCAATCGGATTTGAAACGTATTCCAAAACATTATGACAAATCACAATATCAAAACTGTTTTCATTAAGTTTGTCTAAATCATTTTCGCTTGTAATAAGTCTGTAATCACCGTCAA
>JAZSBC010000095.1:0-18091 GCA_045602245.1 Acutalibacteraceae bacterium | reverse complement strand
ATGCTTATTGCATTCCTTGAAAACAATCTCAATGAAGACGGCAGCGTGAATATTCCCGTTGCACTCCGTCCTTATATGGGCGGCAAAGAAAAGCTTATCCCCGTTAAATAATGAATAACCCACTGTGAAATTTGCGTTTCGCAGTGGGTTTTGTTTTGATCTTCACAAATTATAATTTAGGGGCGACTTAAGGTTGCCCGCAAAAAAGGAGATATCAATAATGAGTTACATAAAAGAAATGAGAAAATATGTAGGTCACGCACCGATTATGGCTGTTGCCGCAATGGGAATATTATATAATGAAGAACAAGGTATATTATTGGAAAAAAGAACCGACACGGGTGAATGGTGTACGCCGGGCGGCGCTATTGAGCTTGGTGAAACATTGGAAGAGGCGTTAAGAAGAGAAATAAAAGAAGAAACCAATCTGGATATTACCAATCCAAAATTGTTTGACATAAAAGCCAATGTTTATATGATATACCCGAACAAAGATGAGGTTTATTATACGGATATAGTGTATGAGATAAATGAGTTTTGCGGTGAATTAAAGCATGACGGAGAAAGCAGAGAATTAAGATTTTTCAAGTTGAATGATTTGCCCGAGAATATTATGCCGACACAAATCGGATATATCAAAAAATTTGTTGATGAAAAAAACAAAAAATTTGTTGATAAAAAATAACGGCGGGATGTGGTCATCCCGCCCTGCATTTTGTTTTCAAAAGAATATTAAGTGTTTTACTCCGCCCCGATACCGAGGCTTACGGAAAGGGCTCTGTCTACCCTGAGCATATCTGTTTCATCGAGAATTCCCATTTTTTCACGCAGTCTTTTTTTATCAAGTGTACGTACCTGTTCAAGCAGAACAATCGAATCCTTCGCAAGTCCGCACCCGTCAGCATTGACTCTGATATGTGTGGGCAGGCTTGTTTTGAATCTCTGGCTTGTTATTGCGGCGGCGATAACCGTGGGGCTGAATTTGTTGCCCACGTCGTTCTGAACAATCAGAACGGGTCTTGTTCCGCCTTGCTCTGAGCCTATTACGGGGCTCAGGTCCGCATAATAAATTTCTCCCCGTTTAACGGTCAAAATAATCACTCTCCTTAGGATTTCATAATTATTTTTGGCTTGCTGCAGGCAAAATAAACATATTTTTGAAATCGGGGAGCAAAAAATTTCAGCTTTGCCTGTCCTTCCTATTTATATTATATACAGACCGTTTATTTTGGGTTATCAAAAATTTTTTTGAAAATTTTTTCAAAAATGCCAAACCAAACCGTAATTGCAATCGTCTTATAGGTGAAAGGCAAAAGAAACGGAGATGACATATATGAAAAAAACAATCAAAAAGGCAACGTCAATAATCATCGCGGCAACGGTGGGTGTTCTTTCATTATCGGCTGCAGTTCCTGCATATGCCGCAGAGGAACGTCTGGTAATTAACGTTGAAACTGATTCTCCGAGCGAATACGGATATCAGAATTACCGCTATGTTGATAAAAACGGCAATGAGGTTGTTTTTGAAACGGGTGAACAGTTATTTACACAGTCGGTGCTTCCTTCAAATTATGACTCAAGAGATTACGGTTACGTTACCGACGTTAAGTATCAGGGTTCAGGCGGAAACTGCTGGGCATATTCAAGCATCAGTATGCTGGAAACAAGCAGCGTTATAAACGGCTATGAAACCGCAGACACCGCCGATTATTCGGAAGCGCATCTTACCTGGTTTACGGGCAAGGGACTTGCGCAGGATACAAACGACCTCGCTTATGGCGACGGCTATGATCTTGAAGAGCCTTTCTATTACGGCGGAAACTGGAAAAGAGCTGCCGCAACGCTTGCAAGATGGTCAGGCGTAGCAGACGAAAGCGAATTCCCTGCATATCCCCGCAATATTTCGGCGATGGGCAACTATGATGAGAGCGACAGATACAACACCTCGGCAGGGGTTGTTCTTGAATCGGCTCAGAAGCTCGAAACAGCAGAAGATATCAAACAGTGGATAACAGAAAACGGTTCGGTTTCGGCAGCTTTCCATTATAACGATAAATACTATAACAAAAACACTTTTGCTTATAATTGCCCTGAAAAATATTCAATCAGCCATATGATTGTTATTGTTGGCTGGGATGATAACTATTCTGCCGAAAACTTCAACGACGTTCCCTCGGCAGACGGTGCATGGATTTGTAAAAACAGCTGGGGTACAAACTGGGGCGATGACGGCTACTTTATGATATCATATAATGATGCATCTTTCAGCTACATTGCAGGCTTTACCGCACGCACAACAGAAAACTGCTATAAAAACTATACTTATAACGGTTCTGAATGGAACAGCGCGGTCGGCGCATACGGTTCAATGCAGGCGGCTAACGTTTTCACAAGCGGCGGATATGAAACTCTTGATGCAGTAGGCGTTTCAACAGCAGGCGCAGGCAACAGAGTGATAATTACGGTATATAAGAATCTTCCCGATGGCTATACAACTCCCGTTGAAGGCACTCTTGCCTCAACAAAAGAATTGCTTATTGACAGAGAAGGCTATCATACGGTTTATCTTGATGACGAGGTTTCTCTTGAACCGGGCGAAAGATTTTCGGTTGTTGTTGAATATAAGAACACTCTTCAGAGCGCAACCTTTGTTCCCGTTGAAAAAAATACGGTTGAATATCAGTCATATTCGAGCAGAGCGGGCGAGAGCTATCTGAACTATAATCCGAAAAGAGTAACCTCTTGGGAAACTGCAGCTGAAAATGAAGTGCACAACGTTTATGTTCAGGCTTTCACAAAATGCAATCATCAGAACGTTTCGAGAACAGACGGTGCGATTTGTACCGAAGACGGCATAGAAACAGTATACTGTTCACAGTGTGGCAAGGTTGAAAGTGAGCATACCGTTTATCATACCGGTCACGGTTTCGGCGGATGGAGTGCATTTGAAAAGAATTCAGACGGCGAAGAAATCAGCACAAGAGTCTGCCTCAGATGCGGTCTTGAAGAAACAAAAACACGCAGCGACGTTAACGTTGTTCCGCTTAACAGCTTCTTTGATATGTTTATATCAAGATTCCTTGTTGTTTTCAGAGCATTGTTTTCAAAATGAGAATAGATTTTCAGGCTAAGTTGAGATAGGCTGAAAAAAAAGAAAGCAGGAGCTTGCTCCTGCTTTTCTTTTACTCATATTTAGCTCTTTCGCCGCCGATGTATTTGGGCCTTGTTTTCGCGGCGGAAAGCTTGGCTTCGCCAATGGCGTTGGCTTCAAGTCTTAAGGGAACTGCAACTCTTTTAAGATGCATACCGATGAGGGTTGTTCCGATATCTATGCCTGCATCAGCCTTGATTTCTTCAACCGCAACGGGGTTTTTCATTGTGCGGTAAGCTGCCGTTGCAAACGAGCCGCCTGCGTGAGGGTGCGGAACAACACATACTCTTTCAAGCCCGAGCATATCCGCTTTTTCTTTTTCAATGATAATGGCTCTGTTGAGATGCTCGCAGCATTGTGCCGCAAGATAAATTCCTTTTTCTGAAAATACGGAATCGAGCCCGTCGAAAATATTCTGAGCAACTTCAACCGTACCGCTTGTGCCGATTTTTTCGCCGATAACTTCGCTTGTTGAGCAGCCGATAACAACAACGTCACCGCTGTTGATTTCAGCCTTTTCTAAAAGTTCCTTTGCGGCATTCTGTGCCTGAATATAAATTTTTTTCATATTTATTACCTCTTGAAAAATGAACTGAGAGTTTTGCTTCTGTCAATAACAGCCGAAACCGCAATCGCCGCCGCAAACCCTACCACGCCTTGAACAGCATTGAATAAAACGTTGCTTGCCGCCGCAAATCCGTATGAAAGTATGACTGATTCATAGGCGAAATATCCGAGAATCATAATTGCTTCCGCGGCGATTCCGCTTGTGAATTTTGATAAAAACTTTTTGCTTTTCAAAGCTTTCAGAATAAAATATGCCGCAACAGCCATCAGGGCTTTTATAACAAACGTTGCAGGCGCATATTGAGCGTAACCCGAAATAACGTCAGCGAGTGCGGAGCCGATTCCTGCGGCAAGTGTGCCGTAAACGGGGCCGAGATACCATCCGCAGAGAATAACAAAACAGTCACCGAGATTGTAAAAACCCTGCGGTGTGGGTATTTTTACAACGAACGTTGCAATGCAGACGATTGCCGCAAAAAGCGCTGCCGATACAATTCTTATTGTATTTTTTTGTTTCATTTTTATCTTTCTCCCATCTGAATATACTATAAAGTATAATCCAAATATATTCGGATTTCAAGTGTGAATTATAACATAAATATTCGTTGTTTGTCTTGAAAAAATGGTGTGTCTGTGATATAAATAACTTAACACTTTAAAAAGTAAAGCGCAGGAGGAAAATATGAAAATCAAAGCTTATCATAAGGACTTGTCAAGCCTTCATATCGGCTGCGAAAAGCCCAGAGCATATTTTATTCCCTATCAGAACGAAGAAGCCGCACTCTCGGGCGTAAGAGATAAATCGGAATATCTTATTTCGCTCTGCGGTGAGTGGAATTTCAAATTCTATAACTCATTTGAGGATATCGGTGAAGATTTTCTCAATGCTCGGTTTACCGATACAATTCCCGTGCCCAAATGCTGGCAGACTCAGCTCGGCAAGGGCTACGACGTGCCTCTTTACAGCAATCTTTTTTATCCTTTTCCGCTTGACCCTCCCCACGTGCCTGATGAAAATCCTGCAGGTCATTATAATAAAAAATTTAATATTCAAAAGAAAAACGGCAAAAAGTATTGCATAAACTTTGAAGGCGTTGCCTCCTGCTTCTATCTTTATATCAACGGCGTTTTTGCCGCTTACAGTCAGGTAAGCCACAATACAAGCGAGGTTGATATAACCGATTTGCTCGTTGACGGCGAAAACATAATCGACGTTGTTGTTGTAAAATGGTGTGACGGCAGTTATCTTGAAGATCAGGATTTCTTCCGCCTTTCGGGCATTTTCAGAGAGGTTTATATCCTTGAGAGAAGCAGCGATATCAAAGATATTTATATCAGGACGGCTCTTTCATCCGACTTTTCAAGCGGCAGAATTTCAGCCGACGTAATCGGTGAATACGATTATGAATATAAACTCATTGCGCCTTGCGGCGAGGTTGTTGCAAGCGGTAACGGTGATATGGATATTTCCGTTGAATCGCCTGCACTCTGGAGCAGTGAAAAGCCCTTGCTTTATACTCTGATTATTGCCTGCAAAGGTGAAGTGATTCCTTTCAAAGTGGGCTTCAAGAAGATTGAATTCAGGGGCAACGTTGCTTACGTCAACAATCAGCCTATCAAGCTTTACGGCGTTAACCGCCACGATTCAAACCCTGAAACGGGTTATTACTGCGATATGAACGATATGATTCGTGATATTCATATCATCAAGCAGGGCAACTGCAACACGGTGCGCACTTCCCATTATCCGAACGACCCGAGATTCCTTGAACTCTGCGATGAATACGGACTTATGGTTGTTGATGAAGCCGATATCGAAACTCACGGTATGGGCTTTGAATACCGCGATACCTGGGACTGGATGCGTTGGTCGAAGCTTTCAACCGACGATGAATGGGAGCCTGCTTATGTTGACAGAGCAGAAAGGCTTTTTGAAAGAGATAAAAACCATGCCTGCGTTATTATGTGGTCGCTCGGCAACGAATCGGGCTGCGGAAAAAACCACAGAGCTATGGGCAAATATATAAAGAGCCGCAATCCCGAGGCGATTATTCATTATGAAAATGCTCATCTCGAATTCAAGGCAGTGCCGATAGGTGAGAATTACAGCGATATTTCCGACGTTGAGAGCAGAATGTATTCCTCTCTTGAATATACAGCCGAATACTGCGAAAACAAGAATTCAAAGAAGCCGTTCTATTTCTGTGAATTCTGTTGCTCAATGTCAACGGGTAACATCCATGCCCACTGCGATTTGTTCAGAAAATATCCCGCACTCTGGGGCGGCTGTTTCTGGGAACTTACAGACCACGCAATTTCGGTAAACGGCGGCAAGGGTTACCGTTACGGCGGCGACTTCGGCGATTATCCTCATAACAGCGTTTGCTGTATTGACGGCGTAATTTTCCCCGACAGATCGCTCAGACCGGGTTTTGCAGATATGAAGAAAGGCTATGAGCCTTTTGAAGCAGCGTATGAAAACGGCAAGGTCAGTGTTTTCAACCGCAGATATTTCGAAACCCTTGACGATATGTATATCGAATGGAACGTTGAGGTTAACGGCGAGAGCGTAATCAGCGGCAGAATTGACGATACCGCCATTGCTCCGCAGAGTACAAAAGAATATGCTCTTTTTGATGCTGCACCCGTCAGCGATTGCTGTTACCTTACCCTTAAATTCCGCAACAAAGAAGCCTGTAAATGGGCTGAGGCGGATTATGAAACGGGCTTCGTTCAGTTTGATTTATCTGCAGAGCAGAAAAAAGCTGACGTTAAGTCGGCTCTTCCCGAGGTTGAAGAAGGCGACAGATTTGTTAAGATTACATCAGGCGATGTTATCTACACCTTTGATAAGCCTTACGGCAGAATTGCTTCAATTCTCAGCGGCGGTAAAGAAATGCTTTCGCAGCCTGCTCAGGTTGAAATCTGGAAGGCTCACGGTTATAATCAGCTCGGCGATGCAGATGACAGAAGAAGCGCGGCAATGCAGGCGGCTGTTCAGAAAACATATTCGGCAGCTGTTACCGCAGAAGAAAATTATGTAAAAATTTCTTGTCCCGTATCAATCGGCGGCCCTGCTGTTGTGCCGATTCTCAAAGGCGAAATGGTTTATAAATTCTACGGCGACGGCAGTGCGGTTATGGGCTTTAACGGTGAATACAGAGAGCTTATTGCCGAGATGAAGATGCAGCTTCCCAGATTCGGCTTCCGTTTCAATCTCAAGGGCGGTTACGAAAATATGGAATATTTCGGCAAAGGCCCCACAGAAACCTATGCAGACCGCCATCTCGGAGCTTATTACGGCAAGTTCAACACAATCGTAACAGAGAATTTCGTTCCGTATATCAGACCTATTGAAAACGGCGCTCATTTCGGCTCAAAATACGGTGTTGTAAGCAACGAAAACGGCGAAGGAATGATATTTGCGCCCGTGAGTGAAAACTCATTCTTCTTCAATGCAAGCCATTTTACACCGCTTATGCTTGAAGAAACAAAGCATAACGATGAACTTGTTCCTCTTGAAGATACGGTTGTTTATACCGATTATAAGATTGATGCAAGAGCAGGTCACGGCATCTATGATGAACTTGAACCTGAGCGCAAATGGGGATTTGAACCGTTTGAATTTGCGGTTGCAATCAAGCCTTTTGCCGATAAACTCAATCCGTTTGATTTTATAAAAGAAAACAGATAACAAAAATCCCCGTCAGCGGTAATCCGTTGACGGGGAATCTTTATGCTGTTTTAAAAATTGCTTCCGTTCCAGCCCCAATGATCGGCTTCCTCGTATTTGATATAGATATTTGCTCTGTCAATTCCGAGTTCTTCATTAACAATCTCCGAGAGTGCGGCGGTGAGTCTGTCGTAAGCAGCATCGGAGGTTGTGCCGAAAAGGCTTACTTCAAGGTATGCATAATCCTGAGAGCAGTCGCCTTTGAAATACATACTGACGTTATCCTCAAATGCAAGCATAAGCCAGGCTTCGCTTTTACCCGGAATGAGCGCTATTGCTTCGCCGAGTTTTGCTTTGAGATTTTCTTTGTTCTGTGCCGTAAGCTCTTTGCTTACCGTTGTTCTGATATAAGGCATAATCTTTTCTCCTTTAGTTAATTCTTATAAAGCTTCTTGCTTCAACAACCGCGCCGAGTACGGTGAAGTCGCTGTCGGTATAGTTAACGTAAATCATTGAACCCGTGTCGTATTCGGTGCAGAATACGCCGTCGTCAATCTCATAATGGTCCGTCATTCTCGCATCTCTCAGGTCGTTGAGAGCTTCGTTTGCCTTTGTGTAGAATTCGGCGGCAACGTTAATTGTGTTGTCATAATAGAAAATATCGTTTTCGGTATCTCCCGTTATGCTTTCGTAGTTCCATTCAAAATGAGGGCAGGCGCCGTATTCAATGCATTTGAGCAGAAGCTCTTCTTTGTTTATGCTCGTGTTAACGGAACCGCCTGCATAGTCAACAATTCCGTGAAGAACAAGCTGAATAAACGGAACAGAGATATATGCGCCGCTTTCGGAAACGGTTGACCTTAAGGGTATATCAATAATCGAATCAATATTTTTGAGCATATAGAAATTGCCCTTTGAGGTCATCGTTGAATTGCCTGTTGACAGCGGAGCGATTGATTCTGAGATTTCTTTTGCCGCATCCTGCCTGAGCAGACCGTTATTTGAAAAATCGGAATAAAGAAGATATCCTGCATCGTTAAGGCAGAAGCCTGATACGGGGTATCCCTCCGTATCTTTTACAAACGAAGAAATAACGTCTGCAAGCCCCGAAATTTTTCTGAATTTTCTTTCTTCGGGCTTTTCGTTCATATATTCAATCATTCTTATTACGGGAATGAAAGAAGAGTCTTTATTAACAATGTTTATTGCATTTCCCGAGTTGAAATTTCCCGATGAAGAAAGAACGTTTATATCGAGATAAAGGCTCATTTTCTGGGCAGAAACATATTCATAAAGGCTTGCGAGCTTATCTTCACCGCCAAGGCGCGAAAGCATGGATGAAGTTTCTGTTGCCTTTGAATTGAGTCCGCCGCTGAAAACGCCGGTGTATCTGACGCAGACGTTGTTGATGCCTTTGTTTTTCATTCTCACAAGCATATCCTGCGCTTGCTCAAACGTTGTCAGCTTTTTCAGTCTGTTTATGCCCGTTGTTTTGTTTGCAGCGCCCGTAAGCGTAAGGTAGAAGGGGAGATAGTCGGTGAGTTCAACGTTTTGCGTTGAAAGAACAGAGTTTCTGATAAGCTGTTCTCTGCAGGCAGATGCAAGCCCTGCGTAGGTTGCGTTTTTGCCTGAAAGGAAGCGGTAACACAACGAAACTTCATCAACGGTTTGTTTTGAAGAGTGATAAATTGTTTTGTTTTTATACAAAACGGGAGTTATGCTGAAAGACGGGTAAACTTTATTATATTCGCTTATGGTTGTTGCTTTATCGGCATTTATGAATGAAACTGCATCGCCCTTTTCGACAAGCGCAACAAAAGCGGAATCGCCGTGTTTAATACCGAATGCAGGTATAACCGCATCGCCCGAGCATTCTGCTTCTGCAGACGGGTCGTTGCCGTAAACCGCAAAGGTCAGCGGTTCAAACGATTCGTCATACATTGCGGTTTTGATGATTGCGCCGCTGCCGTCAGGCACAAGCAGAAAATCATCTTTGCCCGAATCGTTGAACGAGCCGAAGCCGTTAAGAAGTTCAAGGCTTTCAATGAACGCATTCTTGTTGCCCGTGATGTTTGAATGGGTGCAGTTAACGTTCATACTTCCGTCTTTGAGGGTGACGGTGACGGTCAGCCTGAAGCCGATGTCATTTTTTTCATATTCTGTTTTCTGCGCCGTTTTTTCATCGGGGAATATCTCATACACAAATTCAGCGCCGTTTTCAAGGAGCGAATATGATGCCTTGCCGAAGGCGAGCGAGTTATCCTGAGAGTTGAGATGATAAATATCGGTTCCGCCGTTTACGGTTATTGAAACCATACTTGCGTTGCTCAGAAGAGTTTCACCTTGTGCAACGTTGCTAAGAAGCGGAAGCACGCTCCAGAGTTTATTTTTTGTTGTTTCAACAACACAAAAGCTGTTTGAATCGGGGTCAATGCGAAGGCTGATAAGACCCGACGCTGCCGCAGGAAGAGAAAACGCATCGGCGTTCTTTGCGTAATGCACTGATGCATCCTGCGAAGGCAGGCTTATCGAGTTGCGCGTTTCAACCTTCTTTGTTTTTATATCTGCATTGATTTCTCCGGAGCAGGCAGAGAACAACAGAATACAAAAGCAAAGAAGCAAAGCCGTTATTTTTTTTGTTTTACTGTTTGTTATCATAATATACGGTATCCTTTGAAACTTCAAAAATGAAAACCACACCGTTTTCAACGTTTCTTGCCTCGCATCTGCAGGAATGGTTATCCATAATGCTTTTTACGATTGAAAGACCGAGACCGAAACGGTTTTCGCTTCTGCCGTGAGCTTTATCCGCACGGTAGAAGCTGTCCCAGATTTCCGGCATATCGCTGTCTGAAATGGGTGAGCCTGTATTGAAAACGCTGATTTCGAGAGTATGCTCTTTCTCAACACAGTTAAGTTCAATTCTTTTTTCGCCTGAACAGTGCGAAACCGCGTTTGTGATGTAGTTTTTAAGAACAATCTCAATCTTGTCCTCTTCGCCGTAGCAGGCAAGGGGGCAGGGAATGTTGTTGATTACGGTTATGCCGTTTTGTTCAAACTGAAGCGAAAGATGGTTGAGCAGATATTGAACTCTTTTACCGATATCAAAAAATTCAGGCATAAACGGCTGGGTTTTGCTTTCAAGCTTTGAAAGTTCAAGCAGTTCAACAACAAGCTCGTTCATTTTGTGGCTTTCGTCATTGATAATCTGACAATATTCCTTGATAACTTCAGGGTCGTTGCTTATGCCTGCGCACACACCTTCCGCATAACCCGAAATAATGGCAATGGGGGTTTTCAGCTCGTGGGAAACGTTGCTGATAAATGATTTCCTTGCGTTATCGAGCGCGTGCCTTCTTTCAATATCTTTTTCAAGCTGTTCGTTTTTATCCTTAAGGTCCATCAGCGTTGCGTTGAGCGTTGTTGAAAGAATATTTATGCTTCTTCCCAGTTCGCCGATTTCGTCTTTACCGTAGTCAGCGCATTTGATATCAAAGTTCAGCGCCGCCATATCTTTGGTAACGTCATTCATCTTAACGAGCGGTTTTGTAAACCTTGCAACGAGAATGTAGAAAGCCGCCGTCATAATAAGAATCATCGTTATGCTGATGAAAAGGTAAACGCCGCCTGCAACGTCAACAATGTTTTCAACGTCTGCCACTTCTGAATAAACGTGAACGGTTTCGCCTGAATTAAGCGGATAAGTGTAAATGAAATATTCAATGTTCGCAGTGGGGTTTCGGCGGATTTCGAAATTTTCGTAATCAACCGAATTGCGGTAACTGTCCGACGGCTGAAGGCTGACGTATTCAGCGGTCGAAGCTGCTGATGACGCAAAATGATCGCTGCCCGATGACGATGTTCTTGATGCGGATGCATAAACAAGCGAGCCGTCGGGGTTGACAAGTTCAAAATCAACGTTGCTTCTGACAGCGATTGAATTAAGATCAAAGTAATATGTTGCAGAGCCGGGAATGCAGCTGTCTATGCTTTCTGCAACCGCACTCAGGTCGCGGTAAGTACGGAATGCAAACACCCTGAAAAGGATAGGTGTGCTGAATACCGAGATAAGCACGAAAAGGGCGACAAGCACCACCAGAACTGCGGCAAAAAGCTTCGTTCTGATTCGGCTTATTCTGAATTTTGAAAATTTACTGTTCAATCTTGTATCCTACCCCGTAAACTGTTTTGAGATGAGCTTCGCCCCAGGAACCAAGCTTTGTTCTCAGGCGGGCAACGTGTGAATCAACCGTTCTCGGGTCGCCGATAAAATCAACGCCCCATATGCTGTCAAGAAGCTGTTCTCTTGAATAAATTCTGCCGATGTTTCCGGCAAGTTTAACGAGAATGTTGTGTTCCTTAACCGTAAGCTCAAGTTCAACACCTCCAAGGGTGATTTTATGAGCCGGAATATCAATGACAAGGCTGTTGACGGTGATTATATCCTTCTGCGCCGAGGCGTTTGCCTGAGAGCGTTTGATAAGCGCCTCAACTCTTTTAACGAGAACAACGGGGCTGAACGGCTTTGTAACAAAATCATCTGCGCCGCTTTCAAAAGAATGAAGTTCATCAAATTCCTGGCTTCTTGCGGTAAGCATCAGCACAGGAACAGAGCTTGTTTCTCTTATTTTTTTGCAGACTTCCCATCCGTCGGCTTCGGGCATCATAATGTCACAAATAACAAGATCGATTCCTCTTATTGAAATGAACTTTTCAATAGCATCCCTGCCGTCGACAGCTTCAACCGTTTCATATCCTGAATTTTTTAGAAAGTCACAAACAAGGCGACGTATTCTTGCTTCATCATCAGCAACAAGAATTTTTTTCATTATATCACCGCTTTATTTAAATATAATTATACAAATACATAATATCACATACTGCTTACAGAAATCAAGTGAATGAACCAAATCAATTATACAATGCAATAAAAATTTTTTAAAATTTACTTAAAACTATTGCCACGCAATAATTTATTTAGTATAATATTTCAGTATTTATTCTGGGTTGATGCGGTTTTGGGCCGTTCAGCCTTCTGAAAGGTGTGGTATTATGCTCGGCAAGTATGTCAGAGTAAGGGTTACAAACCCTATCCGCTCCGTAAACAGACAGTTTGGTTTTGTATACCAGCTTAACTTCGGCGCCATTGAAGGAAAAAAAAGATATGACAGTATCTCACACGGCGCCTACATTATGGGGATAAATCATCCCGTCAGAACTTTTGACGGCAGGGTTATTGCGGCAATCAAACGCGGTGACGGAAGTCCCATAGTCTATATTGTAGCTCCCAAAAGTATGCGTTTCATCTCTTATCAGATTGAAGATGCAATCGCTTTTGCCGAAAAGGGCAGGGATTACAAGCTTGAGTGTCTTTACGAGCGTTCGTGCGGTGCAGTGGTTTACCGCAGAATCAACGGTGAGCTTCGCTATCTGCTCATCAAAAACAGAAGAAGCACCCATTGGGGATTCCCGAAGGGTCATATCGAAAAGGGCGAGACCCCTGAGCAGACGGCAATCCGTGAGGTGCTTGAAGAAACAGGCGTTCATATTCAGATTCTTCCCCAGTTTGCTTCAAAATCAGAGTATACAATCCAGGGCAGGGTTGAGAAATCCGTTACTATTTTTCTTGCTAAAACAGACGATACCCAGACCACTATTCAGCGCGAGGAAATTGAGGACTATATGTGGCTGAATTATGATAAAGCTATGGATACTCTCAGGTTTATCAACGACAGAAACATCCTTCAGAATGCCCATGATTTTCTTGCTCAGCAAAATATTGTATAAGGAAGTGTAAGTTTAATGACGGAAAAACTTGCGGAAATTCTTATAAACTTTTTTGGCGAGAGACTCGGAGAAAATTCCGAAGAGCTTATAATTTTCGTAATTTCAATGCTACCCGTTCTTGAACTCCGAGGCGGTCTTATTGCCGCCAAGCTTCTTGGAGTTGATTGGCTTCCTGCATTTATTATTTGTTTCATAGGCAATATGCTGCCGATTCCCTTTATTCTTCTTTTTATCAGAAAGATTTTTGAATTCCTTAGAAAGTTTAAGTTTACACGTAAAATCGTTGAGAAGCTTGAGGCAAAATCCAAGAAAAAGAGCGATAAATTTAAAAGAGGAACAAGGTTCGGCCTTTTCACCTTTGTTGCAATTCCCTTGCCGGGTACAGGCGGATGGACAGGCTCGCTTATCGCCGCAATGCTTGATATGAGGCTTAAGTATTCGCTCCCGATTATAGCGGTAGGTGTGCTTTGTGCAGGAATTATAATGTCTGTCATCGCATATTTTATTCCCGGCGCTTTCGGACTGTAAAAAAATTAACGGTTGTCTTAATCAAGACAACCGTTTTTCTTATGCGTAAAACTGCATATTCAGATTTACAAGACTGCCAACAACGTTTGCAATCTGCTTTGGCGTGCTGTGAATTTCTTCGTTGAGCCAGCTGAGTATTACGGTTTTTGCACCCGTTGTTACGTAAATGAGATAAGCGTTCGCTTCTTCTTTATCAATGTTTTTTTGCTGTGAATAAACGATTTCAAGAAGCCTGTCATAGTAAACTTCAACGAGTCTCCACAGATAATTGTTGAGAACGTTGGACTGGGCGAGCATTCTGTAGTATTCTTTATCTCTTTCAAGATATTCACAAATCTGCTCAATGAGTACGTCGACGTTGCTTATGATATTTTCGAATCCGAAGCGTTCGATAAACTCAACAAGAGCCTGAAGTTCTTCGCCTTCGATTTGTTCAAGCACGCTTGAAACGTCGGAATAATGAGCGTAGAAAGTGCCTCTGCTTATATCTGCTTCTCTGATAATATCTGAAATTGTGATTTTTGAAACGTCTTTTTCGTGAATAAGCTTTGCAACAGCTTTTTTTATAAGGCTTTTTGAGCGGATTGCGCTCCTGTATTCGGCTTTAGCCATTTTTCTCTCTCCTGAAAACAAAACAGTTTTTTTAAATTTACAATTTTTTTTTACAAAAGTCAATAAAAATTTTGCTATTTAGAAGAAAATTAATATATTATTAACTATTTACTTGTGAATTTCAGTTTCATTTGTTATAATCAATTTATAAACTTTATCCGAAAGGGGATAATTATGAAACTTGTTACTCAGACAGAGGTTCTTTCAAAGCGTTTCGGCGATGAAACAGCTGTCCGTATTCTCTGCGACAGCGGATTTGACGGGCTTGATTACTCAATGTTCAATATGAAAGACGATAACTGTATTCTTAATACAGCAGACTATAAAACTCATATCAGAAGAGTTGCGCAGGTTGCCGATTCATACGGTGTAACTTTTGAGCAGGCTCACGCACCGTTCCCTTCCGCAAAAGACGGCAATGAGGAATATAACGGTTGGATTTTTGAAAAGCTTACAAGAGCGCTTGAAATCTCAGGTATGCTTGATGCAAAAATCTGCGTTGTGCATCCCGTTCAGTTCAAAGAAAACCAGTTTGAAAAGAATATGGAGCTGTATCACAAGCTTGAGCCGTATGCAGCAGACTACGGTGTTAAAATTGCGCTTGAAAATATGTGGGGCTGGAGCGATGAGCTTCAGAGAATAGTTCCCAACGTATGCAGCGTTGCAGAAGATTTCAACCGCTATGTTGATGCCCTTAATCCCGAGCATTTTACCGCTTGCCTTGACCTCGGTCATTGCGGTCTTGTAGGCGATAATGCAGGCAATATGATAAGACAGATGGGTTCAAGGCTCGGCTGCCTTCATATTCACGATAATGATAATTTCAACGACAGCCACACTCTTCCATACACCTCGGAGATGGATTGGGATGATATTCTTCACGCTCTCGGCGAAATTGATTATAAAGGCAACTTCACTTATGAAGCCGATTATTTCCTCAACGGCTTCCCCGATGACCTTATGCCTGCCTGCGAGAGGTTTATGCACGACGTGGGCAGATCAATGATAAGAAAAATTGAAAAATACAGGGTAAAGAAATGATAAATTTCATCTGTCCCGTTTGCAAAAATGAGCTTTGCGAAGAAGAAAAGCTCTATCGGTGTGAAAACGGGCATTGTTTCGATAAATCAAAATTCGGCTATGTGAATCTTCTGCAGTCGCAGAAATCCTCTGCAAAACGTCACGGTGATGACCGCCTTATGGTCAGGGCAAGGCGAGATTTTCTTGATGCGGGCTGTTACGCATTCCTTCGCGATGCATTGTGCGGAGTCTGCCTTGAATATCTGCCTGACGGCGGAGATATCCTTGATGCAGGCTGCGGCGAATGCTATTATTCTGCCGAAATCAGGGAACGTTACGATCAAAAATCCAAACTTTTCGGGGTAGATATTTCAAAGGATGCACTTGAATTTGCCGCAAAACGCAAAAGCGGAGTCAAAACCGCTGTTGCAAGCCTTTTTTATCTGCCGTTTGCAGATTCAAGCCTTGATATGGTGCTGAACGTTTTTTCACCCGAAGCGTTCGGTGAGTTTCACCGCGTGCTGAAAAACGGCGGATATCTTATCAGGGTTATTCCTCTTGAAAAGCATCTTCTCGGGCTCAAGGCTGCGATTTATGATGAGCCTTATCTTAATGAAGTTCCCGATATTCAGATAAACGGATTTGAACTTGTTGAAACAAAACAGATTAAATCACATCTGAACCTTGACTCCAATGAGGAAATTCAGAACCTTTTTAAAATGACTCCGTATTATTACAAAACCGGAGTTAAAGATCAGAACAAAATCAATTCACTTGAATCACTTGAAACTCAGGCTGAATTCGAAATAAGAGTATACAAAAAAGGATGATAAATATGCACAAGAAATTTGCTCTTACTCCTCCTATGGGCTGGAACAGCTGGGACTGCTACGGCGCATCGGTTAACGAAGAAGAGCTTAAGGCGAATGCCGATTATATGGCAAAATATCTTAAGGATTACGGCTGGGAATATATCGTTTGCGATATTCAGTGGTCAGAGCCTACCGCCGATTGCCACGATTATCATTATTTTGCCCCTCTTTGTATGGATGAGTATTCGCGTCTTATTCCTGCGGTCGAAAGATTTCCTTCTTCTGCAGGCGGAAAAGGCTTCAAACCTATTGCAGATTATATTCATTCGCTCGGGCTTAAGTTCGGCATTCATATTATGAGAGGCATTCCCAGGCAGGCGGCTCATATGAACACAAAAATCAAGTGCGAAGGCGTAACTGCAAGAGATATTGCCCATCCCTCGTCGATTTGCCCGTGGAATCCAGATATGTACGGCTTGTTTACCCACGCTAAGGGCGCGCAGGAATATTATGATTCGATATTTGAACTCTATGCCGAATGGGGTGTAGACTACGTTAAATGCGATGACATCGCCAATACCGAGATGTGGCCCGATAAACCTTATTCGGGCAGAGAAGAAATCGAAATGCTCCGCAAAGCGATTGACAAATGCGGCAGACCGATAGTTCTCAGTCTTTCGCCCGGACCTGCTCCCGTTTGCGAACACGAACATCTTGCCGCGAATGCAAATCTCTGGCGTATGACAGGCGATTTCTGGGATGAATGGAGCAAGCTTCACGATATGTTTGACCGCTGTTATAAATGGCAGGAATACGTTCAGCCCGGTGCATGGCCCGACTGCGATATGCTCCCCATAGGTCATCTTAAGGTTAATCCGCGCCAGAAAGTCAACAAGTGGATTCATTATTCGTATTTTACACACGATGAACAGATAACGATGATGACCCTTTGGGGTATCTTCCGTTCACCGCTTATGATAGGCGGCGAATTGCGCGATAACGATGAATTCACACTTTCTATGCTTCAGAACAGAGAGCTTATCGAAATGCTTAAAAACTCAAACGGCGCAAGGCAGTTCAAACGCGAAGAAACCGACGGCAAGGGCGAAATTATCTGGACTTCCAACGGTGAAAACTGCAAATATGTTGCACTTTTCAATACCGATGATTCCGAAAGAGAAATCAGCTTTGATATTTGCGATATTTCAATAGGCGGAATTGACTACAGTGTTTGGGATATGTGGGCGCATGAGGAATATACCGTAACAGACGGCGTTTTCTCCGCAAAAGTAAACTCACACGGCGCAAGATTATTTAAAATCAAGGTGAAATAAAATGGAAAGACAACCCAATTTCAGATTAGCAACCGAAAAGCCCGATCATATTATGGTCAGCATTTCTGGCGATGCAAAAACTTCAATGACGGTAACCTGGAGAATGTGTTGCAACGTTACCGCAGGTTACGTTGAATACTACGAAAAAGGCGGAGAGAAAAAGCGCGTTGACGCCATAGTGAAGCCGTTTAAAAGCGACGTCAGCACAAGCAATATTTTTTGGGCTACTCCGTCAGACCTGAAGCCCGGTACAAGATATTACTATACCTGCGGCAGTGCGGAAAACCGAAGCGAAGAATACTGGTTCGATACCGAAGAAGAGAATCTCACAAAATTCAGGTTCATCGCAATTTCCGACCATCAGAAGGATAACGACCACTATAACCCCGATTATTCATCGCTCAATAAATTTCTCAAGGATGTTCTTGCGAAGTATCCCGACGTGAAATTTATTCTTACTGCAGGCGATAACACAAACTGCGGTCAGCACGAAATTCAGTGGAACGCAATGTTTGAGGGAATGAAAGGCATAATCGAGCACGTTCCCTATATGATGTGCTGCGGCAACCACGATAACAGGGGATTTGCACAGTATTTCCCCGACGAG
>JAZSBC010000094.1:0-42885 GCA_045602245.1 Acutalibacteraceae bacterium | reverse complement strand
ATAACCCAAAAAAATAAGTTTTACAATAGAATTTTACAGCTATAATAAAATATTTTATAATTTACAAAATATTTACTATTAATTTTTAAAAATATATGTTATAATACTCTGTAATTATAAAATAGGGTAGTATCGGCAGGTGAGAGTATGGCAGTAATTATCAGTTCGGTTGAGGTCGGCAGCGTTGCCGCTAAAAAAGGAATATCGGCAGGCGACAGCCTTATAAGCATCAACGGCAATGCGATAAACGACGTGTTGGATTACCGCTTTTATATCAACGATACCAAGCTTATTCTCTCGCTGAAAACAGCTCGGGGTAAATCGAAAATCGTGCTTATCAGAAAAGACGAATTTGACGATATCGGGCTTGAATTCGAAACCTATCTTATGGATAAGCAGAGAAACTGCAAAAACAAGTGTATTTTCTGCTTTATTGACCAGCTCCCCAAAGGGCTTCGCAAAAGCCTTTATTTCAAAGATGACGATTCGCGCCTTTCGTTCCTTTTCGGTAATTATATCACGCTTACGAATCTTACCGACGAAGAAGCTGACAGAATAATAAAAATGCATATCAGCCCCGTCAACGTTTCGGTGCAGACGATGAACCCCGAGCTTCGGGTTAAGATGATGGCAAATCCCAAAGCAGGCGAGTCGCTCAGGTTTCTGCGCAAGTTTGCCGATGCAGGAATAACGCTCAACACTCAGCTTGTGCTTTGCCCCGGAATAAACGACGGCAGGGAGCTTGAATTCAGCCTCAGTGAGCTTTCGAAACTTTATCCTGCGGTGCAGAGCATTGCGGCAGTGCCGGTAGGTCTTTCAGACCACAGAGAGGGTCTTTATCCGCTTGAGCCTTATAATGAAAAAACTGCAGGCGAAACAATAGATATAATTGACCGTTTCAACGAAAAATTCAAAAACGAACACGGCGAAATAATCGCCTACGCGGCTGATGAATTTTATCTTAAGGCAAAAAGACCGATGCCCGATGCGGATTATTACAACGGTTTTCCGCAGCTTGAAAACGGGGTCGGAATGTGGGCTTTGCTTAAATCCGAGTTTGAAGAAGCGCTGAATGAATGCGGAATATCTCAGCTTGACCGCAGAGTTACCGTCGTAACGGGCGAAGCGGCATATCCGCTGATTTCGGAGCTTTCAAAGAAAGCGGAGGATAAAATAAACGGTCTTAAAGTTCAGGTTGTTCCCGTGAAGAACAAGCTCCTCGGCAGTATGATTACCGTTTCGGGTCTGCTTTGCGGAAGGGATATTGCCGATGCATTGAGCGGCACGGATCTGGGCGATGAGCTTATAATTCCGCCCAACTGTCTGAGAAGTGAAGGGGATATGTTCCTCGACGATATGACGGTTGACGGACTTTCGGATATTTTGGGAATCAAAATCACACAAAACGGCAGCAGCGGAGAGGATTTGCTCTCTGCGTTAGGAGGGATATAAATGTCAAATGTTGTGGCTATAGTCGGCAGACCGAATGTCGGCAAATCAACGCTTTTCAATAAGCTTGTTGGCGCAAGGCTTTCAATCGTGGACGATACACCGGGCGTTACCCGTGACAGAATCTACGGCGAATGCGAATGGCTCAACAGGCACTTTATGCTTATTGATACCGGCGGTATCGAACCGTATTCGGATGACGTTATTCTTAAACAGATGAGAAGGCAGGCTCAGCTTGCCATCGACAGTGCAAACGTAATTATTCTTGTTACGGATATCCGTTCAGGCGTTGTTGCAACGGACAGCGAAGTTGCAACCATGCTCCAGAAAAGCGGAAAACCCGTTGTGCTTTGCGTCAATAAATGCGATACTCCGGGCGAACTTCCGCCTGATTTCTACGAATTCTATAATCTCGGTCTGGGCGATCCCATTCCCGTTTCGTCTGTTCACGGTATGGGTACGGGCGACCTTCTTGACGAGGTGCTGAAGTATCTTCCCGATGAGGAAACGGATGAAGATGAGCAGGATGAAATAAAGGTTGCCGTTATCGGTAAGCCCAACGCAGGCAAATCTTCGCTTGTAAATGCCGTTCTCGGTGAGGACAGAATGATTGTTTCCGATATCGCAGGCACAACCCGTGACGCAACGGATTCTGTTGTTGAAAACGAACACGGTAAGTTTGTGTTTATTGATACCGCAGGCCTTCGCCGTAAAAGCCGTGTTTATGACCAGATAGAAAAATATTCGGTCATCAGGGCAAGAATGGCTGTTGAAAGAGCGCAGGTATGCGTTATTATGATTGACGCAACCGAAGGCTTTACCGAGCAGGATTCAAAGGTTGCGGGCATTGCCCACGAAATGGGTAAGGGTTGCATTATCGCAGTCAATAAATGGGATGCCGTTGAAAAGGACGGCAAAACGATGGACAGTATGAGAAAACAGCTTATGAAAGATTTCTCGTTTATGTCCTATGCACCCATCATCTTTATTTCGGCTAAAGAAAAAATCAGGCTTGACCGTCTGTTTGAGCTTATCAAGTTTGTTGATACCCAGAACGCAATGCGTATTTCAACGGGCAAGCTCAATGACGTGCTTGCAGATGCAACCGCAAGAGTGCAGCCGCCTTCGGATAAGGGCAAGCGCCTTAAGATTTACTATATGACTCAGGCGTCAACAAGGCCGCCGACATTCGTTTGCTTTGTTAACGATGCCGAGCTTTTCCATTACAGCTATCAGCGTTATCTTGATAATCAGATAAGAGAAATTTTCGGCCTTGAGGGTACGCCCACAAGAATGGTAGTGCGTGAAAGAGAGTCCAATAAAAAATGATAGTTTTGGGAATTGACCCCGGCTATGCGATAGTCGGTTACGGCGTTGTTGAATATAACAACAACCATTTCAGGGTGCTTGATTTCGGTGCAATAACAACCGAAGCACACACCCCTTTCAATGAAAGAATCGAGCGTATATATGACTGCGCTTGTATGGTTATTGAAAGATACAGACCCGAAGCACTCGCGATTGAAAAGCTGTTTTTCAACACAAACCAGAAAACGGCTATCGACGTTGCGCAGGCAAGAGGTGCGCTGGTGCTTGCGGCACAGAAAGCGAAAATGCCGATTTTTGAATACACACCGCTTCAGGTCAAGCAGAGTGTTGTAGGCTACGGCAGAGCAGAGAAAAAGCAGGTTCAGGAGATGACAAGGCTGATGCTCGGCCTTGAAAAAATCCCCAAGCCCGACGATGCCGCCGATGCCCTTGCAATGGCAATCTGCCACTGCCACAGTGCAGGCTCGCTGATAGGTTCGCTTCGCTCACGGTGATAAAATATAAAAGCGTCGCAGACCCTTAACATTTCACTCTTCACTTTTCATTATTCACTGAAAGAGGATATAACTATGTTTTACAGCTTAACAGGTACGGTTGTTTATGCCGATGAAAACAGCGTTGCAATAGATTGTTCAGGCGTTGCGTTCAAGCTTTTTACAACGGGAAACACGCTCAGAAAGTGCGCTCCCATAGGTGAGGTACAGACTCTGTTTACTCATCTCAACGTGCGCGAGGATGCGCTTGACCTTTTCGGATTTGCGGAGAAGAATGAGCTTGACTGCTTCAGAATGCTTACGGGTGTTTCGGGCGTAGGTCCCAAGGCAGCACTTGCCATTCTCTCTCAGCTTACTCCCGATATGCTTGCGGTAAGCGTTGCGGGCGGCGACGTTAAGGCGATAACCGCCGCACAGGGTGTAGGTCCGAAGATAGCACAGAGAGTTGTGCTTGAGCTTAAGGGCAAGCTTGACGGCTTTGCAACAAGCTCCGAAACTCTCGGCAACATTGCCGCCGCACAGAAGGCAACCGTCAGCTATGCAGGTGAGGATGCCGTTAACGCTCTTGTTATGCTCGGCTACAGCAAGTCCGAGGCAAGCATAGCGGTCGGCAGGCTTGACGGCAACCTTTCAACGGAAGAAATGATTAAGCAGGCTCTCAAACAGCTTGCAAAGAACTTTTAATGCAGGAGGATTATTATGGATTTTGATTTTGAAAACAGAATTGTTGCTCCCGAATTTTCCTCCGCAGAAGATAACGATATAGAAATTTCGCTCAGACCCAAAGCTCTGAACGAGTATATCGGACAAGATAAAGTAAAGGAAAATCTTTCGATATATATTGAAGCGGCACGCCGCAGAAACGAGCCGCTTGACCACGTTTTGCTTTACGGTCCTCCCGGTCTCGGCAAAACAACGCTTGCAGGCATCATTGCCAATGAAATGGGAGTTAACTTCCGTGTAACAAGCGGTCCTGCAATCGAAAAGCCCGGCGACCTGGCGGCGCTCCTCACAAACCTCAACGAAGGCGACGTTCTCTTTATTGATGAAATCCACCGCCTTTCAAGAGCTGTTGAAGAGGTGCTTTACCCCGCAATGGAGGATAACGTGCTTGATATCATTATCGGCAAAGGTCCTTCGGCAAGGTCAATCCGCCTTGATTTGCATAAGTTTACCCTTGTAGGCGCAACCACAAGAGCAGGTCAGCTCAGCGCTCCTCTGCGTGACCGTTTCGGTATGCTTCTCAGGCTGGAGCTTTATACTCCCGATCAGCTTTCAAGCATTGTTAACCGAAGCGCAGGCATTCTCGGAATTGATATTGACCCCGACGGTGCGCTTGAAATTGCTTCTCGTTCAAGAGGTACACCCCGAATTGCAAACAGACTTCTCAAAAGAGCAAGAGATTTTGCTCAGGTTATGTGTGATGGCGAAATCACAAAAGAGGCGTCATCGCTTGCACTCAACAGAATGGAAATTGACGAATTGGGTCTTGATTCGATTGACAGACTCATTCTTAAAACAATGATAAAGAATTATAACGGCGGCCCCGTTGGTCTTGAAACCATTGCGGCGGCAATCGGCGAAGAAGCCGTTACCATAGAGGACGTTTATGAGCCTTATCTTATGCAGGTCGGTTTCCTCAGCCGTACCCCGAGAGGCAGAACGGTAACTCCCGCAGGCTATGCGCATCTCGGCATTGCAATGCCCGGCCAGCAGAGATTGGATGTGTAAAATATGAGAAAAGCAGATAATTGGATTGACTACGAGCTTATAGACTGTTCGGACGGCGAAAGACTTGAGCGATGGGGAGATATAATCCTTGTTCGTCCCGACCCTCAGGTTATCTGGAAAACGCCGAAGGAAAATCCGCTTTGGTACAATCCTCACGCAATATATAACCGCTCAAATACGGGCGGCGGAAGCTGGAGAGTTTGCAAAAAGATGCCTGATGTTTGGCAGATTTCTCTTGATGAACTTAAATTCAACATCAAAACAATGGGCTTCAAGCATACGGGTCTTTTCCCCGAACAGGCAGTCAACTGGAAGATGACCGCCGATATAATCAGAAACGCAGGCAGACCCGTGAAAGTGCTTAATCTTTTTGCCTATACGGGCGGGGCAACCGTTGCGGCTCTCAATGCAGGCGCAAGCGTAACTCACGTTGATGCTTCAAAGGGAATGACCCTCTGGGCAAAAGAAAATGCCGCCGCAAGCAAGCTTTCCGATGCACCCGTAAGATGGCTTGTTGACGACTGCATAAAGTTTGTTCAGCGAGAAATCAGAAGAGGCAATAAATACGATATCATCATTATGGACCCTCCGTCATACGGCAGAGGCCCCGGCGGCGAAGTATGGAAGCTTGAAAACGAGGTTTACGGTTTTGTTGAGCTTTGTTCACAGCTTCTGAGCGAAGAATCGCTGATGGTGCTTATCAATTCATATACAACGGGTCTTTCACCGAGCGTTATGGAATATATTCTCGGCGAAACCGTGCAGAAGCAATTCGGCGGCACAACAAGCAGCGACGAAATCGGCATCCCCGTTTCGTCAAAGTCCGGCAGAGTGCTTCCCTGCGGCGCAAGTGCGATATGGCTCGGCAAAAATGCCAAATAACTTTTAGGATTTTTATTATGAGCGAAAAAATTATTGAATTCGATAACGTTACATTTATATATGATGCCGATGATGAGGACGTTCAGGCGGACAGCTTCCCTGCCGTTTCGGATATAAGCCTTTCAATAAATAAAGGTGAATTCGTTGCGGTTCTCGGTCACAACGGCTCGGGCAAGAGTACCCTTGCAAAGCTCTGCAACGCTATCCTTGAGCCGACTAAAGGCACGGTGTCCGTCAAAGGGATTGTTCCCGATACCGAAGAAAAGGCAGATGAAGTGCGCCGTATAGTCGGTATGGTTTTTCAGAATCCCGATAATCAGATTGTTGCAACGATTGTTGAGGATGACGTTGCCTTCGGCCCCGAAAACCTCGGCATTGAGCCTTCCGAAATCCGCAAAAGGGTTGACGATGCTCTCAGATGCGTCAATATGTATGATTTCCGCCACAGAGAGCCTCATAAGCTTTCGGGCGGTCAGAAGCAGAGAGTTGCCATTGCAGGTGTAATAGCAATGCAGACCGAATGCATTGTTCTTGATGAGCCTACCGCAATGCTTGACCCGATGGGCAGAGATGAAGTTATGCAGACGGTAAAACGCCTCAACAAAGAGATGGGCATAACCGTTGTGCTTGTTACTCATTTTATGGATGAAGCGGTGCAGGCGGACAGAGTTGTTGTTATTGACGGCGGTAAGCTTGCTATGGACGGCACTCCCAAAGAAGTTTTTTCTCAGGTTGAAAAGCTCAGAGGTTTTGGTCTTGACGTGCCTCAGGCAACCGAGCTTTGCCATAATCTCGGCATAAAAGAAGGCGTGCTTGACGTTGACGAATGCGTTGATGAAATTGCACGCAGATTGGGAGGTGCCGTATGAGTTACGCTATTGAAACGGTAAACCTTACCCATTATTATTCAAAAGGCACCGTTCAGCAGGTTGCCGCAATAAACGACGTTAATCTTCAGATTGAAAAAGGCGAGCTTGTGGGAATTATCGGTCACACGGGTTCGGGCAAGAGCACGCTCATTTCTCATTTCAACGGACTTTTAAAGCCCGACAGCGGCAAGGTGCTTGTTGACGGTGAGGATATCTGGAAAAACAAAGAAACTCTCAGGCAGTCACGCTTCAAGGTCGGTCTTTGCTTCCAGTACCCCGAATATCAGCTTTTTGAAGATACTGTTTATAAAGATATAGCTTTCGGTCCGAAGAATATGAAGCTTTCGGAGGCTGAAATAAAAGAAAGAGTGCTTCGTGCCGCAGAATTTACGGGGGTCAAACCCGAGCATCTCGGCAAATCGCCGTTTGACCTTTCGGGCGGCGAAAAAAAGGCGTGCCGCAATAGCAGGCGTTATGTCGATGGAGCCTCAGGTGTTGATTTTTGACGAGCCTGCCGCAGGTCTTGACCCCAAGGGCAGAAAAGACCTTGTTGAGCTTATCAAAAACTACAGAAAACAAACGGGCAGTACCGTTATCATCGTTTCCCACAGTATGGAAGATATTGCAGGCATGGCGGACAGAATAATCGTTATGAACAATTCAACCGTTGCAATGCAGGGCAGTGTTGATGAAGTTTATTCAAGGGGCGATGAGCTTCGCAAAATGGGTCTTAACGTGCCCGAGATAACGGAGATTTTTGCGAAACTGCGTGCAAAGGGTGTTGACGTGCCTGCCAACGTTTATACCGTTGAGCAGGGCGAAAAAATCCTTCGCGCTCTCCTGAGAGGGGGTGCGGCGGTATGATAAGAGATATCACAATCGGTCAGTATTATCCCGGCAAATCAGTGCTTCACAGACTTGACCCGAGAATGAAGCTTATTCTGACCTTCGCACTGATAGTTGTTATATTTCTCTGCCAGAATTTCTGGTCGCTCGGCGTTGTTGCTCTCACCGCAGTTTTTGCCGCGCTTTTATCAAGAGTGCCTGCAAAAATGATTATAAAAAGCCTTAAACCCATAGTCATAATCCTTATTTTCACCGCCGTCCTCAATGTTTTTTATACCAAAGGCGGAGACGTTTATTTTTCAAAATGGGGATTTGAGATAACGGAAAAAGGTGTCTTCACAGCAATATTCACTATGGTCAGAATCATCAGCCTTGTTATTATCAGCTCACTTCTGACTTATACCACAACCCCCACTATGCTTACCGATGCGATAGAAAGGCTTCTTTCTCCGCTGAAGATTTTCAAAATCAAGGTTCATACTCTTGCGATGATGATGACTCTTGCGCTCAGGTTTATTCCCACTCTTATTGAAGAGATAGACAGAATAATGAACGCTCAGAAGGCAAGAGGCGCAGACCTTGAAAGCGGCGGACTTATCAAAAGAGCAAAGGCACTTGTGCCGATTTTCATTCCTCTTATGGTTTCAGCTTTCAGAAGAGCTTATGAGCTTGCGTTTGCGATGACCTGCCGTTGCTACACGGGCGGCGAGGGCAGAACGAGAATGAAGCAGATGAAACTGAAATTCAGGGATTTTGCGGCTCTGATTTTCCTTGCCGCGGTTACGGCGGGAATCATATTCTTAAATATAAAATTCGAGGCGGTTATCTGATGCGTAATTTGCTTTTGACAATTTCATTTGACGGCACTGCGTATCACGGCTGGCAGGTTCAGGAAAACGCAGTTACCGTTCAGCAGACTTTGCAGGATGCGATGGAGCATATCTGCTCAAAGCGTGATAACGTTGTCGGCTGTTCAAGAACGGACGCAGGTGTTCACGCCAATATGTATTGCTGTAATATCCGCACGGAAAGTGCGATTGAATGCAGAAAGCTTGTCGGCGCACTCAATGCGGTTCTTCCGCGCGATATAGCTGCTCTTGCCTGCAAGGAAGTTGATTATGATTTCCACGCAAGGTATGACTGCAAGTCAAAGGAATATATCTATAAAATCTGGAACTCGCCCAACAAAAACCCGTTCCTTTATAACTACAGCCTCCATTACAAATATCCGCTTGATGAAGAATTCCTTTCTCAGCAGGCAAAAGCCTTTATCGGCAGGCATCATTTCGATTCGTTCTGTGCTGCAGGCAGCAGCGTTGAGGATACGGAGAGAACGGTTATGAATGCCTGCGTTGAGCGTGAAGGCGATATGGTCATATTCAAAGTTGAGGCAGACGGCTTCCTCTATAATATGGTCAGAATTATGACGGGAACCCTGATTGATATTTCAAGAAAGAAAATCCCCGCGGATTCGATAGAACAGATTATACTTTCAAAAAACCGTTCTGCGGCAGGCTATACAGCCCCCGCACACGGCTTATATCTTAATAAGATACACTATTGATGGTGACAATGTATGGCAAACAAAAAAGTAGTTAAACTCTCAAAACAGCGCAACAAAAAAACAGCAAAAAAAATATTGAAACTGTTGGTTATTCCCATAGTTATTCTCGCCGTTCTTTCAGCAATGTTTCTCAGTGCAAGGCTTATGGGTAAAGTTGCGGTTTCAAATATAACCGATTCGCTTCGTGAGGTCAAAACGGTGTTTACCAAGGGCGAAGGCTATCCCCACTCCCTTGATGCGCTGACCTTCCGCAAGGCAACGGCAATCGGCAGCAAACCGCTTGTTATCTATGATGATTCAAGCGTTGTTCTCAGCTCGTCTGCCTCAAGAATCTTTTCAAATCAGCTCACTTCGGGCGATTCAAAGGTGATTACAAAAAACGGCAGAGCTTTGATTTACAGCAACACCTCAAACAAGGTGACTCTTCAGAGCCGAAGCGAGGTCCTCGGCACCGTTGAGGAAGGCGGAAGCATTGTGACCGTTGACCTTTCGAAAAACGGCTGCATTGCAACTTCTCATACCACAACCGAAAAGCAGAGTGTTCTGAACGTGTATAACTCACGTTTCAAAAAGCAGTTCCAGTGGGAATGCTCTCAGGAATATATTTCGTCTATAGCTCTTTCAAAAAACGGAAAGAACGTTGTTATTGCAGAAGTCGGCACAGAAAACGCCGAGATTTTTACGAATCTTATTATTTTCAGCACAAAATCTAAGGACCCGATTGCCGAGCTTCATTACGGCGGAACATTTTTCCTTAAAGTAATTTACACCGATTCGAACAAGATAATAGCGGTTGGCGATAACAAAACCGTTGTTCTTGATAAAAAAGGCAACGTTGTTGAAGAAATTGTTTATTCGGAAGACAGTATTATTTCCGTTGACTCCGATGATTCGGGCAACACGGTAATCTGCTACAAGGAATTCGGCGGCTCAAAAACCGCGATTGAAAGATATTCCAAAAACGGCAAAAAGACTTTCTCTGTTGTGACCGACGGCGTGCCTGACTGCGTTGCGGCTTACGGCGGCAAAACCGCAGTTGTAAGCGGTAACGAAATCTCGGTTTATTCGTCAAAGGGCGAAGAAAACGAAAAAATCGAGACCTCATATCCCGTTACAGACGCATTCTGGTGTTCGGGAACACTTTATACGGTTGAAAACGGGCATTTATACCGATATTGACATATCAGATGATTTAAATTAAAATCATCATACGGGAGGAGTGGCAATGAATCCTTTCTCAATAGCGATTGATATTGTTTTTGTTGCAATTTTTGTTATAAGCATCATACTCGGAAGAAGAAAAGGCTTTGTCCGAATGGTTCTTTCGCTTGCTGCACTGGCTGTCAGCTGGGTGGTTGCCGATAAATTTTCTCCCGCCGTTTCACAGTGGCTTAACGATAATTTCATCCGTGAAAACGTGATTGCTCTGCTTACGGAAAAGCTGACGGCGGTTTTCGAAAACGGTTCGCGTGAAATTATTGAAGCGGTTCCGGATTACATAATAAAAGCGGCGGAGCTTGCAGGAGTATCGCTCGAAAATCTTCTTTCATCGGCAGGCGAACCTTCCGTTATTGCGGAGAATATTTTTTCTGCGTGCGAAGCAACGGTTGTTCTGCCTCTGCTTGAATTTCTGATGTTCATTGCGATTTTTGTTGTGGTGAATATCGTATTTAAAGTTATCGTATACGTTGCCGATAAAATCTTTGAATTGCCGTCGCTTGAAAAGCTCAACAAAACCCTCGGCGCAATAATGGGAGCAATAAAGGGAATCTGTTACGTCGGCATTCTCGGCATTGTTATGAATGCGGCAGGCTATATTGTGACAGACAGCAAATTCACCGATGCAATAAACGGTTCTTATATACAAAAATTAATTTCACTTTTGATTGAAAAGTTTTAAGGAGGAAACATAATGAAAGCTTTAATCAAAGAATACCTTACGGGAGCGCTCACAATCCCCAATCTTCTTTCGCTCATAAGAATTTTGCTTGTTCCCGTTTTTGCCGTTCTTTTTCTTAACGGCAACTACCTCTGGGCAATTATCGTGCTTGCAATTTCGGGATTCACAGATTTTCTTGACGGAAAAATTGCCCGTAAATTCAACCAGATAAGTGCACTCGGCAAGCTTCTTGACCCCATTGCCGATAAACTCTCTCAGATGACAATCGCGGTTGTTTTCTATCTTACGTTCAGAAACAGTGTTGATGAAACGGTCAAAGCTTTCAGCTGGATTTTCCTTATCTTTATAATCAAGGAAGCTATTATGGTTGTTGTCGGCGCAATAATGATTGCATTCGGCATAAAACCCGTTGCGGCTGAATTACCCGGCAAGCTTGCGACCCTTGCGTTCTACACAATTATGTGCGTTGTTATGGCGTTCGGACCCGATATCGGCGTTGTTCCTCAGATTTTTAACGTTGACTGGGTTCTTCCCTCATCGGTAATGCTTGTGCTTGTGGGAATCTGCGTTGTGCTTACCGTTGTTGCATTGTTCAGCTACGTTCCCGGTGTACTCCGTCAGGTCAAAGAAAAGAAAAACTCAAAATAAAAAGGAAAAATACTAATGAAACAAGTTTTATGTGCAAAATGCAAAAAACGCCCTGCGATGTTTTTTGTAACAAAAGTTGAGGGTGAAAATACCACTCAGGAGGGTCTTTGCATTAAGTGTGCAATGGAAATGAATATAGGCCCCGTGAAACAGATAATGCAGAGTATGGGTATCTCCGAGGATGAACTCGAAGAGGTGAGCGAGCAGTTTGAAGCTATGTTCGGCGAAGACGGCGGATTTGAACCCGGCGGAGCAGGAACAATGCCCTTCCTTCAGAATTTCGGAGCAATGAGCCAGAATACGGGCAATGAAGAAAAAACTTCTTCCGAATCGGGTGAAGTTTCTGAAGAAAAGAAGAAAAAATGGGGCGGCAGAAAAAACAAAGAAAAGCCTGCCGAAGAAAAGAAACGCAAGTATCTCAGCCAGTTTTGCACCGACCTTACGGCAAAGGCGAAAGCGGGCAACGTTGACCGAATCATCGGCAGAGAAAACGAGATATACAGAGCTGTTCAGATTCTTTGCAGAAGGCAGAAGAACAATCCCTGCTTCATTGGTGAACCCGGCGTAGGTAAAACAGCTATCGCCGAGGGTCTCGCTCTCAGAATTTCAAACGGCGAAGTTCCCGCAAAGCTCAAGAATAAAGAAATTCATATGCTTGACCTTGCCGCACTTGTTGCAGGCACGCAGTTCAGAGGTCAGTTTGAAAGCCGAATCAAAGGTCTTGTTGAAGAAGTGCGCAGCGACGGCAACATCATTCTTTTCATAGATGAGGTTCATTCGCTTGTCGGAACGGGCGATGCCGAAGGCTCAATGAATCCCGCCAACATCCTCAAGCCCTCTCTCTCAAGAGGAGAAATTCAGATTATCGGCGCAACAACCTTTACCGAATACAGTAAATATATTGAAAAGGATGCCGCTCTTGAACGCAGACTTCAGCCCATCAGAGTTGAAGAACCTTCAATCGAGCAGACGTCGGAAATGCTCAAGGGAATCAAGGATTATTACGAAGATTTCCACAGAGTAAAAGTTACCGATACACTTATTGAAAAAGCGGTTGTTCTTTCAGAAAGATATATCAACGACAGATTTTTGCCCGATAAGGCAATCGACCTTCTTGATGAAGCCTGCACCTGTGCAAACCTTCGCAATAAGAATATAAGCAATTTTGAAATTGCATCTGCAGAGCTTGCCGAAATGGAAGCCCACGAGGCTGAGCTTATGGAAGAAACCGAGGCGGATTACGAAGAAATCGCCAAGGTCAAGGCTGAGATAATACAGAAAAAAGAAGAAGTAAAGAAACTTGAAGAGCTTGCTTCGGATAATAACGTTACCGAAGATGACCTTGCAAGAGTTATTCAGCTCTGGACGGGTATTCCTGCAAGCAAGGTTATCGAAAGCGACCTTCGCCGTCTTTCGCAGCTTGAGGATAATCTCAAGGCAGGCATTATCGGTCAGGATGAGGCAATCTCGCTTGTCAGCGCGGCTGTAAGGCGCGGCAGGGTGCAGATTAATCCCAGAAGACGACCTGCATCCTTCATCTTTGTAGGTCCGACGGGTGTGGGTAAAACCGAACTTGTAAAGCTTCTTGCAAAAGAACTTTTCGAAACTCCGGAAACCCTTATCAGACTTGATATGAGTGAGTTTATGGAGAAGCACTCCGTTTCAAGAATCATCGGCTCACCTCCGGGGTATGTAGGCTATGACGAAGCGGGTCAGCTTACCGAGAAGGTACGCCGCAAGCCCTATTCCGTTGTGTTGTTTGATGAAATTGAAAAGGCACATCCCGACGTTATGAATATTCTTCTTCAGATTCTTGACGAGGGCAAGATAACCGATGCTCAGGGCAGAAACGTAAGCTTCGAAAACACCGTTATTGTTATGACGTCAAATGCAGGCAGTAACAGAGGCTCGGGTGCGCTCGGTTTTGCAAAAACAAAGAACGAAGCATCAAAAGAAAGAGCAATGAAAGCGCTCAACGAATTCCTCAGACCCGAATTTATCGGCAGAGTTGACGAGGTTGTTGTTTTCAATGACCTTACTCAGGAAAACTATGAGGAAATTGCCGTCCTGATGCTCAAAGAACTTGTTGACCCGATGCTTGACAAGGGAATCACCTTTACGTGGGACGATGCCGCAATCAGCACGGTTGCACGCCTTTCGGTTGACGGACCCAGAGGCGCAAGAGACCTTCGAAACACAATCCGCAGAAACGTTGAGGATGTTATAACCGAAAAAATCGTTAACAGCTATGAAAACCCCGTTAAAGCCGTTAAACTCACGGCAGAAGGGGATAAGATTATCTGTAATTTCGAATAAGAAATAAACGGAGCAGCCGAAAGGTTGCTCCGTTTTGATGTTTTACACAAACGCAAGCGGTTAGTCACAACTAACTATTTGTAAAAAACTTACAAATTTTTTGCGTTTGAAAATTTTTACCTGAAAAAAGGTTGACATTTGGAATTTCAAAGAGTAAAATTATGTATGGTTAGTGAAGGCTAACTTGTAAAGCTCAGCAACAAGGAGACATTTTTATGAAAACGCTCAGAAATATAAAAATAGGCTCAACCGCGAAGGTTATAAAGATTCACGGCGAAGGAGCGCTTAAACGCAGAATAATGGATATGGGTATTACCAAGGGCGTTGAAATTTATGTCAGAAAAGCGGCACCTCTCGGCGATCCGCTTGAAATTTTTGTGAGAGGATATGAGCTTTCAATCAGAAAAGCGGATGCAGAGCTGATTGAAGTTGAATAAAAAGGGATTAAACATCCCTGCTTTTTTTGGAATAAAGGTTAGTGTCGGCTAACATTGAAAGGCGGATAGTATGAAGATTAAAATTGCACTGGCAGGCAACCCCAACTGCGGCAAAACAACGTTGTTCAATGCCCTTACGGGTTCGAATCAGTATGTCGGCAACTGGCCGGGCGTAACTGTTGAAAAAAAGGAAGGCAAGCTTAAAAAGAACAGTGATGTGATTCTCACCGACCTTCCCGGAATTTATTCCCTTTCACCCTATACTCTTGAAGAGATTGTTGCGAGAAATTATCTTATTGATGAAAAACCTGACGTTATTCTGAATATAATCGACGGAACGAATATCGAAAGAAATCTTTATCTTACAACCCAGCTTATTGAAATCGGCATTCCCGTTGTCTGCGCCGTTAATATGATGGATATTGTAAGAAAAAACGGCGATAAGATAGATATTCAGGCGCTTTCGAGAATTCTCGGCTGCAGAGTTGTTGAAATTTCAGCGCTCAAAGGAACGGGAATCGAAGAAGCCGCAGATGCCGCAATCGAAGCGGCGAAAGAGGGCAGAAAGGTTCCGAAGCATATTTTTTGCGGAACGGTTGAGCATACACTTGCTCATATCGAAGAAGCCGCAGTTCATCATATGCCCGAAGAACAGCAGAGATGGTATGCCGTTAAGATTTTTGAGAGAGATGAAAAAGTTCTTGAACAGCTGAAGCTTGATAAAAGAATTCTTGAACACATTGAAATTGATATCAAAAGACTTGAAGCGGAGCTTGATGACGATGCAGAAAGCATCATAACAAACGAAAGATACGTTTACATAACGGGCTTTATAAAAGACTGCTGCAAGAAAAAGCACGCAGGCAGGCTCACAATTTCAGATAAAATTGATAAAATCGCAACCAACAGATTCCTTGCACTTCCGTTTTTTGCGGCGGTTATGTTTGTGGTTTATACCCTTTCAATCGGAACGGTCGGCAACTGGTCAACGGCGTTTATGAATGATGGTCTTTTCGGTTCGTTCAAAGACCTTGACCCCGAGTTTTTCGGCGCATCCTTCCTTGCACATTTTTACAGCATTCCCGAACTTCTCGATATGGTTCTTCTGAAAGACGGCGTACCCGTTGTTGCGGATTGGCTCTACAGCCTGATTATGGACGGCGTAGTCGGAGGCGTAGGTTCCGTTCTCGGCTTTGTGCCTCAGATGGTTGTGCTGTTCCTGCTGCTTTCAATTCTTGAAGACTGCGGATATATGAGCCGTGTGGCATTCATTATGGATAAAATTTTCCATCATTTCGGGCTTTCGGGCAAGAGTTTCATCCCTCTGCTCGTTGCGTCGGGCTGCAGTGTTCCCGGCATTATGGCATCAAGAACAATCGAAAATGAACGTGACCGCAAGATAACCATTATGACAACGGCTTTCGTGCCCTGCGGCGCAAAGATGCCGATAGTCGGTTTCATTGCGGCGGCATTGTTCGGCAACTCGCCCTGGGTTGCAACTGCTGCGTATTTTATAGGAATAGCCGCTGTAATTGTTTCGGGTATAATACTTAAAAAATTCAAATCGCTTGCAAGCGAACCCTCGCCGTTTGTTATGGAACTCCCCGCATATCACGCACCTCTCGCAAGCAACGTTCTCAGAACAACCTGGGAAAGAGGCTGGAGCTTTATAAAAAGAGCCGGAACAGTAATTTTTGCCGCAAGCGTTGTTATATGGACTCTGAACAGTCTTTCATTTGAAGGCGGTATTCATTATATCGGAGAAACAGATGCAAAATCCATTCTCAATATGATCGGCGAAGTAATTGCAAATATTTTTGCTCCCTTGGGCTTTAACAGCTGGCAGGCTGCCGTTGCAACGATTCTCGGACTCGTTGCCAAAGAAGAGGTTGTCGGCGTATTCGGATCGCTTTCATCAATGGCTGATGCAGATCTCGCATTTGAGGCTGCGGAATCAGGCGCAACTGACCTTGCAAAGATTGTTGCAAAAGAATTTTTCGGCTCGAATGCCCTCAGCGCATTCTCGTTTATGATATTCAATCTTCTCTGTGCGCCTTGCTTTGCGGCAATGGGAGCAATCAAAAGAGAGATGAACAACGGCAAATGGACTGCCGCCGCAATCGCATATATGACAGCGTTCGCCTATGCCGTTTCGCTTATGATTTACCAGTTCGGAACGTTTTTCACAACACACAACTTCACGGTATGGACAGCACTTGCGGTTGTTGTGCTTGCAGCGTTTATCTGGCTCATATTCAGAAAAAACAAATATCTTAAAAAGAACTGACCGAAAGGAGTTTTTGTATGAATTGGCTGACGCTGATTATTTCGCTTGTTATCGTTGCAGCATTTGTTGCGGTTATCGTTTCATCTGTCAGAAACCGTAAAAAAGGAAAATGCTCGTGCGGAGGTTCGTGCGGCAGCTGCGGATTGAACTGTCATCAGAAAGACGAAATAAAATAATAAGGATGCCCTCTGTTTTGAACAGAGGGCATTGATTATTTTATAAAGTTTTTAACCGCGTCAAGATATTTTTCGCCTGCGGCTCTGCCGAGGTCATAGACCTTCTGCATTTTATCGGGGTTATGCTCAACTCTGCCGATATCAAGCGGTGCTTCGGGTCTGATAACGATAACCTCGCCTGCCTTTTCTTTTTCGGCAATATATTTCAGCGTTCCGTTATATTCATTGTGTCTGTCAGCCATTGTTTCGGCAACCTTCGGATACTCTTTGAGAACGTATTTCATAAGCTTTGCTGCCGAACTCGGTTTTTTTACAAAGCCTTCAGGCTGAGTAAGAATAATAACGTTTCGGGTGTAGCCTATGCTTTCAAAAAACTGAATCGGTACGGAATCGGCAATTCCGCCGTCGAGATATTTTTTGCCTTTGATTTCAACGGGTCTTGAAACAATCGGCATTGATGCTGATGCCCTGAAGCATTCAAGCGCATCGTCGCCTGCCTCATCGGAGTTTATGTAGACTGCTTTTCCCGTTTCAACATCGGTAACAACAACGTAAAAATCCATCGGATTTTCAAGATATGCATCGTTATCAAACAAATCAAGCTCATCGGGAATGGTATGGTAGCAGAATTCCGCACCGAAAAGGTTACCCGTTTTTATAAGCGACTGAATACTGCAGAAGCGTTTATCCTTTGCAAAACGCTTGTTATAGCGGATAACTCTTCCGATTTGCCTTGATTTATAGTTGCAGCCGAAAGCCGCACCTGCCGAAACACCTATTGCGGCATCGAATTCAACGCCGTTTTCCATAAAAATATCAATAACACCTGCGGAGAAAAGACCTCTCATTGCTCCGCCTTCAAGTATAAGTCCCGTTTTCATTCGCCAAGCACCTGCATCGTAACCTCTTCCTTTTCAAAGTGTGAGGTGTATTTTTCCTGATAATAGTTTTCTGCGTTGTAGATTATGTCGCCGTTTTCGTCAATGCTGATAACGGTACAGCCTCTCTGCGAGCCGAGCTTTGAAATACCCGAATATGCGAGATAGTCAACGCTGAATGAATATGTAAGGTCAATTCCTTTATAGTTGATTGAGAAATTGTTGAGATGGTCGTGACCGCAGAAAACGCTGTCCGTGCTGCCGAGTTCGAGCATTGTTTCAAAGAAATTATCGGGATACACGCCGGGATAAACGACCTTGCCGCTTTCGCCTGCCGTGCCGTAGTTATATTTTACGTTTTCGGTGTCTTTATATCCGTTGTTCACGTATTCGTTCCAAGCATCCTTATATTCCGAAAGCGGAACGTGCAGGAAAACCGATGAGGGAACGTTGAGCAGGTCTTTGTATTTCTGACCGAAATCCGACTGACTTGAGGAAAGAAGCTTCATCTCGTTGTGTTTGTTGTTTTCCTCAATCACGCTCTTGTACCACTCAATCTGATTATCGTGAATGTTATCATATTTCCACAGAATGCCGAAAATATCGCCGTCAACGTAAGAGTGGGAGTCAACTGTGAAAAGCGAACGGGTGATTATGCCGTCGGAATTAATAACGTTGAAGACCTGATTGCCGTAGCCGTCAACACCTTCTGCTCCTTTACGGATAAGGCAATGGGGATACTGCGAATAGAATTCGGTGATTTCTTCGCGGTCAAAGAAACTGTATGCTTCGGTGTCGTGGTTGCCGTAAGAAGCGGTCCAATAAACTCCGAGAGTATCCATAAGCTCAGCGAGAAGCTTTGCGCCCGATTTGTTGTTGAACGTGCCTGCCTGCACGGGCACGGGATAAGCCATATCGCCCGAGATAATAACAAGATCGGGCTTTTCTGCGCTTATCATTGCGGCGATTGCGTTCATCGCCATAGCATCTTTCTTTATCGAAAGAAATCCGCCGCCGAAATGGGTATCGGTAAGATTAACGATTTTAAGTTCTTTATCGGAATAAATATTCCATACGCCGTTGCCTTTTTCTTCAATCCTGATATCACTGCCGACCGCAGGGAAGCTGTGAGCTTTGTTGACGTTTGCCTTAAGACCTACAGCGGTTATAACCGTGGAAATTCCTGCAAACAAAACAATAACCGCAAGGATAACTGCAAGCACCTTCAATATTTTTTTACCTTTCATCTTTACCTCCGAAATTTACATATAATCTGAATCCGGTTTCTTTTTCAAATTCCTGAGTGATTTCATAAATATCTTTCTCTTCCGCCCTGATATCGGCGGTAAAAACTTTTATGTCGCCGTAGCTGTGGCATTGAATATCAGTGCATTCAATACCGCTTTTTTCGATAGCTGCTTTTGCTTTTTCGCACAGCGCATCATCGCGTCTGCCTGCGATCTTTTTGCATACGGATATAACCATTCCGATACCCTGAACAATAAGAACAATGCTGATTATCATTCCTGCTGCGCCGTCAACCGAGAAATTGACCTTTTCCGAAAGCGTGAAAGAAATGAGAGTGCAGAGTGTGATGAAAAAATCAAGCAGGCTGTCTGTTTCAATGCCTTTTACGGTTTGCGAACCGTGTTTTTTTGATACGGCTTTAAATAAGAATACAAGCGCAAGCTTAACCGCGGCGGTTGAGGCGATAATAACCGCATAAAGCGATGAATACCACACGGGTACGGGATACATAAGCCTTTCAAGCGACGAATATGCAAATGCAAATCCCGTTGCGGTAATGACCGATGAGATGAGAAGATTCAGCAAATCCTCGCTTCTGCCCGTTCCGAAAGGATACTTTTTGCTCGGCTTTGACGAGATAAGATAAAATCCCACAGCCGCAGCAATGCAAACGGCGCAGTCTGCAAGGCTGTTCACCGCATCGGTATAAATCGCAACGCTGTTGACCGAAAGCCCGATATAAAGCTTTACGAAAAACAGAATCAGATTGACCGCCGCACCTGCCGAAACTGCAAGTATTCTGATTTTTGAGGTTTTTGTAAGTTTCATATTTTCAAAAAAGGGCACAGCTTTAAAGGCTGTGCCGTGTTAAATTAGAAATTGAAAATTGCCGTGATGCTGTAAACAATATATTTGAAGAATGATGCGATCTGGTCGATAACTTCGTGTTCGCTTCCGTAGAAAACAAATCTTTCGAGAGCGGCTTTGTCTTCTGCGTAGTAATCCTGATATCTGATAACTTCGGTTTCATAATCCTTTGTGCCTTCTTCAATGTCGATAACGCGAACGCCTCTGTTATGGTCGCCGTATGAATTGAAGCCTACGCCGGGAGTGTTTACAAGGTCAACGCCCTGATATTCAACCTCATAGGTGTTTTTATGGTCGTGGCCGAAGAACATTGCAACAACGTCGCCCTGAGCAACAACTGTTTCAAACTGCTCGCCGTCAACTGTGCCGGGGCAGGGCATTTCATTGAGTTCACCTGTTTTAAGGTTTTCGTTTTTGAATGCGTAATATTTTCTTTCGCCGGTTTCTTCGTTGTATTCTTCAACGTATTCGTAGTTGTCTTTTTCTTTTTCCGAAACTTCAAAAATAACGTCATAAATTTCGTTGATTACGATATGCTGGAACATCATTGAAGGCACCGCTTCGCCGCCGTTCTGAGCCTTGAGTTCGTTTGAAGTTTTAACGTACCAATCAAGCTGATCCTGATGAACGTAGTCGTAGCCGCCGTTTGTTTCGTCATACATATTTGAGTCAATCATCCAGAGATTGTATGCAATTTTGTTTGCATCGTTCTTTGAATAGATGGGTACGTTATAAGTTCCGCAGCCGTAGAGCGATTCGCCTTCGTCAACGGCAACGCAGCAGTCGTAGCTCATATAGATTTCCATCTGTTCTTCTTTTGAAACAATCTCTTCCGCATCGTGGTTGCCGAAAACAACAGCAACGGGAACGTTGTATTTTTCAAAAATTGACATATATCTGCCGATTGCAGCTTCAACGAGAAGAAGGTCGAGTGCGTGAATGCCGATGGTTGATGCGCCTGCGGAAATGTTATCGCCTGTAAGCACAACAAGATCGGGCTTTGCATAAACAACCATTTCTTCTATGTAATCTCTTGTGATGTCGAGAAGAAGCGGACCGTCCTGAATATCGGCAATCTGCATAATGCGGAATTTGCCGTCGTCGTTAAACTGAAGCTTTGCATCTGCTTCTGTTGCCGCGCTTGCGGGAAGAAGCATTCCGAAAGCGAGAACAAACGCAAGAATGACTGAAATTGTTTTTTTCATAATTTTGTTTCTCCTTGTATTAATATAATAAAATATTATAACACTATTTTTCGACTGCAACAAGAATAACTTTAAATTCGATGTTATGCACAAAAAATGAGATGTAATTTTGTGGTTAATAACAAACGGAGGAGTTAGAATTTTTGGTTTACAAACTATATTTAAAATGTTAAAATATAGTTTAGTGAAAAAAAGGAGAGTTGATTATGGAAAAAGTTGCAATTTACGGCGCAGGTTCACTCGGCACGGTGCTTGGCGCATATATGACAAAAAACGGAGCGGACGTTGAGCTTGTCAACCGCAACAAGGCTCACGTTGCCGCGCTCAACGAAAAGGGTGCAAAAATCACGGGAACCGTTGAAATGACGGTGCCTGTCAAGGCTATAACCCCCGATGAAATGAGCGGAAAATACAGCGTTATTTTTCTTATGACAAAGCAGCTTCATAACCCCGAAGTCGTAACGTTCTTAAAGCCGTTTCTCACCGATGACGGCGTTATCGTAACTCTTCAGAACGGTATCCCCGAACCCGGTATTGCCGAAATCATAGGCAAAGAGCATACCATGGGCTGTGCTGTTGAATGGGGCGCAAACCTTGCCGCACCCGGCGAATGCGTTCTCACGAGCGAGCCTGACAGCCTTTCATATCATATGGGCAAAATGGACGGCATTACCGATGCTCAGGTTAAAACGGTAACAGAGCTTCTTGAAAAGATGTGTCCCGTTCACTTTGAAGAAAATCTTGTCGGCACAAGATGGTCAAAGCTTCTCATCAACGCAACTTTCTCGGGCCTCGGAACGGTTATGGGCGGAACTTTCGGCGCAGTTACGGGCGATGCTTATGCGAAAAAAGTTGCAATCCGCTGTATGAAGGAATGTATCGACGTAGGTCACGCGGCAGGTGCGGAATTTGCACCCGTTCAGGGCAAAAACATTGTAGGTCTTTTCTACTATAAAAACGCACTCAAGCGTAAATTCGGAGAAATTCTTATTCCCATCGCAATGAAGAAGCATAAGGATATCATTCCTTCAATGCTTCAGGATATCCGCAACGGCAAGCCCTGCGAGGTTGATGCAATCAACGGCGTTGTGTGTGAATGGGGCAGAAAGTGCGGTATCCCCACACCCATTAACGACAGAATCGTTGAAATTATTAAGAAAGAGCAGTCGGGTGAACTTAAACTTGAACAGTCAAACATAAAACTGTTTGAAGATTTACTTTAAGGAAAAAATTCCTTGACAAATAAAAATAAATAGGTTTATACTAAAAAACAATATTACTGAAAGGAGGCGGGAACAATGACAATGAGAATAAACTCACTTAATTTAACGGAAGTGTTGTGCCCGCAGGCTGAGTAATATTGCGGCATTTTTGCGTATAAAACACAAACAGCACTTTCGCTATCTGAAAGTGCTGTTTTTTTCTGACTATATTATAACATAAAAATTTTTTTATTACAAGACTGTTAAATTGTTTTGTTATGATATAGAATTAAACCAAATGATTAAGGTGGTGAAACCTTTATGGGAAAGAAAAGGGATAAACACCCGAAACCCCCGAAGCCCGAAAAGGGCAAATTCCAAAAACCTCTTCTCAGGGCGCTTGAGGATAAGGGGCTTTCAACAGAGAATTTAATCTATTGCTGTATGGGCGATATGGATAACGATGCCTGCTATTGCTCGGCGTGGCTGAGTTTTGACGAAAAAGGCTTCTACGTTGCATTGGGCGATGAAGAAATTGTCAGATCAAAGCGTAAAAGTCAGATAACCGAACCGAAATACACCGTCAGCCAAATTCAGAGCATACCGCTTGAAGATATTGATTCTCTTGAAGCTGAACGCTACGTTTCAACCGGCAGGCTCATAATGAAAAAAGACGGTGAACAGATAAGCGTTGTCCGTTTTTCAATAGGAAAAATTGCTCAGTTCGAAAATTTCGTGAGGGCATTCAATTCCTATAAAGAAAAAGGCGAGGCGGAAGTGCCGACTTCCGATGAACCCGAAGAAAAGAAATGCCAAAAGTGCGGCAAACCTTGTCCTCCGGGCAAGGATTTCTGCCCGAAGCATAACAAAAACTCCTCAACAGCAATCAGGCTTTTCAAATTTTTCGGCGGATATATTCCGCAGATAGTTTCGATTATTGCAATTATGCTTCTCGGCACGGCGGTTACGGTTTTCATTCCGCAGATAAGCACGCGTTCGCTTTTTGATGACGTGCTTTCAAATCCGAACGGTCTGCCCGTTGCCGAGCTTATAAAGGCTCTCGGAGTGCTTGTGCTTTCAATTTTCGGCATAAGGCTTCTCAACACGGTTCTTACCGTTATTCAGCAATATATAACGGGCGGAATAATGCCGAACGTAATCTATGATATAAAAGTTAAAATTTTCAATGCGATGCAGAAGCTTTCCGTCAACTTTTATTCGTCAAAGCAGACGGGTTCGCTTATGGAAAGAGTTATAAGAGATGCCAACAACATCTATTGGTTTTTTGTTGACGGCTTGCCCGCGCTTATAATTGATATTTCAACGGTTATCGGAGTAATCGTCATAATGTTTGTTATGAGCTGGAAGCTGTCGCTCATAACGATTGGGGCGTTGCCCATAATTCTTCTCTTCCTTTATTTCGGCGATAAATTCTTCCGTTCAATGCACCACAGAGCGTGGCTTTACGGTGCAAGGGTTTCCGCTATGGTCAGCGATAACATCAACGGTCAGCGTGTTATCAAGGCTTTCGCAAAGGAAGACGACGAATTCGGCAGATTCGAAAAACTCAGCGGTGAACATATGAAAGCAGAGCTTAAGCTTTCACTTTCAGAGGCAACGCTGTTCCCTATTCTTGAGATGTTTGTTCTTCTTCTTTCAACCGTTGTGCTCGGCGCAGGCGGTGTTATGGTTGCGAAGGGTGAGCTTTCAGTCGGCACTCTTCTGAGCTACATAGTCTATCTTGAAATGCTCAGAGGACCTTTCAGCTTCCTTTCGTGGGTTTCGAATTGGTGGGCAAGATGCGCCGATTCGGCTCAGCGTGTTTTTGAAATCTGCGACGCAAAACCAGAAATAACCGAAAAAGAAGATGCGGTCAGCTTCGAAAACCTCAGAGGCGATATCGAAATCAACGAACTTGAATTTGAATATGAGCCTGCAAGACCCGTTATCAAAAAGCTCAGCCTTGAGGTCAAGGCGGGCGATATGCTCGGAATAGTCGGCAAAACGGGTGCAGGCAAAACAACCATTGCCAACCTTATTGCAAGGCTTTATGACGCCAAGGAAGGCTGCGTTAAAATCGACGGCATCGACGTGCGTGATTTAAAACTTACCGAACTTCGCCGCAACATCGGTCTTGTTTCGCAGGATATCTATCTTTTCATCGGTTCAATCGCCGATAATATCAGATACGCAAAACCCGATGCTACAATGGACGAAGTTATTGCGGCGGCGAAAGCCGCATCTGCCCACGATTTCATTATGAAGCTGCCTGATGCCTATGAAACAAGAGTCGGTGCAGGCGGTCAGAAGCTGTCGGGCGGCGAAAGGCAGAGAATTTCAATCGCAAGAACGATTATTCAGAACCCCAAAATTCTCATTCTTGACGAAGCAACAGCCGCAATGGATACCGAAACCGAGCGCAATATTCAGAATTCGCTCACAAAACTGAAAACGGGCAGAACAACAATCGCCATTGCCCACCGCCTTTCAACGCTCAGGGATGCCGATTATCTTGCCGTTATCAACGAGGGCAAAATCGTTGAATACGGAACGTTCAAGGAACTCATTAAACAGAAAGGCGAGTTCTATAAGCAGTATAAAATCCAGTCCGAGGCGCTTAAAACAATCGGCATAGGCGTCGGCACGGGTGATATGCCCGAGGAGGATGAAAATGAACACAAATAATGCAAACACAATTTCTCCCGAAACGCTCAGAACGGAATACGTCAGCCCCGAATCCTGCGTTTTTTCAAAGAACGAAAACGGTTTTCTTGCGGCAACAATCAACGGTAAAGAGTATAAAAGAGTTATTCTGACCCGTTCACTGCCGCTGAATTTTCCGTCGGATTACATCTGCATTTCGGATATAGAAAAAAACGAACTCGGCATAGTTGAACATATCGCTGATTTTTCTGCTGAACAGCAGGCTCTTATGAATGATGAACTCAGCCAGAGATACTATTGCCCCGTAATAACAAAAATTGAGTCCATCAAAGAAAAAATGGGTCATTTTTATTTTGACGTTATGATAGGCGATTTCAAAAAATCGTTTGCGGTGAGGGATATTTCAAAAAGCATCCGTCAGCACGGCAAGTCAATAGACCTTATTGATATTGACGGCAACCGCTTCCGTATTCTTGATTTTGAGGCGATTCCGTCAAAGAGCCGCCGCAGACTTGAGCCTTATCTTTATTAATTGAAAGTCACTTTTTGAAAGAGGTGATATTTATGCAAACAAAAGCGGCTTTTGACCTGACGCAGAAAAGTGAGCTGTGCAGGGGAGAGCTGATATTTGAAAACGGCGTTATTTCCGCCGTTATAAACGGTGAAACCGTTTTCAGGCGAAATCTTGACGGCGTTGAAGAGCTTATGCAGCGCAGTTACGTCGGCTGCGGCACTCTGGAAATGGTAACGGAAAAAGAGAATTCCGAAATGGCAGAAAGTATTCCCGTCTGCCGTTTCTCAATGTCGTGTGTCAACGAAATCGGTGAATTCTGTAAAGTGGTCAATCACTATATCAAAACGGGTGAAGAAAACGAAATTTCACGCGAAGGCTTCAGAGTTTGTCCGAAATGCGGCAGGCATTTCATAAAAGGAATGGACGTTTGTCTTTTCTGCGTTGAAAAGAGCTATCTTCTCAAACGCACCGTCGGTATGCTCAAAAATTATATTCCGTCGCTCATTGCCGCAGGGCTTTTGCTGACCCTTGCAACAGCCTCAACCGCGCTCCTTCCCATACTCAATGCGTGGCTTCTTGACGGCTATTTCAACAATCCGTCTGTCAGCGGCGATGAAGCGGTGAAAGGTGTTATCACCGTTGTTGCGCTTATCGGAATAACGCAGATTATCGGCTACGTTTTCAGAATTTTCAGCCAGAGAAGAACCAACGTGATAAGCTGCAAAATGTCAAACGAACTCAGAGTAATGATGTATGACAAGGTGCAGAGGCTATCGCTTTCGTCAATGTCAAAAAAGACAGCGGGCGACCTTATGAAGCGCGTGACAAGAGATACCGAAACGGTCAAACGCTTCGTCACCGAGCAGGGAATGTATGCGGTTGAACAGCTTATAATGTTCACCGCCATTCTGATAATCCTTATCAGCATAAGCCCGATGCTTACTTTTCTTGTGTTTGTTCCTGTGCCTGCGGTTATTTTTGCAATCAGAGGATTCTGGAAATTTATTCATCTCCGTTACGAAAAGCAGTGGAGATGCGATTCCCGTTCAAACTCGGTGCTTCACGATATTGTAAGAGGCATAAGAGTTGTCAAAACTTTCGGCAGTGAAGAAAGAGAAATCAAAAAATTCGATTCTATCTGTTACCGCCTTGCAAAAATCTCAAAAAGCAACGAACAGCTTTGGGCAAGAGTTTTCCCGTTCCTTTCGTTCTTTATGGGTATCGGTGAATTTTTCGTGCTCTATTTCGGCGGAAGAATGGTGCTTGAAGGCACGATTACTCTCGGCGAAATGCTTGAATTCACTCTTTTCCTTGCCTATATTTATCAGCCGCTTCGCTGGGTATCAACTCTGCCGAGGCGCCTTGGTGAGGTTGCGACGAGCCTTATCAAAATCTATGAAATTCTCGATGAAAAGCCTGAGATTGAGGACTGCGAAAACCCCGTTGAAGCAAACCTCTGCGGCGATATAGTGTTTGACAACGTGCGTTTCGGCTATAAAGCATATGAGCCCGTTCTCAAGGATATAAACCTCACCGTAAAACAGGGCGAAATGATAGGTCTTGTCGGTCATTCGGGTGCGGGCAAATCAACGCTCATCAATCTGATTATGAGGCTTTATGATACCGATGAAGGAAGCATAACCGTCGGCGGAAGAGATATAAAGAAGATGGGTCAGGGTGAATACAGAGAAAAAATCGGTGTTGTATTCCAGGAAACGTTCCTTTTTGCAGGCACGGTTTATGATAACATTGCTTATGCCAGACCCTCAGCCGAAGCAGGCGAGATAATTGCGGCGGCAAAGGCGGCGAATGCCCACGAATTCATTATGAAACTGCCCGACGGCTATAATACCGTTGTAGGCGAAGACGGACACAACCTTTCGGGCGGCGAAAGGCAGAGAATATCAATCGCAAGAGCTGTTTTGAGAAATCCCGAGATTCTTATTCTCGACGAAGCGACCAGCGCTCTTGACCCCGAAACGGAAGGTCTTATTCAGGATGCGCTTTCAAGGCTCGTAAAGGGCAGAACAACGTTTGCCATTGCTCACAGACTTGCAACTCTCCGCAATGCAGACAGGCTTGTTGTTATCGAGAAGGGCAGAATCGCCGAGGTCGGAACCCACCGCGAACTTCTTATGGAAAACGGCATTTATGCAAAGCTTGTTATGGCACAGCGTCAGACGGCAAAGCTGACGAATCAATAAAATCAAAGGGCTGCTCCGTAATGGAGCAGCTCTTTAAATTTGCTATGGACTTTTATCTGTTTTTTTGATATTATAGATACATATATGATATTCAGGGGGAGTCAGATATGAAAAAAACGCTTGCGGTTGTGCTTGCGATGATAGTGATTATCGGTTCGGTGTTTGCAGTTTCGGCGGCTGAACCTTATAACTACAAAATCACAACCGAATTTTATGCCGATGACGGAAACGGCAGTTTTGTTCCCGTAACTTCCGTTGCGGCAGGCAGCGACGTTAAAATGAGAGTTTCTGTTGAAACAAACTTTGCTTCAGGTTCGGCAACGATGCTGCTTGCTTATGATAAAGAGGTTCTTTCGGCTGAGGGTCTTTCTTCAACAGCCTCAACCGAGATGACGCTCAACGAAGATTTTGAATTTGTTGATAAAAAGATACAGACCGTAATCGGCGCAAACGGTCAGAATGCCGCCAAGAATCAGGTTGTTGAAGGTAATCTTACCGCTGAACATCTTGAAAAATACGGATTTCTTATTTTCTCAACCCGTACCAACGGCTGCGTTATTTATGACGGCTCAGACTGGATTTTTGAGCTTGATATGAAAGTTCTTAAAGGAAGCAAGGGCAAAAAGCTTGAATGCTTCGTTATACCCGAAACCGTATGTACGGTTAACAACAGCCGAGGCATAGTATCTTTCCCTTATGCTCCGAGCGCTTCATCGCCTGTAAGCGAGCTTGTGAGTGCATTCAACTGGTATGAGGACGTTCCCGTGCTTGAAAGCGTTCAGGTAACCGTCACTCCTTCTCTTACGGAGAGAAGCATAAGCTGGATTGTTGACGGCGCTGAAAAGCAGGTTGATTATTATGAAATCGGTGATGAGATAACAAGCGAATGGGTTCCCGAAAAAGAGGGATATGCGTTCATCGGCTGGTCACCTGAAGTTCCCGACACAATGCCCGATGAAAACCTTGTATTCACCGCGCAGTTTGAAGTTATCAGCTACGAAATTATTTTTGATGCCAACAAAGGCGAATTTGCAGATGGCAGAGAAGAAATTACCTTTACCGTTTCACACGGCGATGAACTCTCGGCAGAAACTCCCGAGAGGGAAGGCTATTTATTCGCAGGCTGGTCATATGAAACTGACGGCACTGCAGTCGGAAACCTCGGCACCGCCCGTGAAGATAAAACATTCTATGCCGTATGGATACCTGCAGACGGCGTTACTTACACCGTTGAAACCTATACTATGGGTACAGACGGTGAATACACAGTTTCTGATACACTTCATTCAGGCACAACCGATGAAACGGTAACTGCCGAATATACCGTTGCGGAAGGCTTTGTTCTCAACAATGAAAAAAGCGAGCTTTCAGGTGTTGTTGCCGCAGACGGTTCACTCGTTCTCAAAGTTTATATCGACAGAGAAAAATATACTTTCTCAACGGTTGTTGACGGTGTAACAGCTTCAAAGGAATACTATTACGGCGAAAAGGTTGAAACACCTCAGAATCCCACGAAGCAGGGATATAATTTCGCAGGCTGGTCTGCAAAGATTCCCGATACAATGCCTGCAAATGACGTTACGGTAACCGCAAACTTCAACTGCATTGCAACGGTGAGAATAAAGAACAATCCGGGTTCGAGAACGATCAAATACGGCGAAAAGCTTCGCCTTGCCGCAGAAGCAACAAATCTTCCCGACGGCGCAAAGCTTTATTGGTACGTTAACGGCGAGAAGAAGGGCGAAGGCACAACGTTTGAGGTTTCGCCCGCAAGCGGAAGCGTTGAGGTAACTGTCAAGATTGTTGACAGAAACGGCAACCCTTATGCTCAGCCTGATACCGAGGCTTCGCAGAAGGTTTCGGTTAATTCGGGATTCTTCCAGAAACTTATTTCATTCTTCAAGAATCTCTTCGGAATGAACAGAACGATAATTCAGTATTTCGACAGAATATGGTAAAAAATTAACAAGGCTGTAAAAAAACACAAGTTTTTTTACAGCCTTGTTAAGGGGATAGGAAAAAAAGATGCAGAACGGACAAACTGAGCAATAACAAGGCTTCAGCCTTGTTATGCTTGCCCGAAGGCGTACAAAAGTACGTCGAGCGGCGAAGTTTGTTCGTAGCATAAAACATTGTTTTTTCTTCATTTTTAACTTTTGACTAAAAATTTAGGGTTCTGCAGGATATTAATTCCTGTAGAACCCTTTGTTATATATTGTTTTATGCGGTCTGCGCTTTTTTTACAGCCCCGTGTTTTTTCAGAATCCGCCGCCAACGGTGATAACGTAATCAACCGAGCCGTAGCCGCTCTGTACCGTTGCCGAAAGGGGAATTCTTCTGCCGCCTACGTAGAGATTTTCTATTGCAATATAAACCTGATACGTCCAGGTGCCTTTTTCGATAATGCCGTCTTTGTTGATTTTAACCCTGAGTTTCGGGTTTTTATAATGAAGTTTGACTTCGGCATCTTCAAATCTGATTTCGAAGTTCGGAAGAGCTTCTTCAACAACCTTGAGGTCGCCAACAACCGAGATTGCGTGGCCGACCGTTCCGCTGTGGAGGTCGCCGTGCGCACCGTCAACCTGCTCTTTCATTGTCATTTCAACAACGGTGTATTCGCCGCTTTTGTATGCCTTCACACTCTCTGCATCTGAAAGAACAAGGTTTTCATAGCCGCCTGTTATTCCCTCAAATTCCGTTGAGTTATCCTCAAGCGCCGAGATAAGGAACGGAGTTATCATTTCAACAAGATTGCCGAGCAGACCGTCGCCATCATTCACAACCATCTCGGTCATAACCATTTTCTGCTGTGATTTAACCTTGGTTTTTGATTTTGTTGCCGCCGCTTTGTAGAATTCGATAATCTGTTCATCCGTCCAGGCTGAAGGGTCATCGGAAGGAGCGGTAACGGGTGCAAGAGTTGTTCCTTCGGTTGAAGTTTCTTCGTTTGACGGAGCCTGAGTAACAATCTCCGTTACGTATTCTCCCTCGTTGTCTGTAACAGCTTCGCCTTCGCTGTCTGTTACAAGTTCTGTTCTCACGTCATCGTTGTTATTTTCGTCTTTTTTGCACGAAGCAAAAGCAAAAACAAAAGATAACGCAAGAATAATTGCAATTATTTTTTTCATTTTTTGCCTCCCTGTTTTTTATACAAATTTAATTTACGCTTAAAAATTTAATTTGTCAATACACAAATTGTAAATTGCGTACAAAAAAACATAAAGGCTTGCATTTTTGTGCAAGCCTTTTGATGATTAAAATCCTCCGCCTACCGTTACAAGATAGTCAACGGAACCGTAAGCATCGTCAATAACGATTGACGAAACTTCAATGCCTTTTACCTTTGCATGGAGAAGATAACTCCATGAGCCTTTTTCGATAATTCCGTCTTTGTTGATTTTTACGATGAGTTTGGGTTCGTAATAATAAATTTTGAGATCGTCTTCTTCAATTTCGATATTAAACATCGGGAATTCGTTTGTAACAACCGAAATATCGCCGACTACCGAGATTGCGTGGCCGACCGTGCCTGAAAGCATATCGCCGTGAGGACCGTCAACCTGCTCTTTCAAAGACATTTCAACAACGGTGTATTCGCCGCTTTTATAAGCTTTTGCGCTTTCAACGTCGCTCACGGTAAGGTTTTCAACGCCGCCCGTAATGCCGACGTATTCTTTTATATGCCTTTTGAGAGCTTCCATCATAAGAGGCTCGGCGATTTCCATAAGGTTGCCGAGCAGACCGTCGCCGTTATTGACAACCATTTCCTTAACTTCCATGGTCTGCCTTGAAACAACACCGCTTGCCTTTGATTTTATGGCGGATGTTTTGTAAAATTCAACAACCTGCTCCACTGTCCATTCGGAAGGGTCATCGGAGATAGCGGTAACGGGCGGAACGGTTACGGGCTGAGTTGTTGATTCACCTTCTATTATAATTTCAGTGAAAGCTTCACCGTTTGAATTTGTTACGGCTTCGCCGTCAAGATTCGTGACAATTTCTGCTTTTATTCCGTTATCTTTATCTTTTTTCTTGCACGAAGCAAACGCAAAAAGAATTGACAGAATCAGGATTGCTGCAATAGCTTTTTTCATTATAGGTTCTCCTGCGTAAACGTTATCTTAACTAATTTACGACAAAATTCGAAATTTGTCAATAATAAAAGCCGTAAAACTGAACAATATTCACACAAATGTAACAAATTTCGCTTTGGATTATTTCCAGTTAAAAGGTCTGAGCATAAAGTCTACTTCGCTCTTATCTTCGGGAATCAATCCGAAGGACGAAACTCGGTTAATGTTGTGAGATTTAAAATTATCATAAAGCTCTTCGTTTGCCTTGAGTCTTAACGGGCTGAGGAACGAATATTTACCTATGAACTGATTTGCTTTGAAGTATTCCCAGCTCAGATTTGCAACCTCAACGTTGAATTTCTGTTCATCGGAAATATCGGAATTCAGCGCTTTGTTCCAAAGATAATCAAGTCTGTTAACAAAATATGGGGGATAAAAGCCCGACTGATAGTGCCAGTCAAAATCAAATGCGTGGGCGGTTGCTTTGATTTGTGCTGTCTGGATATCAATTATTTCTCTTATATACGGTGCGGCATCTTCGCCGTAATATGCGTTGAGAAATTCTTCCATATGATATTCAACGTCGCAGTTAACGTCCCACTGAAGCTTGCTCAGAAGATAGTTTCTCAGCTCGTTGAACGCCGCATAGTGACCGTCGCCGCAGTTATAAACGTAACCCGTTATGCCTATGCCGTGCATATACTGCATTGTCGGCTGAAGAGTTTCAAAGTTTGAGAAAAACTGCGTGCAGTTAAGGAAGTTTATTGTGTAATCATATATATATGTTCTGTCTGCTATTTTAACCCAGTTTGCAAAATCCTCGGCAATAGTCGGTTCATTATCACCGAAAAGATTCATAAACGTTTCGTTGCCGTCCTGCGCGCCGCATTCGGTGAGTTGATGGTTGCGGCAGGCTTTGTGAAGTCCGCAAAGCACGGGGATAACGTTGCTGTTGCATCTGAGCGATAAATCCTGCGGAGGTCTTTCGGTTTCGCCGTAAGCATAGAAGGTGAACGTAAAATCGGGAAATTCATCGTCAAGAGCATCGGCGAATGCGTTTGTGAAAATGATTGTCGGCGCAGAAATGCTGCCGTATTTTTCATAAAGTGCTTCGCAGGTTTCGCAGTGGCAGTAGTTGGAATTATCCTTCTGACCGATATGGATATATTTCGAATCCCTTTCGCAGGAAAGAATGGCTTCTCTTGCGTTTTCAATCGCAATGGGCAGCACCTCGGGGTGAGAAACACAGACGTGGTCTGTTGTGCGTGTGCCGTCGGGATTCATTGCGAAATATTCGGGATGCTCCGCAAAGAGCGAATCGGGAACAAGCTTATCGAAAGTTACGTCCCATAAAACGTAAGTCAGCGAGCCGCCGTATTCGGGAGCTTCATTCCAGAAAGAAACGTTGATTTTGTGCCTTGCACGGTATGCGTCATCTGCGCCTGCAGGGCTGTTGCGGCGAATTGAGAATGAGGGCTTGACAACACGGTTGAGTGCCGCATCAACAACAATATCCTTGTTTTCAGGCACAACCTCAAGAGTCGGAGTAAACCAGCGCACGCCGAGATACTCTTCAAGAAGAGTATATACGCCGTAGAGTGTGCCTCTGCTGTCGCCGCCTGCAATGAGAAGATTATTGCCGTCTGAATAAAGCAAAAATCCGTCAGCGCCTATCTGACTGCGGTCAATATCTGTGATGCTCTCTTCAAGTTCGGTTTCACCGAGGATAACAGCCTTTGCGCCTTCGGTATATTCCGATTCGGTTATATGTTCAAGGGTTGCACCGCTGATTTTGCCGATATACGTCTGCAATTCGCTCACGGCGGTGAGAATACATTCGTCGGTTTCGTCTGCCGTAACAATCACAAACTCGCTTTTGCCGTCTTGAACGATATACATCGGCGTGTTAATCTGCGGAGGACGGTATTCGGTGTTGCTGTAGCTGATATTTGTATCAACGGGAATTACACCGACGATAAATAAAAGCACCTGAATAAACGATAAAACAGCTTTGAACGTTGCCATAAATCAATTTCCTCCTTTGTTGCTCATTTCAAACACGAGTTCACCGCCGCCCATAAGCTGAGAATGTGTCACGTAGCATCCGTCGAGCTTTTCGCCGTTGAGAGTGACGGATTTAACGTAAACGTTTTTATCGCTTTGATTGTTTGCGGTAATTTTAAGAACGTTTCCGTTTGAAAGGGTGATTTCGGCACTGTTGATATTGGGCGAGCCGATCCAATATTTATCCGAGCCTGCGAGGGGATAGAAGCCGAGCGCAGAGAATACGTACCATGAGCTTAATGTGCCGCCGTCATCGTTGCCGTCAAGACCGTTGATATCGGTGCTGAAACGGTTTTTGAGAGTCCAGCGCACCCATTTTTGGGTAAGGTCGGGTCTGCCTGCATTGCTGAAAAGATAAGGCGTATGAATATCGTGCTGATTACCGATCCAGAAGCCTGCGCCGGGATCAACAGCAGCTCTTGTGAGCGAAGCATCCTGCATAAAATCTTCAAGCTCGCTCACGAAATATTCCTTTGAACCGAAAAGTTCAATCATTCCGTCTATATCGTGGATTGCGCTCCAGCGCCACTGCCTTGCACTGCCTTCGCAGTAGCAATCGGCAAATTTCTTTATCATAACCGCGTCATAGAACGTGGTTATGTAAGGGCTGAAATTCCATACGAAGCTGCCGTCTGAATTGCGCGCCTGAAAATATTTGGTTTCGGGATTAAAAACGTTTTTATAATACATCGACTTTGCTGCATATTTTTCCGCATCTTCGGTTTTGCCGAGTGCCGCTGCGAGGTCTGCTATTGCGGCATCCTCCCAGGCATATTCGAGAGTACGGCTTACGGATTCGTCACCGGGAGCGATATCCTGAGGGATATAGCCGTATTCGTTATAAAGTTCAACATAGTTTCTGCCGTCTTTATTTACCGCATTATCGGAAGAATTTTTCATAAAGCCGTATGCTTTTTCAACATCAAAGTCCGTTATACCTTTAAGATAGCTTTCGGTAATAACGATATTTGCAGGGTCGCCCTGCATTGAACTTGTGTAGCCTGCACCCATAGGCCATCTGGGGATAACACCTGCGCCCGATTCAGCCATCTGCACAAGGCTGTTGAGGCAGTCGGTCTGAATATCCTGCGCAATAAGAGTGTAAAGCGGATGGGTTGTGCGGCAGGTATCCCAGAGCGACATATCCGTTCTGTATGTATAGTTTTCCGCAACGCCGACCTCTTTATCGAAGCCAAGATATTCGCCGTTAACGTCGGTAAAGTTTGATGGCATGGTCATGCTGTGATAAAGTGCGGTGTAGAAAATTGTTTTTGTTTCATCGTCGGCATCAATTTTGATTACCGAAAGGCGTTCTTCCCAATCCTTTGCGGCATTTTCTCTTACGGCATCGAAATCAAGACCGTCGGTTTCTGCTTTGAGGTTGAGAAGTGCATTTTCTTCGCTTACGTAGCTTATGCCGACCTTGAGTTCAACGCTTTCGCCGTCAAGGTCGCCGAAGTTAAGGTCAATTCCTTTTTCGTTGATTTCATATGAAACAACGGGTTTATCCGCAACTGCAACAAAATATGCGGGCAGACCGTCAAATCTGCCTGAAAACTGACCGTCAATTACGCAGCTGCCTGAAATCATACCGCTTTTTTCATCATAGCTGACCTTGCCGTCTTTTGACGTTTTGTTCGCTGCGGCGCTTGTAACGTCAATGAAAAGGCGTGCGTCGTTGCCGCCGTTGAAAGTGTAACGGTGAACACCCGTATGAACGTCGGCAGTCAGCTCCGCAAGGCAGCCTACGGACGGCAGATAAACCGCATAATAACCGGGAGAAGCCGTTTCTTTTGAATGAGAATAAGTCATAACGGCAGGCTCGTTTTTGCCTGAAACGGGAGTTACCCTGAAATGACTGTAGTCTTCGGCGCCCGTACCCGAGAGCCTTGAATGGCTGAAGCCTTTTATATGACCTTGTTCATAGTAGTAGCCCGACGTGTTCATTTTGATAAGGTATCCGCCGCCTATGAAACTGGTGTCAGGTCCGAGCCTGACGGCACCGAAAGGCACCGTTGCCGCAGGGCTGAGCATTGCGCAGGTCCACGGTGTGCCGCCCGTACCGATAAACGGGTCAACGTACCGGCAGTATTCGCCCTGCGTAACTTCGGGCATCTCAACGTTTTTGAAGCTTACTCCGCCCAAAACACCTGTAAACAAGGTTTCAAATGCAACGAAAACCGATACGATGATTCTGATTATTTCCCACATATTGACATCTCCCGATTTCATTATTATATTATCGGAATTATTATACAATACACACAATTACAATGTCAAATATTGCTTTTGCAATATGAAATAATTATTTTTGGTTGATTATGAAGTTTTCTGCCGAGAATAAAAACCCACTTCCTGAGAAGTGGGTTTTTCTGGCGGAGAGTTAGGGATTCGAACCCTAGGTACTTGCGTACACAGCATTTCGAGTGCTGCACCTTCGACCACTCGGACAACTCTCCGTATATGGAGCTACTAGTCGGACTCGAACCGACGACCTGCGCATTACGAATGCGCTGCTCTACCAACTGAGCCATAGTAGCATTTTATCTTACAGTATTATAATGTATATCTTCTCATTTTTCAAGTGTTTTTTTAATTATTTTGATTTTTATCTTTGCACAGTGTATTTTACAGCCTGATTTCACAGTTTGGAAACAAAAGCTTTACAAAATAGTTAACAAATATTACGAAACTATACTTGATTTTAAAAGAAAAATCGGCTATTCTATTATTAATAACATAAGGGCAGTGTGTTTGCCCGTGGAGGAAAACGTATGATTAAAAAATTGATTTCAATATTTCTTGTGCTTGCAGTGCTTGCAGGTTTTGCATCCTGCGGTAAAATCAAAGACAAGATTTCACTTCCTGATGAAGTTTACGAGCCGACTCCCACCAACGAAAACGGTGAGCCTTTGCCGACGATGTCGCCCGAGCTTGAAGGCTTCGTAAATTCTTTTGACTCAACAGACCCTGCAGAGATTGAGCAGCAGTTCCAGCAGATGCTCGATTCGGAGAAGGTTGAAGTTGAACTTGAATTCGGCGAAGAACTCATTGACGACAGCGACTCAACAAAGGTTGAGGTTGAGCTTGATGATAAGGGCAGACCCGACCGTTCAAAAATCCAGAACAACTATATGGCTATTGCCGAAGGCGATACTCTTACCATGGATATCGTTCTCAAGCAGAATTCCAACGGCGAAGAATTCGTAGCTCCCGTTTATGCAACGCGTGACGGCGATAAGTTTTATATGAAAGCGACAATGCCTTATGAAAACAAGGGCACAATGACCTTTGGCGCTCTTGCAACAGGCAGCGGCGACTATTATTTCATTCTTCCCTCGATGAGAGCATATATCGTTCTCCCCAAAGAGGAAGTAGGCGACGTTCCCCTTGGCGACATTATTTCAGGCGATATGATAGCAGGCAGCTCGGATTCCAAATACGTTGAAACCAGAGAAGTTGAAGTTAACGGCAAAAAATACAGCTGTGACGTATATGACGATGAAGGTATAACCACAAAGTATTATTTCACCGACACAGAACTCAAGAGAATTGAAACCGTTGACGGTGAAAACATCACCATTATCGAATTCAACGAAATGAGCGCAAAGGCTGACGCATCAAAGTTCAAGCTTCCTCAGAATTACTTTGATATGACAACAATTATCAAGAGCGGATCAGCTATGTCAGGCCTTGCATCATAAAAATTATGAAGAAATGTGCTTTGATAACGGGAGCATCAGGCGGAATAGGCAGTGAAATTGCCTTGAGGCTCGCAAAAGACGGGTTTAATATTGCCGCTTGTTATTGCTCAGATGAAAACGGAATTGCAGAGCTTGAAAAAAAGCTTAAGCAAACCGATGCGGAATACAAGCTTTATAAAGCAGACGTATCCGACTACAACAGAATCAAAGAAATTTTTGCAGACGCCGCCGAAGTTTTCGGGGGCGTTTCTGTGCTGGTTAATAACGCAGGCATTGCTCAGCAAAAGCTTTTTACAGATATTACTCAGGAAGAGTTCGACAGAATAACCGCTGTTAATTTCAAAGGCGTTTTTAATTGCTGTCAGTGTGCGGTACCCCATATGATAAGAGAAAAATCAGGAAAAATCATTAATATTTCTTCGATGTGGGGTGTTTACGGCGCATCTTGTGAAACGGTGTATTCCGCAACGAAAGCCGCCGTTATCGGTCTTACAAAATCTCTTGCAAGGGAGCTTGCTCCGAGCAATATTCAGGTTAACTGCGTTGCACCGGGAGCGATTGATACAAAGATGAACAATAATCTTACAGAAGAAGATAAATCAGCTTTTGCGGCTGAAATACCGATGGGAAGATTCGGAACGGCAAGGGAAATTGCAGGGGTTGTATCTTTCCTTGCAAGTGCAGATTCAGACTACGTAACGGCACAGATTATTACTGCAGACGGCGGATTAACCTGAATTCAATGGTCATTATGCCGAAAAACAGGGTCTGTTTTTAGTTATAGTTCACTATTGATTTAATAGGTTTATTATGATAAAATCTTAATATATATTATAGAAAGTTATGTTTGGAGGAGAGACTATGGCAAAATGCCCAAAGTGCGGTCGAAAACTTACTATACTCGATTGGAAACCCAACTGCCCCAAGTGCGGCGTTAACCTTGTTTACTACGGAATGGAAGAAAGGCTTATGGCTGAAGCCGATGCAGCGGAAGCAGAGCATGCCCGTACTCAAAAGAGGATGGACAGACTCAAAGCATCGTTTATCGGTTCACCGCTTACAATAATCAGAATCGTTTTTTCGATTCTTCCTATTGCGGCATTGCTGCTTCCTCTTGCCGATATAACATTTGTTGGTCCTTTTATTTCCGAAAGAACATCAACAATCGACCTTCTTAAGTTGATTGATTTTATTCCTAATCTTGATTTTGGCGGACTTTTCCTTATGATGGGTTCAAATATTGCCCAAATCGGAGCGGGATTTATCGGACTTTTCGGTTCACTTGCAGCACTTCTGCTTTCGGTTGTTTTGGTAATCGTAAGCCTTCTTATGCTTACAATGTCCTGCGGTAAGCTCGGCAACCTCAGAAACATCACCTTCAATGCTCTTGCAATTATTTCGGCAGTTGCTTCACCCATTATTTATCACTTTGTTTTTGCAAAGAATATGATGGCGGCTTTTGAAGGCTTTGTTAAGGGTGCATCAGTTCAGTGGGGTATATACGTTTATATTGCATTGATTGCGATTCTTCTTGTTATTAATATTGTACTTGCAATTACAGGCATCAATGTTAAATATAAGCAGTGTTTCGTAGGCGGTATTCCCGCAGAAGAGTATTTCGAACTTGTTAAGAAGGGAACAGATACCGATACAATTCACGCAATGATGGCTGAAGCTCTTGCACAGAAAGCAAAGGATTCAGATGAAGCTGAGGAAAAATCAGAATAAGAATCAGAATAAAAATCAAGGCTTGCACTTTTGTGCAAGCCTTTTCTTCTTATGCGGTTATATCTGATTCTGTGGTTTCGTCTTCTGTGGCATCCGAACTGCCTTCGTCAGGCTCGGTTGTGTCTTCTTCCGAAGAAGGTTCGGTCGGGTCGTCCCTGCCGATTATGTGGGTAATATCGGGAATCGTGAACGTCGGGAATCGTGAACCGTCATCATCGTCACTGCCCCAGTCAGGGAAAAATCTGTGGGTTGTGGTTTCTTCTTCGTTGTCATCGTAATAATCCGTATTGTCATCGTCATCGTCATCATCATAGCTGCTTGAGGAACTTGATGAACCCATTGCAAGGTCGATTGCGGAAACGTGGGTTGCAGGGTCGATTTCAATATTTGTCTGACCGTAAAGCGCAAGCTGAAGTTCCCTTGCAGCTTTGATATAGTCAACAATCCATACGTCAAGATAACCCGTGTAAGTGCGGAACCCTCTTACACCGTAGCGGAGTTCTTCAGACGGCTCAACCATACTTACTATTTCGTATTTCATCCAGCCTTCACGGAGCGCTTGAGTGCCGTATGATATGATTTCGCCTGACTTGATGTTTGTTGTAACGTAGGGGAGAAACGTTTCGATAACGTTATAAATATCGCTGAGAGAAGAAGCTTTGATGCTTTTAATAACGGAGCTGATCAGTTCGCGCTGCCTTCTTGTTCGCTCAACCTCGCTGTCAAGCTTTCTTATTCTTGCATAGATAAGAGCCTGTTCGCCGTTAAGCAGAACACTGTCACCGCTTGTGAAGCCTTTGACCTTTGTTGTTCGGTTCATATATCTTGCTTCAGCTTCGGTAATGGGAACTCTGACACCGCCGAGAGCGTCTATTGCCTTTTTGAATGACTGATAGTTTATTGAAACGTATTGATCAATTTCAATTTTATAGTTGTTGGAGAGAACCTCCATCAGTTCTGCCGCACCGCCCCAGCCGTATGAATGGTTGGTTTTGCAGTATCTTTCTTCGCCGTTAATATCCATATAGGTATATGAGTCGCGAAGGAATGACGTTATTGTTATCTTCTTCGTTTTTGTGTTGACGGAAACAAGCATTGTTGAGTCTGAACGGTGAGTTCCTTCTTCGTCGTCTTCGCCGACGAGAAGAATGTTGACAACCTTTTTGCTGTGTATATGCTCGCCGCCGTTTGTTGCCCACGCTTTAAGAAGCTCTTTGATGGAGTTTGCATCTTCAATATCGGATATGGTGCCGAAATTGAGGTTTTCATCCATTTCATAATCATCAAAAACAGCGCTCGAATCGCCGAAATGACCGTCACTGATGTTTATGAGGTCAAAAAGATTGAAAATGTTCAGAAAGCTGCGGATTGTGTCGATGTTTTTTATTAATACTGCGCCGCCCAACGAAGAAAGCATAATGGCTACACAAATAAAAATGCTGAGAACTGCTTTATGCGCCTCAAAGAAATTTTTGAATTTATGCTTTTTCTTCGGGGGAGTGCTGTAGCTTGAGATATCCTCATATTCATCGTTTTTTTTGGATTTTTTGCTCAAAGTATCACCTGCAAATCTGTGTGAACATAAATGTTGTTTTTTAAACTATTTTAGTATTATAGCATATTATTTGCCAAAAGTTAACACTATATATAGAATTTGTTTGAAAATTTTTTGTGAATAAATGTATATATATTGCGAAACAAGAAATTTCGGCTCGGATTTTGCAAATCGGGTTATATTATTTTTTCAGGAAGCTTGCGTTGACCCATCCCTGAACGGAATCATATTCAACGTATGCCCAGCCGGGAACAGCTCTGAGAACGATAACGGTTGCACCGTTGGGAATTTTTGCAAGTGATTCTGAAGACGAGTTTCTTTCTGCTCTGATATTCAGCGAGCCTCCGTTGGTTTTTACCGTATAGTTGCCCGGCTCAACAGCTTGAGTATCGGCAGGTACAACGTCTATGCTGTAGTAGACCTTGCCGTTTTCAAGCTCGTTGCCGTATGCTTCGTACATTTCGCTGACGGTTACAAGCTTGAAGCCTTTTTCAACAAGACCCGGAATGATAATCTCGCATAAATCAGCGGTGAAATCGTAGATATCGTGCATAAGAACAATATCGCCGCTTTCGGCTGAATCCAGGACTTTCTGCGAAATCCTTTCAAGGTCGGCATTACGCTCAGCCTCTGACCTGCCTTTGTTTGCCGCGTCTTTGTAGCGCCAGTCATTGGTGTCGATTGACCATTGAATAATAGGCATTCCGATTTCGTTTTCAACATCTTTGAAGTTTCCGCCGGGCGCTCTGAAGAGAGAGGGAGCAACACCCGTGAGCGATTTCAGAGTGTCGTTGGGAGTGTTTACCTGCTTTTTGATTTCTTCGGATGAACACTTCATAAGGTTTTTATGGTCATTTGAATGGTTTGCGATTTCGCAGCCAATACTCTGCGCGCGCTGAATAACCGAAATGCCGTCCTCAATGTTATAGCCGACAACAAAGAAGGTTGCCGTGCTGTTGTTTCTTTCAAGAATATCGAGAATCCTGACTGTTGATTTTTTGCTTGGACCGTCGTCAAAAGTCAGGGCAATGAGCTTGTCTTTTGATGAATATTTCGGTTTGGGTGAAGTTGTTGATTCAACAGCTATATCAGAGCCGCCTTCGCCACTCGGCAGCACTTCTTCAGGCGTTTTTGAACACGACGAAAAAACGCATAAAACACATAAAAGCATTGCCGTAAACGATAAAAGCGCTTTATATTTTTTCATTTTTTAATTCCTTTCTGAAATTATACTTTTATACCTTTATTATATCGTAACACTGTTGCTTTAAATTTACAATAAAGAAAAAAGATAACATTGTAATAATTTTTACCTTTTGTTCAAATTTTATCCGTTTTTGCTGTACTTTGTCATAACAAAATGCTATAATTCAAGCGGAGAGTGATCTTATGAAAAACGTTGTTCTTATAGGTATGCCGGGCGCAGGCAAAAGCACAATCGGAGTTCTGCTTGCAAAATCAATGCTGATGGATTTTGTTGATACCGATTTACTTATTCAGAAAAAGCATTCCTCAAGCCTTTGCAATATAATAAACAGCAAGGGAATAGATGAATTCCTCAGAATTGAAAATGACGTTATCTGTTCATGGGAGTTTGCGAATTGCGTTATCGCAACGGGCGGCAGTGCCGTCTACGGTGAAGAGGCGATGAAGAAGCTTTCCGCAAACGGAACGGTTGTTTATCTTAAGCTTACACCGAACGAGCTTGAGAAGAGAATTAATAATATTCATACACGCGGAATAGCTATGAAAGAGGGAACAACCATCGGGGAGCTTTATTCACAGCGTGCGCCGCTTTATGAAAAATATTCCGATAAAGTGCTTAATTGCGAATCGCTCACTCCCGAACAATGCGTTGACGCAATAATACAGATGATATAAAAGAAAAATACCGATGCATTGCATCGGTATTTTGTCGTGGTGACCCGGACGGGAATCGAACCCGTGTTACCGCCGTGAAAGGGCGGTGTCTTAACCGCTTGACCACCGGGCCATAATGTTGGTAGCGGCAGTTGGATTTGAACCCACGACCTACCGGGTATGAACCGGTT
>JAZSBC010000093.1:0-3123 GCA_045602245.1 Acutalibacteraceae bacterium | reverse complement strand
GATAATTTCTATCCCTATATGCCTCCGTTCGAGAAGATGTATGACATTGTAAAGATGCTCAAGGAAAAGGGCTTCGGGATTTATCTGCTTTCAAACGCATCGTCGGATTTTCATGAGCGCAGAAGCGGAATTCCCGCTCTTTCGCTGTTTGACGGCGTTATAATATCCGCAGACCATAAGCTTCTCAAGCCCGAAAAGGAAATTTACGAAAAGCTTTACGAAACATTTTCTCTCAAGCCCGAGGAATGCTTTTTCATTGATGATGTACCTGCGAATATCGAGGGTGCGGCGGCAACGGGCATGCAGGGACACTGTTATTATCACGGCGATCCCGATATTCTTATCCGTGATCTGGAAGAAAGAAAAATCATCGACTGATCTTATAAACCCAAAGGAAAAACGCATTTATGAACTGTTATACCGAAATCGCAAAATCAATACCCGAATTCATGACTGTTGCAACGGATATCAAAAAGAACCGTCTGCCTGCGGGCGTGACGGGGCTTTCGCATATCCACAAGGCACATGTCATCGCTTCGCTCTGCATGGGACTTCTGCGCAGGGCTGCCGTTGTTATGCCCGACGAGGCTCAGGCAACGAGAATGAAGCAGGATCTTGAGGGCTTCGGAATAAAAGCTTTGCTTTATCCCGCAAGAGATTTTTCTTTCCGCACGACGGAAACGGTTTCCCGTGAATATGAGCATGCGAGGCTCAGCGTTCTCGATAAGCTTCTTGCCGAGGACTACGATGCCGTTGTTTTTTCTGCGGAGGCGGCGATGCAGCTTACCGTTCCGCCCGAAAAGCTTTTCCGCAACTGCTTTGAGATAAAATTCGGAGAGGAATATGATATCGGCGAGCTTACCGAAAAGCTTGTCAGAAGCGGTTATATCCGCAGCGAGCAGGTTGACGGTGCGGGGCAGTTTGCGCTCAGAGGCGGCATTCTCGATTTCTATCCGCCCGATTCAAAGCAGCCGTGCAGAGTCGAATTCTGGGGTGACAGCGTTGACGGAATTGCATTTTTTGACCTTGAAACGCAAAGAAGGGGCGATACCCTTGACAGCGTGAGAATAACTCCCGCAAGAGAGATACTCGTTTCCGACAGCGAGCTTGTTTCCCTCATAGAAGATAATCTGAAAAAACACAGAATCAAGGGCGATGCCCTGAAGAACATAAATGAAGATCTCGAAAAGCTCGGAAACGGTATCCGTCTTTCGTCCTTCGATAAATATATGCCGCTCATCTATCCCGATGCGGCAAGCATTTTCGACTATTGCAAGGATGCCGTGCTTTTTGTCTGCGAGAGCTTTTCGGTCAAGGAAAAGTTTTCGGCGGCGTGCCAGCTCATGAACGAAACCGTAAAAGGTCTTTTTCAGGACGGCACTCTCTGCAAAGGGCTTGACAGATTCGGTCTGCAGCCGCACGAGCTTATAAGCATTTATCAGGAGGACGGCGCAGTTTATCTTGACAATCTGCCGCGCGGCAGCTTTGACACTCCCGTAAAAGACCTTGTAACGTTCACCGCGAAGCAGGTTTCGCCGTGGAACGGTACTCTTGCGGCGATTGTTGATGACCTCAACTCAATCCGCACAAGAATGGGTCACGCCTGCGCCGTTGTTGCAGGTACAGAAAAAGCGGCTCAGACTCTTGTTGACGACCTTGAGAGCGAGGGCATTTCCGCCCTTTACTGTCCCGTACCGCCTGCGGAATTTCCGCAAAAAACGGTTTGCGTTCTGCCGGGCAGCTTTTCGGCAGGCTTTGAGTATCCGGGCGCAAAATTCACTCTTATAACTTACAGAGGCAAAACGGCTTCAACCAAATCAAGGTCGGCAGCCAAAAAATCTGCAAAGCACGCCTTCAACAACCTCAACGAGCTTCACAGAGGTGAATACGTTGTTCACTCCACCCACGGCATAGGTATTTTTGAAGGCATACAGAGCCTCGAAGCCGCAGGTGTTAAAAAAGATTACATCAAAATCCAGTACGATAAGGGAGACAATCTCTACGTACCCGTCACTCAGCTTGACCAGGTTTCAAAATATATCGGTCCGAAGAGTGACGACAAACCGCTCAAGCTCAGCAAACTTGGCGGCAAGGACTGGCAAAAAACCCGTTCAAGGGTCAAAAGTGCAGTCAAGGATATGGCAAAAGAGCTTATCGAGCTTTATTCCAAGCGCATAAAAATGCCGGGTCACGCTTTCACCGAGGATATCGATATGCAGAGCGATTTTGAGCGCAGATTCGAATACGTTGAAACAGATGACCAGCTGCGCTGCATTCACGAAATCAAAAAAGATATGGAAAAGCCGTATCCTATGGACAGACTGCTTTGCGGCGACGTAGGCTTCGGAAAAACAGAGGTTGCTCTGCGTGCCGTTTTCAAGTGCATTGCAGACGGCAAACAGTGCGCAATTCTTGTGCCAACAACGATTCTTGCACTTCAGCATTACCAGACCATTCTCAAACGCTTTGAAGGCTTCCCGATTGAATCAGGTATGCTTTCGCGCTTCTGCACAAAAAAAGAAATTGACAAAACCATTGCAGGTCTGCGCAGGGGTTCGGTTGACGTTGTGGTCGGTACTCACAGACTTATTTCAAAAGACGTCACTTTCCGTGATCTCGGTCTGATTATCGTTGACGAAGAGCAGCGCTTCGGCGTTGCCCAAAAAGAAAAACTAAAGGCACTCTACCCCACCGTAGACGTCCTTACCCTCACCGCAACGCCCATTCCCAGAACTCTGAATATGGCAATGACAGGCATCAGGGATATGTCGGTTATTGAAGAAGCGCCTATGGACAGATTGCCCGTTCAGACCTACGTTATTGTGCACAATCTGCCCGTGCTTGTTCAGGCTATGGAGCAGGAGCTTCGCCGCGGCGGACAGGTTTATTACCTTTTTAACAGGGTTGAAACCATCGAGCGCAAGGCGGCTGAAATCAAGGCGATGCTGCCCGATGCAACAATCGGCATTGCTCACGGCAAAATGAGCGAAGATGAGTTGAGCGAAGTGTGGCGCAGACTCCTTGAAGGCGAAATTGACGTTCTTGTTTGCACAACCATTATTGAAACAGGTGTTGATGTACCAAACGCCAACACTCTTATTATCGAAAACGCAGACCGCATGG
>JAZSBC010000092.1:0-7119 GCA_045602245.1 Acutalibacteraceae bacterium | reverse complement strand
TTCCCTGTTCCCGACGGCGATACCGGAACAAATATGGTTTTGACTGTTAAAAACGGTCTGGCTTCCGTCAGCGGTTTGCCCGATGAACTTTCCGTTGTGGCAAAGACATTCGGCGATGCCGTTATCTTTGGCGCAAGAGGCAATTCAGGCGTTATATTTTCACAATTTCTCAAAGGAATCTGCGAGTGTTTATGCAAAGAAACCGAAGCCGATACTGCTCTTTTTTGCGACGCAATATCAAACGGCGTTAAGTTTGCATACAGCGCAGTTGCTCAACCTGTTGAGGGAACCATTCTTACGGTTGTTAAAGAAGCATCAGAAGCGGTTGAAGCAAACAAAACAGCCATTGTCTCTGTGGATGACATTGTATCGGTCTTTTTGAGCAACGCCAGAATCACGCTTGAAAAAACAACCGAAATTCTTCCCGTTTTGAAAAAAGCAGGCGTTGTTGACAGCGGCGGTGCAGGTCTTGTATGCTTTTTTGAAGGCATTCAGAAATATCTTAACGGCGAAACGGTAGAGGTTTCTTCAAAAAGCGAACCAATCCCCTCTTATATTGACTATTCCGTTTATAACAGAAACAGCAAGTTCAGATTCGGTTACTGCACAGAGCTTCTTATTCAGCTTCTTGACGGAAAAGAAGAACTTGATATCAATTATTTCAGAAGCTCCCTTGAGGGTATGGGCGATTCATTGGTAACGTCCTATGATTCCGATAAACTCAGAGTACATATTCATACGCATTATCCTGAGCAGATTCTTGAATTCTGCCACAGATACGGTGAATTTTTATCTCTCAAAATTGAAAACATGACTGTTCAGCACACTCAGCTTGAACAAAAACTTATATTCTCGGATTCCAAAGATGAATCTGATTTTTCGGTAATTGCCGTTGCCCCTAACAAACATCTCGCCGATACGTTCATTGATATGGGCGCGGATATTATTATTCTTAACGAAGCTTGTCCGTCAACCGAGGACTTTATTGAGGCGTTTGAAAACACTTCAAAAAACAATATCATTGTTTTTCCAAACGACCCCGATTCAATTCTTGCTGCTCAGCAGGCTGCGGAGATTTACAAAAAAGCAGACGTAACGGTTATAAACTGCAAATCTGTTTCGGATTGCTATTCTTCGCTCGCAATTCTCGATTTCAGCTGCGATGAAGTTGATATAATCGAAGAAACAATCAATCAGACTATTTCCGCAATATATTCCGTATCCGTTCTTCGCTCGGCACAAAACCTGATTTACGGTGAAAAAGAAATTGAAAAAAACAATTATTTCGCCACAACCGACAGTGAAGTTTTAGCGATCGGCGATACGTTCAACGGCGTAGCTTTAAAAATCATTAAAGATACCCTTGATGATTCAGATTACTGTGTTATTACGCTGTTTTACGGTCAAAATATCAAATGCGAACAAATTGAAAGTTTTATTGAAGAAATAAACGATAATTTTCCGTTTGTTGAGGTGTTCACACTGCCTACAGAAAGCATTTCATATGATTTGATAATTTCATTCGAATAAAAACGAAAGGATTAAACTATGTCTTTCTCTCAATTCTTTGCCGAAAACCCCCGGTTATCCGTCGCTCTGATTGTTGTTCTGTTTATTTTGGTATTTGTGGTCATTGCTTTTTTGGGTTTTTTGATTCCCGGTGCATTTATAACTTATAATACCGTACTCAGACGAAAAAACAAAAAGAAATGGTCGCGTACACCCAAAATCAAAAGAGAAGAATTTGCAAAGCTGTATGAAACGGCATATGCCTGGGGCGAAAAATACGCTGAAAACAAAACCAGCGTTCATATAGTCAATAACGGTTTAAACCTTTACGGTGAATATTACGATTTCGGCAACAATCGCTGCGTAATTATTATGTCGGGCAGAACAGAGGGACTGAGATACGGCTATTTCTTTGCCGAGCCTTACCGCAAAGCAGGGTTCAATATTCTTGTTATTGACCCGAGAGCTCACGGCAATAGCGACGGTGAATTTATCACGCTCGGCTTTGAAGAAAGCAAGGATGCGATTGCTTGGTCAAAACTTCTGCACGATGAATTCGGCAACGAAAAAATCATTTTCCACGGAATATGCATTGGCGCAGCAGGCAGTATGCTTGCGATAACTTCCGATAACAGACCCGACTATCTTGCAGGCATAATCACGGAAGGTATGTTTGTGAACTTCGGAGAATCATTCAAAAATCATCTGATTGAATTTAAGATTCCCAGATTTATCGTTTTCAGGTTGGTCAAGAATTTATTCACTCACCATACGGGTCATTCAATGGATCGCGGTCCGTATGACGTAATAGACAAGCTTGACAAACCCCTGCTGATGCTTCACAGTAAGGAAGACACCTATTCAACCCCGTATTATGCGCAGAAACTGTTTGATAAATGCACGTCACCAAACAAAGAAATCGTTTGGTTCCCGAAAGGCGCACATTCAATGCTCAGAATTGTTGACAGAGAAAGATATGACAATGCAATTATTGAATTCCTGAAAAAGAATTTCGATAACTGAATATCAAACAAAAACCGCTGAAATATTTTGTATTTCAGCGGTTTATTATTTTTTAACGTCACAAACGCAATGACGGATTCAACTCATTACGATTGAAAAAATACGGATATTACTCCCCTTTGCACTTATAAGGAAGCTCTGTTTCGGTTGCAACGTGTGAGAAGAAGAATTCGCATCTTTCTTCGCTGTTTATGATTGTTACGGGTTTGATCTGGTTAAGAACCCTGCCCTTTGAACGGAGCATTTCTCTGTAGTCCCAATATGTTTTGGGCTTAAGGAAGAGAACTTCGGGTCTGTTAATCATACCCCAACGGCGGTATTTGAAATATTTTTCGTTGAATTCCTTGAATTTCTCATCAAGAATATCAATATATTTCTGTCTGTCTACTTCCGAAACGGGATTAACGGGTTCAGCAAGCATACAGTAACGCGGAGGATTGGTTGAATAGTCTGCATAAAGACTGTGACCTACAAACTCATTGCCCATTTCATCCGCAGTCTGCTTTGCCGCAAGGTCAACCATCTCGGTTGTTGTTTTTTCGTTGGCAAGGTTCATACCGAGATTGCGTCTGTAAAGGAACTCAATCATGGGAGTGTTGTTATGCATACCTGTGACCTTAACAACGTCTTCCATACGGTATCTGTAAAGCCCCGAGAAGTTTGAAACAACTATTTCATACTTCTTGCCGACTTCAAGCTGATCAATAAGAACGGGGGTAACCTCTTCATCGGGATCATCCGCATCATCGTCAACGGGAAGGAATTCAAAGAACAAACAGTGAGGAAGAAGAACACCGTCGTGTGAATCAAGCTCTGTTGCCATTGCAAAGAAGCCTTCAGCCGCCGCAAAGCCCATACCGTGAATGGGAACGTCGTCACCGATATATTTACGGAGTTTTTCTACGTAAACCTTGAGGTTTGAACCGACCATACCGTATGCCCAAGTAAGTTTAGGCCATATACGGGGTGCGATGGGTTCGTCAAAGCCCTTTTCAAATTCCTTGCGAAGTTCAGCCGCTCTCTTGGGATTGGGCTTGAATTTTTTTGAATATTCTTTATAAAGATCGGGAGTTATCTTAACGTTGGGGTTAATGATACCTTTTTCGATATCGTCACAAAGCATTTCCCAGTTTTCTTTAAGATAATCAAACATTGTTGTTACAAGAGTAATAACAAGCGAACCGATATAGCTTACCTTTGCATTTTCGAGTGCGAAACGAAGCTGCAGATATGAAGTATCAATCAGTTCTTCATGCTCGGGATAAAGAAGAGAATTGGGAGACGTGCAGAAGAAGGGTGTTATTGCCTTAAGGTAAGTGAGAGGAATCTGAGCGGCGCCGTTACACATCTTTCCGTCCTCAAGAGGATGGCCCGTAAGAATAAGCACAAGAGGACCCATCTGGGGAGGCATTTTCTTGCCCTTAACTTTCTTAAGATAGTGAGCTGCCGTTGCAACTGTGCATGAAAAACCGATGCACTGCATATTCCAGAGGTCTTTTACGCTCTTGGGAAGAATCTTGGGCTTGCCGACACTGCCTGATGACGAGCAATAACGAATATTGGGGCCTGTAAACATAAGGTTCTTTTCTTTATTATGAATCATTCGTTCAACGTAAGGAACGTAATCTTCATAAAAAGAAAGAGGAACGTTCGCCTGATATTCTTCAATAGATTTTATATTTTTAAAATCATATTTTTTACCGATTTCGCAGTTTTTGTTTCTGCCGAGAATCTTCTTTAACGTGCTTTTCTGAGCCTTCATCGGATTTTTGGTGAAATGCTCAATCTCAAGAAGAGAAACGTCACCGAGCAAAATACCGATATCTGAGAACGAAGCCATCTGATCACTTCCTTTTAGATTTTGACAAATTTTATAATATTATATCATTTTTTCTGTTTTAACGCAAGTAACATAAAGTCAAAAAATCAAACCGTACAGCGTACAAATTTGTCAGTTTGTCTGTTAATTCAGAATTACGCCGACAAAATGACCTGAAAAATGATTATTTTCGCATTTTTGGTTGTATTTTATTGCTTTCTGTGTTATATTTGTAAAAGAAACAGATTAAAGGAGATTACATATATGGAAAACAAAGAATTATTTCAGATAGTACAGAACGGTTATAACTGCGAGCAGGTTGAACAGTATATCAACGCCCTCAAAGCTGAATATACAAAAGTTGTTGAAATTGCAAAAGCAACCGATGCAACAAACAAAAAACTCAAGAAAATCTGTGCTTCACTTTCGGAAGAAAACAAAGCGTATAAAGCAGGCAACGCAACTCCCGCTGCACCTGCAGAAAACGATATCAGCGCAAACGTTGAAAAAATCGTTGCTCTTTGCGATGAAATAGCAAAAGAAAATGAGATTTTACGCGCAAAAATATCAAACTAAACAATTCGAAAGGCAGAGTTATTTTATATGGAAAAATTCAGAATCAAAAGCATTGACGAGTTTGACCTTGATTTTGTGAATAAATACAACGAACAAAAATCTGACGCTGAACCTGCACCTGCAGAGCCTGACCTCGACCTGAACCTCGATGCTCTTATTCCCGAAGAAGAAAGCACAGCTGTTCAGCCGATATCAGATTCAGCCGATGCTCCCTCTGATGAGGTTATTATTCCTCCCGCGGAAGAAAACGTTCCTCCTCAGGTCATTCCTGCTCAGCCCGTACACCCCCCTGAAGATAAAAACAAACCCAAAAAAGCAAAACAAAGCGGTCTTGCAATTACAGGCAAAATAATCGCTACAATTCTGCTTGTATCCACAGTTGTAGTGTTTATATTTGGTTGCTTTGTTTCTGTTTTTATTGATAACAGCAGCCTCGACCTCGGCATCAGTCTCAAAACCGTCAATGCTGACACAATGAATTCAAGCGGCATTGATGCAGAAACTATCGTTTCAAAGGGCGATATGATTATATCAACCAAGCCTGATTCAATCGAATATCTTAATATACTCAACGAAGCAAAAAGCAATAACGAAAGCATTCTTATTTCTTATTCATCATACCCCGGCGACGAAAACAGCTACAGCGACGTTTATCTTGTAAAAGACGTTTTGTCAACGTCCGACACAAACGCAGTTCTTGTTGCCGCAAACCTCACAACTCCTGCACCCGGCTATCAGGCTGTTGAAATCAACACAAGCGATAAGAGTTACCACGGTATTGTTAAATTTTACGCCCCCAAGCTTGGCGGAATTCTTCATTTCGCATCATCGGGCTTGAATGCCGTTCTCGTTTGCTTCCTGTTTATACTTGTTGCCGCTTTCTGGTGCCTTGTTCTTATACTTATCGATAATCAGAGATACAAGACAAAGAAGGCTAAAACCAAAAAATAAAAAATCAGAGCTGCCTTGAAGGCAGCTCATTTTTTATCCGTATATACTGTCGGCATATCGCTGATATTCACCGCTTCGGATATCGTCCATCCACTGTGAATTCTCAAGATACCAGTCTATTGTTTTCTTCATACCGATATCAAATGCGGTTTCAGGCTCCCAGCCGAGTTCTGTTGAAATCTTGGTCGGGTCAATGGCATATCGGAGGTCATGCCCTGCCCTGTCTTTAACATAGGTAATAAGGCTTTCGGGCTTACCGAGATGGCCGAGAATCGTTTTTACAACCTCGATATTCTGTTTCTCGTTGTGACCGCCGACGTTATAAACCTCGCCGATTCTGCCGTTATGGACGATCATATCAATCGCCTTGCAGTGGTCCTCAACGTAAAGCCAGTCCCTTACGTTAAGTCCCTGACCGTAAACGGGGAGATTTTCATCGGACTGCGCTTTCATTATCATAAGCGGTATCAGCTTTTCGGGGAACTGATAAGGACCGTAGTTATTTGAACACCTTGATATCGTTACGGGTAAGCCGTAAGTTCTGTGGAACGCAAGGCAAAGCAAATCAGATGAAGCCTTTGATGCGGAATAGGGGCTTGAGGTGATAAGCTTCATATCTTCGGTAAAGAAAAGGTCGGGTCTGTCAAGCGGCAAATCGCCGTATACTTCATCTGTTGAAACCTGGTGATATCTCTTTACCGAGTATTTTTTACTTGCATCAAGCAAGCACGCGGTACCCATAACGTTTGTTTCAAGGAAGATGAACGGGTTCTCTATCGAACGGTCAACGTGGCTTTCTGCCGCAAAATTGATAACAACGTCAAATTTTTCTTTTTCAAAAAGAGAATCAACAAGTTCTCTGTCTGCAATACTGCCTTTAACAAAGGTGAAATTTTCGTTTTTCATCGCTTTATCAAGGCTCTTGAGATTACCTGCGTATGTAAGCGCATCAAGGCAAACGATCTTATAATCTTTATATTTATCGAGCATATAATAGACGAAATTACAGCCTATAAATCCTGCTCCGCCCGTAACAAGAATTTTCATTCTTCATTCTCCTCCGCTTCAATTTTCGGTTCGGGTTCTTTTACGGAAACTATTTTTCTGAATTCAACCTGGTCATAAAGCTTTTTGAATCTGACGCCCACCGAATAAGTAAGCTCACATTTTTCGCAATAAAAATTAGCTCTGAAAAACTGGCAGTGGAACTTCCAGTTTGTAAGCTGTTCACAAGCCGTACC
>JAZSBC010000091.1:0-19953 GCA_045602245.1 Acutalibacteraceae bacterium | reverse complement strand
CTGATTGTTACCTTGTAGCCGTCGTTCGGCTGAACAACTTCGCCGTTTTCGTTGACGGTTTTGATGTTATAGAGACCGACCTGCTTATAGTATTCGCCCTCTACCATATAAACGCCGCCCTGCTCTCTTTCGCCCTGAATTTTAGCAACTTCAAGAGTAATCTGTTCGTTATAGCAGGCGGGCAGATATGTTGCGGAAACGTCGTAATTATCGGACTGTGAAACGATATAGTAAACCGCCGTGAAAGTAAGATTGTTTGAAGGCATAATTTCGGGAACTTCGGGTGACCAGCCTGCAAACACATATCCTGCTTTTTCGGGTGCTTCGATAATTTCGATCGCCGAACCCTCTCTGACTAAGCTGCGGTAATATAATTTACCGTCAACAATCCAATCAACGTGGAATCTTCTCGGATTAACTCTTACCTCACACTGGGCTGATATTTCCGTACCGTTGATTGTTGCGGTTATAACTGCATTGCCCGGAGCATTTGCGGTTATTGTGCCGTCAGCATCAACAGAAGCAACGTTGCTGTTTGATGAGGTGAACACAATATCATCGGTTATATGTTCCGTAACGGTAGCAGTAAGAGTTTGTGTTGCTTGATTATAAAGGGTTAATTCGGTGCTGTCTAAAGTGAGTTCAACTTCAATATTTTCAAAAACATCTCCGCAATATGTGCACTCACCCGAGAAGATGTTGCCGTCTACATATTCCCATTTTTCAAAGGTGTGCGGAACCATAGGAAGATCTTCATATTGACCTCTTCTGCAGACCGCGCAGCGATAATATATATAGCCTTCTTCATAGCAGGTTGGCTCCCAGTAGTCTGTTTCTACCCACTTATGACCGAGGGCTTCCGATAATTCCGTAACCTCTCCTATCGTTTCACCGCAGACGGTACATCTGTTATATTTTTGACCTGGTTTTGTACAGGTAGGCTCTGTTATTACTTCTTCCACTATATGGCCGAGGCCGCTTTCGTCTTCACCGAAGATTGCATCATCGGGAGCTTCGATATATTCGTAATAATAGTCATCGCAGTAAATACAGCCAACTTCGTAGTATCTGTAGGTGCATTCCTCATAGTAAAACTCATCATCGTAAAAATGATCACCGTAATCGCCCGTTCTGGTTTCGATTCCCTGAGTACAGACCGAGCAGAAGAGGGTGTCAACCTGAGGTTGTGAGCAGGTCGGTTCCTGAGTGCATTTCCACTCGCCGGGCGTATGACCGGTTGCGGGATAAATTTCAACGTATTCATCCAAAATCGGCTCATTACATCTGCCGCAAAGATAATATAGTCCGCCGTCTTCGGTGCAGGTGGGGTCGATTTTTACCGTTTCGCCCGAGTTGGTATGACCGAGCGCCGTTCCGGCAACCTCTGTTATTTGCTTTTTACAGCGTGTACATTTATAAGTTTTTTTACCGTTTTCCGTACAAGTGGGGTTGATATGTTCAATCAGCTCATAATCGTGGCCGAGGGCAGGGATAGTCTTATAAAGACCGGTTCCGCATACGGTGCAGTAACGAACCTTTTTGCCCGTACCCGTACAGGAAGGTAAACTGGTAACCTTGTATTCTTCTTCGGGAACGTGACCTTTGGGAGTTGTTGAAAAACTCCATGCACAGCCGCAGGCACAGGTATAAGTAGTTGTTGTTACTTTATCGCAGACCGTTGAACCCGACGTTGTTGTTTTGATGCTTGCATTTGCGTGACCTTCAAGAGGCTCATTGAAATATTTGTTGATTGTTGTTACGGAGTCTATCATATCTATGCCTGACTCTGAAATTTCAATATTATTCCAATTAAGTTCTATTCCTTGATAAAAGACTCTTGAAATATGATTGAATTCACTCGCACCGAAGGCAAATTCGCCAATAACTTTAACCGATGACGGAACGTGGACGCATCTGATTCTTTTAGTGTTATTGAATGCGAATGCACCGATTTCGTAAACACCGTCAGGAACACCGTAGCAAATCATTTCAACGGCAGGAGGAAGCGCAATAAGCTTTGTTCTGTCAATATCATAAAGCGCAATTCCGTCATAAATGCCGAAATGCTTGTTGTTGCTGTCTAAAGTGAACGTTTTGAGAGCTGTTGTGTTGGTGAATGCGGAACCGTTAATTGTTTCAACGCTTTCGGGGATATAAATCTCTTCAAGGCTTTTCCAAAGGAAAGCACCGCCTGCGATAACGGTTGTTCCGTCTTTGATTTTATAGTAGGTTTTATCTGCTTCTTTTTGGGTTGCGACAAGAATATTTCCGTGATAGAAAACGCCGTCTTCGTCATAAACCGCGTTTTCAAGGAAAGGTGTGCCTTCAAAAACGTTATAGCCAAAGAATTCGGGTGTTGAAGTTAATGAAAATTCCTTGAGTTTTGAATTTTTGAATACGTTGTTGCCGATTTTTGTGAAATCCGAATCCGTGACTGCTTCAATGCTTGAATTTGCAAATGCACAGTCCATAACGGCAACATCCTGCAATGAAGTAACGGCTTTGAGATTTTTGCTTCCGTAAAAAGCATAGGGTAATATTTTTGAGGTCTGCACAGGCTTTTTGTATTCCGTTGCAGGGGCATTCTGAGGATAAGCCACCAGATCGTAACTGCTGTTGAAAAGCACGCCGTCAATCGCATTGAAATATCTGCTTCCCGTTGCAACGGCGAAAGACTGATTGTTGAGCGCATAGGCAAATGCTTCAGGGTCGATTTCCGTAACGCTTGCGGGAATCTGAACAGAAGAGAACATACAGTCTTTGAACGCACCGCAGTCAAGCTTTGTTACGGGATAACCCTCAATCGAATCGGGGATAATAAGAGCATCTGTTGACTCTTTAAGTTTAAAGCCTTTGATAATCGCTTTGTTGCTGTCAATATCATAAACAAAGCTGTCTTCGGTGCAGGCGCCGCTGTCATAAGTGTGTTCGGCAACGTAACCGCACAAACATACCGAATAATCGCCGTTGTTACGGACAATGCTGTGGCTGTGACCGTCGGGACTGACGTTATAATGAATATTTGCAACCTCTTCCGCGGCAGTCGTTTTATCGCAGGAACGTTTAGTGTAACGGATGCTTTCCCATTGGCTTTCGTCGCCGTCAATGTGAATATCGGTAACGCCTTCGCCGCCGAGACCCATATAACCTATGCTTGTTATTTCCGAAGTAAGATATATGTTTTTGACGGGGCTGAGATAGAATGCATACGACATAATTTTAAAGCAGTTTGTTGGGAAAATATAGCAGCTCTGATATTTGCCGTTGGGATAAGCTGCTATCTTCTCGCTTGGATATGATCCGATTATGAGTGCGCCGTAATCATCCGTTCCTAAATTTGCTCCCGATTCAACGGTGAAAGTTTCAAGATTCGGGCAGTTTGCGAAAGGATTGGAATAAATATAAGAAACGGATTTGCAGATATAAACCTCTTTGAGCGATTTCCATTGAAAAGCACCGCCTGCAATGGATTGTGTGCCTTCTTTTATTTCATAGTATTCCTTGTCGGCATAGGGGTTGGTTGCAACAAGGTTTTTGCCGAGATAAAGAGCGCCGTCGCCTTCGAAGTTTTTGTAGCTGGAAGTAAAGGGAGTGTTATTGAAAAGTTCCCAGCCCAGCTGTTCAACAACGTCGGAGATGGTTACCGATTGAAGCGAAGGACAATGTGCAAAAGCATAGTCGCCGATTGAATTTACATAGCCTTCCATTGCAACGCTCTCAAGACTTGTTGCATTATAAAACGCATATTTATCAATGTTATAGCTCAGCTGTTTTGAATATGAAGTCAGGGTGATGCTTTTCAGATTTGCAACTTTCGTAAATGCAAAGGGTGCTATTTCAACGATTGTTAAGCTGAGGGATTCTGCAGGTGCGTTTTTTGGATATGCAAAAAGAGTTTTGTATTCATCTGCAGTTCTTGCACTGTATAAAATGCCGTTTTCATCAGATGAATACTGCGTGTTATTCACATCAACCGTGTATCTCTCAAGATTCGGCATATCGTATGCAAACGCTTCACAGTCGATATGAGTTACCGATGCTGGGATTGTGACAGCCTTGCACTGACAGCCCTTGAACGATTCGGCGGCAAGCTCCGTTACGGGATGACCGCCGAGAGCATCGGGGATAATAATTTCATCTGTTGATTGCTTGTCTGTGTAATTGATAATTACTGCTTTTTCATCAACGATTTTATAAACGTAGTTGTTTTCGGTATATGTTTGATTTGTTTCTTCAGCGTGGGAGTGCGGCAAAGCGGCTGTGCCGATTGCAACAACGCCGAAAGTCATTATGAATGCAAGAAATAATGATAATGCTTTTTTCATAAAACTGCCTCCTTATACATTTTTATAATTCAGCCGTAATGCTGTATGTTTTTCCCGGTTCGGCAACTGCACCCACGGCGTCGCCGTAAATGCCTGCCTTCGGCTCATAGCCTTTTGCTTTTATCTGAGCAACAAGATATTCCCACGTCATCTCCGTATTCGCTTCAACGGTGAAATTCAGGGTTGCAACAACTTCCTCGTTCATATCAACAACCTCAACGTTAACCGTTGCGGGCGCCTGAGTGGTCGGCTCGGTTGTTGTGGGCTGAGTAGTGGTTGTTGTAGGCTGAGTAGTGGTTGGTCTGGTTGTTGTTTCTTCTTCCGTTGTGGATTCGGTTGTGGTCGGTCTGGTGGTTGTGGGTCTTGTCGTGGTCGTGATTTTTGTTGTGGTGGGTCTGGTCGTGGTTTGTCTTCGGGTTGTTGTGGGTCGGGTAGTGGTGGTGCGTTTCGTTGTTGAGGTAGCTGCCGCTGTTTTTGTTGTCTGTGCAGATTCGGTTGTTGAAGCTGCCGAAGGGCGTTTGGTTGTGCTTTCGTTTTTTACGGTTGCCGTCGGCTCGGTTATCTGAACAGTCGATGACGGAAGCGTTGTTGTTTCCTCGGGAATAACCGCAAAAACGTATTCTTCCGTTTGCGACGGCGCGGTTGTTACCTCTTCGATATAAGTTGTTGGTTCGTCTGATGATACAATCTTTTTCGCAACGGTTGCAACGCCTGCCGTTGAGCCGCCTATAACCGCCGTTGCCGCTATGCCTGCCGCAACCTTTTGTGCCGCCGATAAAGCCGCAACCTTTGCCGCAACGCCCGTGGTTGTTGCCGCAGCTGACGATGAAACGGCTGTTGCAGCTGCTGCCGAAGACGCATTGACTCCTGCAAGCACGGAAGCCGATGCCGCGCTTGATGCAAATGCAGATGCAGTTGTTTCGCCCGTTTTTGAAAGCGCCCATATAAGCAATCCGCCGAGCGCCGCGCCGTAAAGAACGTTTCCGTTTTTCTCAAATCTTGCCTTGAGGTCTTTTCTCGCGGTGAAAAGTCTGTTTTTAACCGTGCTTTCAGGCACTTCAATGCTTTCGGCAATTTCCTTAACACTCATATCGCCGAAATACATCATCATTATGCAGGCTCTTTTTTCGGCGGTCAGCTCGTCGATGGCAGCCATAACTTCAAGCCGCAATTCTTCCTGATTAAGGTTTTCTTCGGGAGAGAATTCGGCTTTTTCTTCGGGTATTTCATCAAATACGCTTTCTTCTTCGCCGTCAAAAACAAGGTGATTTCTGCTCTTGAGCAGGTCCTTGCTTTTGTTTGAAACAATCCTGAGAAACCAGGAGTTTACGTTTTGCGAAGTATCTATTTCGTTTATTTTTTCAAGGGCTTTTATGTAGCTTTCCTGCAGAATATCCTCTGCATCGTGTTCATTTTGTGTTATTTTCAGTGCGATAAAATATGCTTTTGGGCTTGTCAATTTATAAAATTCTTCAAAGGCGGATTGGTTACCCCTCTGTATCTGCTTAATCAATCGGGCAATTTTTTTGTTTTCGTTTTTCATTATCTCACCTCAATCACACAAAGTTTTCCATAATTTTTATTATATCACACATACACCCGTATTCAAGCAAATACATTATTTTCCTGAAAAGCATCTTTTTTGAGTTCGGTGCATTGTTTTTCAGCGCCGATATATGCAATTCCTTTTTTTATCGCAGTGCGGAGATAGTTGCAGGGAGTGTCGAATTTTTCCGCATAAATGAAAGTGGTTTCTTCGCCGATAATCAGCTCTGCCACAACGGTTTTTGCCTTTTCGTTAACGCTGATATCGAGCGAATGCAAGCCGTCAAGATTAACTCTTGTTATCTTTATATCATTGTTCATTTCACACCTCCGTTTCAGTCCTTTCATTAGTATTACGATTGAAGCGGGCGGTTGGTCTATCAAAAAACAAAATTTTTCGGATTTGTTTGATTAATTGCCCAATAAACGGCAGTTGCCATAGTGTTTCAATAGGTTTATAATAAATTTGAAAAAATTTTCAAAAATATTTGTTACATTTCGGATATCGGTTGACTACATAATGAAGGACAAGGTGAACGGAATAAGCTGAACTTGCCCCAAATTGGGGTCGAAGAATTTACGCAGAGCGGATTTTTTGACCAAACAAGGCAAAAACGGAGCAAATCCTTTGTGGATTTGCGAGTATTTTAACGATGAGTGGGCAAAAATCAGCCTGTGTAAATCAGGTTCAGATTATTTCATTCACCTTGTAAGAAAGGAGTGAAAAAACAATGAGCGAAAAGAAGCGTGCAAACGCGTTGCTGCAGAAATGCTATGATGAATACCGCATTAAGCTTTTCAATTATTGTCTTTCACGCCTTGACGGTTCACGGGAGGCTGCAGACGACTGTGTTCAGGAAACCTTCATTGTTTTCTATGATAAGCTCCTTGACGGGGAGCAATTTGAGAATCCCAGAGCATTCCTCTATCGCACAGCCGATAACTTCGTTAAGCGGCAAAAACAAAAAGCCGCTTCGGAGTTGCGGCGTGAGGTCCCTCTTGAGAGCGTGAGTGATATAGGCGTTAACGACGAATATATTATGAGGCTTGATGAGATTGACTACGAGGAATGTGCAAAAATCCTTTTAGGTCTTCTGACCGCCGAAGAAAAGCAAATTTATGATTTGCGCTATATCAAGAAAATCGGCGTTGAGGAGATAGCCGAAAGGCTCGGAATCTCAAGACCCGCCGCATCAATGCGGTTAATGCGATTAAGAAACAAAATTAAAGATATGGTTTATTCTTTTGATATTGAAAAGAAAGGAGGCTGACGGAATGATGACAGTAAGCAGAGAAATACTTATGCACCCCGATTTTATGGCAAACCTTGCCGATGAGCTTTGTGAAATGCTTGAAGCTCTTATTGACGCGGAATTCGAAAAGGGTGATGAAACGGATTTTGATTTTATCGACGAATGTGCAGAAGCGATAAACGTTATCCGCTCAGGCGATGATGCGCAGATTCTTCCCCTTATTTCACGCAAGGATTTCCTTAAGAAAATCGGTGTTAAAAACGAACGCAATTTCAGAATTATTATTGCGGCTTGCGCGGCGATTGCGCTCATTTTAGCCGCAGGCACACAGATTAAAACCGAGAGCAGCATCACTGTTGCGCAGGCTCTTTCAGGCATCATTTCGGAATTCTTCGCAGGCGAAAAGCAAATCGAAGTAACAACAACTCAGCCTGCAGTGAGCGAAAAAGAAGCAAAAATAACAGGCATCAGCATTGAAACGGCTCCCGAATTCAGGAGCGAATACTATGTAGGCGAAAAATTCAGCGCAAACGGACTGAGAGTTTTTGCCGTATACGATAACGGCGAAAGAAAGCCCGTTAATGATTACACCGTTGATATCCCCGACAGCTTCGGCACAGAGCCGAAATACGAAACGGTTAAAATCACCGTCGGCAATTTTACTCAGACTCTTGAAGTGAGAATCATCGAAAGCCTTGAAACAAAGAAGCTGACTTCGATTTATGCCGTATTCCCCGATGATTATGATTTTACGGCTGAAGATTTGAACAACTTTGACCGCGGCATAATGCGTGTCTACGCAGTTTACAGCAACGGTGATGAAAGGGAGCTTTCGGCGGATGAATACACCGTCAGCGAAGAAATCGAAAATTCGCTTTTCGAAAGTTCATTAACGGTAACCGTTGAATACGAAAGCTGTTCTTGTTCGTTTGTGGTTTTTAAGGAATAGAGATTTTCGGTCATTTCCTTAAAACACGAATGGAGGTAATTATTATGAAAAAGATTATAAAGAAAATATTGATTCTAACACTTGCGGTTATAATGGCTGTAACAGCCGTGCCGTTTACAGGTATAGATTTTTACACAATTACCGCTGATGCAGCAGGTGAAAAAGCAACCTATGTATCAGGCGATTATGAATATACGGTTATTAACACGGATAAAGTGGAAATAACGTCATATTACGGAAAGGATACCGAGGTTACAATTCCCTCTGAAATCGACGGTATGCCCGTTACTTCAATCGGCGAATACAGTTTTACGGGCGGTGACAGACCCACAAAAACGGACTGGGCTGTTCATCCCAACGCATATTACAACAAAAAAATTCAGAAGGTGGTTATCCCTTCATCGGTTAAAAAAATATGCGCCGAGGCATTCAGCTTTAATGACAGCCTTTCGGAAGTTGTTCTTAACGAGGGTCTTGAAATTATTGACGAGTTTGCGTTTGCAGACTGCCCGAAACTTACGGAAATTTCATTGCCTGAAAGTTTTTCGGATTTTGATCTTACTTCTATTGAGAACACAGGAATAGAAGAACTTACCTTTGGTTCAAATTTAACATATCTTGAATTGGATGATTTTCTGGGTTCGAATTTAAAAAGAATCATCTGCAATGCCGAAAATATAGTTGTAGGCAAAATTGACATAGATAGATCTCCTTTAGAAGAAATCATTTTTAACGGTAATGCAGTTTTTGAAGATATTGATTCGGTTACTTGTGACACTCTCAGAAGAGTAACCATCAAAAAGGGCGCAGATTACGAAACCGTTATTGATATGAACTATATAGGCTTTTATCCGTTCTTTAACTCTGACGGAAGCGTGCTGTTTGTGTTTCAGGACGAAGATTTTGTTTTGCCTGAAGGTTATGAAAAAGACGGTTTCAGATTTTATGTTAATGAAAATAACGAAGCTGTAATAACACGATATGTAGGAAGCGAAAGCAACGTAATTGTTCCCGAAACCCTTAACGGTTTTAAGGTTACGGCTCTCGGTAAGCTTTCTTTTTCAAAAGATTATCACGATACCGCTGACGAAAACACAACACACCCGCATAATCAGATTATATCAATAATGCTTCCCGAAACGTTGACCGAAATCGGAAGAAGTGCTTTTGCAGGCAATAACTCACTTGAAACAATCAATATTCCGTCTATGCTTTCGGAAATACCCGATGAATGTTTCTGGCATTGCAGTTCTCTTGAAAATATTGAAATTCCCCAAAACATTAAAAAAATCGGAGATTCCGCATTTGAGAGCTGTGTGTCCTTGAAAAGCATTTTTATTCACGAGAATATAAAAGAAATAAGTGACGAAGCTTTCCGAGGCTGTACTTCACTTGCAACCGTTGAAATGCCCGGCGTTGAAAAAATAGGTCAGCGTGCTTTCAAGAATTGTACGAAACTTAAAGAGTTGAATTTTTCAGAAGATTTGACTTATATCGGTTCAAATGCGTTTGGATATTGCAAGATTGAAAGCGTTGATTTATCAAATGTTACTTATATCGGAGAAAGTGCTTTTTCGCACTGTTATTCGCTGAAAAGCGTTGTTCTTAATGATAACCTTGAACGTCTTGAAAGCTCTGTTTTTTCTCATTGCAGCTTACTTGAATACATTGAACTTCCCTCAAATCTCATTTCAATAGGTTCAAGTTGCTTCGCATCATCAGGTTTGAAAGAAGTAAAGTTTAATAACAATCTTAAAATTATTCAAGGTTTTGCGTTTGCATTATGTTTTGATCTTGAAAATGTTGTTTTACCTGAAAGTGTTGAAGAAATAAGGAATCGTGCCTTCTACAGATGCAGTTCTATTGAAAGTATAAATATACCTGAAAATACAAAGGTGCTGGGATATCACGCATTTGCAAGATGCGAAGAGCTTACAACCGTTTATTTCAATGCCGAAAACTGTAAGGTTAGCGACTCAACCTGCGAAGAAGATTACGTTCCCGAAGATTGGGCAACCGCATCTCCTTTCTACCCGTCAAAAATAACTAACATCATTTTCGGAGAGAATATCAAATCTATCAGCAGTAATTCGGAAACATACGGTACTTTTGAAAACTGTGAAACCCTTGAAACCGTTACAATTCCCGATTCCGTTGAAGAAATCGGTACAGCCGCATTCAAAAACTGCTCAAACCTTGAAACTGCGGTTATTCCCGACAGTGTTACCGAAATTGCCGACGATGCGTTTGACGGCTGTGATAACCTCATTTTCTATTGCAGCGATACGTCTTATGCCTGCACCTATGCAATGGCAAGGGGTATTGCGGTCAGCACGTTTATCATCGAAGCAATTCCTAACCAGACTTATACGGGCAACGGCATAGAACCCGTTCTCAGTGTTTCGTTATCTGACGGAAAATTGAGCGAAAACAAAGATTATACCGTTGCATACAGCAACAACGTCAACGTTGGTGAGGCTAAGGTCAGAATCACCGGCTTGGGTGACTATCGCAATTTTGCAAGTGTTGCAAGCTTCACTATCGTAACACGAAGCATCACTTCAGCCAGAATCAGCGATATATCCGCTCAGAATTATACCGGCAGTGCCGTAACTCCCGACGTTACCGTTACATATAACGGCAAACTTCTGAAAGAAGGAACCGATTATAAGCTTCATTACCGTAACAATAAAAATATCGGAGAAGCAACAATTCAGGTTGAAGGTATCGGCAATTTTTCAGGGTCAGACAGCGTTAAGTTCTCAATCGAAAAATTAACCGCAAGCGAAATCCTGATGAACAGACTGCGTGACTTTTTCAACACTTTGTTTGCAAGGTTCACTGCATTTATCCTCTGATACATCAAGTGACAGGAGGCTGTTATTATGAAAAGAAAAGTTTTATCATTTTTATTTATATTCACTTTGATTATTTCAGTGTCACCCTTAACGGGGCTTGATTTTAACGATATATTTACAACCGCTTTTGCCGCAGAATCCGAATTTGTCAGCGGCGACTATAAATGCAAAATCATAAACGAAGCCGAAATTGAAATAACCGATTATCTCGGCTCGGATATTGACGTTGTTATCCCTGCCGAAATCAACGGTATGCCCGTCACCTCAATCGGCAAAAGCTGTTTCGGTAACAGCTGGTCTTCTGAAAACAAGGAAAACAAAGACAAAATCGAGAGCGTTACCGTTCCTTCAACCGTAACCAATATCGGTATTTATGCATTTGAAAGAATGAATAATCTGAAAAAAATCGTTCTCGGCGAAGGTGTTAAAACGATTAAAGACAGCGCTTTTGAATACTGCCCGAAGCTTGAATCAATCAATCTTCCCGAGAGCCTCACAAACGTGAGTGACCATATTTTCAGAAACTGCACAAGCCTTAAGGAAATCACTCTTCCCGGCAAGGACGTTACTTATTCATCCGATGTTTTTTACGGCAGCAGCCTTGAAAAAATAAATCTTTCAGAGGGTATGACAAAAATTCCCGATTACTTTTTTGAACATTCAAAGGTAACAACCGTTACCGTTCCCTCAACCGTAACGCAGATAGGCGCTTATGCGTTTAAAAACGGAGTTATAGCTGTCAATCAGACCGTTGAAACCGTTATCTTTCCCCATGCGCTTACTATCAAGCTTGGTTTTGCAGACGAAGAAGATTATCAGTTTATGCTCGGCAAAAACAGCCCTGCACTCAAAAACGTTTATTTCCGCTATATGCCCGTTAATATGCCCTACGGCGACCTCTATGATATCAGCTATGACGAAGCAAGCGGATATTGGAACTGCGCCCGCTCAGAGGATTATTCTTCTAACGAAGTTTATAACGACGGCGCATTCGATTATATTCTCAACGAAAACGGCGAAGCCGTTCTTCTGAAATATACGGGATATAATACCTACGTTGTTCTGCCAAAAACCGTCGGTTTTGTAGGCATAAACTACGGCGTTGTGACCGAACTCGGCGCTGACGTTTTCAGCGGTACATACGCTCAGAAGGTTATTATTCCCGATACCGTGAAACGAATCGGCAACTACGCTTTCAGGAATTCAGACGTTTCCGTTGTTGAAATTCCCGAATCCGTAACTGAAATCGGCAACGGCGCATTCTGCGGCTGTGCTTCGCTTGAAGCTCTTGAATTGCCCGAATCCGTAACCGATATCGGCATAAAGGTATTTCAGGGGTGCGAAAATCTTAAAAATCTGAATTGGCCCTCAAAAGTGAATTACGTTCCGGCAGATGCTTTTATGAATTGCAAAAGCTTCAACGATTTCGGCATTTTTGAAAACGTTGAAATCATATCGGGCGGCGCATTCAAAGGCTGCGGCTCGCTTGTGATTGACAGCTTCGGCGATAAGCTTCGTGAAATAGGCGACTTTGCTTTTTCAAGCTCTTTCAGCGATTCAGGTATTCACGCAACGGTCAACACCGAAATTCTGCCCGAAAGCCTTGAATATATCGGCGTAAGAGCATTTCTCTATAACAAAACTTTCAAAAAAATGGTTATTCCTGCAGGCATAAAGCATATCGGCATCTGCGCTTTTGCCAATTCCTCTCTTGAAGAGGTTGAATTGCCCGATAATATTAAAGAAATTTCCGAGGGTGCATTCGCCTGCACGTTGCTCAGATCGGTTGATCTGCCCGCAAATCTTGAAAAAATCGGCAAGGGCGCATTCCTCGAGTGCGTTTATCTTGAAGGCATTGAAATTCCTGAAACGGTAACGCATATCGGTGACAGTGCTTTCAAACGCTGTGATTCTATAACGGAAATAAAAATTCCCGAAAAGCTTGAAACTATCAACGAACGCGCGTTTTCATATCTCGGTTCGGTAACCGAAATTTATATTCCCTCAACCGTGAAAACGGTTGGCGAAAGAGCTTTTGCAGGCTGTATAAACGTTGTTAAAATCACCATAGAAAACGGCGTTGAATCAATCGGAAATTATGCTTTTACCGATAACGGAATAAAAGAAATTACAATCCCCGAAAGCGTGAAATCAATCGGATACGGAGTTATAGATAACACCGAAACAGAGGTTGTTTATTTTAACGCAGCCGAGCTTGATAAAAACTTATACAGAACAACCTCAACAAGCAAATATGCCGTGTTTGATACGATTGCACTCAAAAAGATAGTTTTCGGCAAGAACGTTAAGCTTGTGCCCGCATCCTGCGCTTATGATTGCGATTCGCTTGAACAGGTTATATTCTCAAGCAATATAAAAGAAATTGATATTCTTGCATTCGCTTACTGTGATTCGCTTAAATTTATCGCTATGCCCGGCGGTGTTCAGAAGATAGATTACGGTGCGTTTTATGAATGCACAAGCCTTGAAACTGCAGTTATTCCCAACACAGTAACCGAAATTCACGAATATGCATTCAGCGATTGCAACGAGGATTTCACAATAGTCTGCACCAAAGATTCCTATGCATATGAATACGCAACGGAATATAACATCAAGGTAAGAGTTATGGACAGTCAGCAAAACGCAGACAAAACTCCCGCCAATAACAAACAACCCGATTTGAAGAAAGAATCAAACGATTATTTTGCAAAATTCCTTGAATCGGTAATGAACAGAATCAAAGAATTTTTCGCGCAGTTTACAATTATCAGAAGATAAAAAGGGGGACTTGAAATGAAGAAATTCTCCAAAAAATTTATGTGCGGCGTAATGGCTTTTGCCGTTGCGCTCGCATCCCTGCCGATTTTGGGTGTTGATTTCTCGGATTGGTTTGTCAAATCCGAAGCGGCAACAACCGCAACGAATTATATCGAAAGTGCCGACGGTAATTATGTTTATAAGATAAAAGATGATTACTTCGCAGAAATATCAAAGTATATCGGCAATGATACAAACGTTGTTGTGCCTGAGATAATAGACGGTCTGACCGTTACATATATCGGTGCCGAGGCTTTCACCGACAGTGCATCAAACAGCAAGGTTAATTTCAAATGGAGAAATCCGAATCTCGTTAACCTTGAAAGCGTTGTTCTGCCCGAAACTTTAAGTGAAATCGGAACAAGCGCATTCGAAAACTGCAAAAAGCTCACAAGCGTCAAGCTGCCTGAAGGACTTTGGAGCATCGGCGAAAGAGCTTTTTACGGCACGGGTCTTACCGAAATTGATTTACCCGATAATCTCTACAGCATCAAGGCTTTTGCTTTTACGGGAACAAACATCAAAGAGCTTGTTATCCCCGGTAACGTTGAACATTTTTATCAGTATTCGCTCTATTGCCCGTCGCTTGAAAAAATTGTTTTTGAAGGTCATCTCAAGAGCATAAGCGGTGCGTTTTTGGCAAGCAGCACAACAAAGCATTACCCCAAAGAGATTCTTTTTGCCAACTCTCAGCCGAGCAACGTTATCGAAGCATTCGGCGATTTGGTTAAGAATGAAGAAACGGGATATTGGGAAGCTGTTTTCTTTGAGAACGATACGTGGTACGGCTACACAGACGAAGACGTTCATACAAACGGCACTGTTGACTATATCGTAACGCCCGAAAACGAGGCTATTCTTGTGAATTATAACCTTGAAAGCAGGGGTACATATTATGTAAATACAATCAGACATAACTATCAGGATATTCCCGTTGTTGAAATTGCACCCCTTGCTTTTTATCAGTGTAACCTTGAGAAAATCACGGTTGCATCTTCGGTCAGAAGAATCCATTACGGTGCTTTTGCGGAGTCGAAACGCCTTTATTCAGTTCATCTTCCCGAGGGGCTTAAAACAATCGAAAGCGAAGTTTTCAGCGGTTGCAGCAGCCTTTCGCTTCAGAACACGGGTATCCCGGAGAGCGTAACCGAAATCGGTGCGTATGCGTTCAATAAATGCTGTGTTACCTACGTTCACGGTGCAGAGAATGTTGAAAAAATCCGCGCTTACGCATTCTATAACAACAGCATTTTTGAATACAGCTTTGACAGCCTTAAGGAAGTAGCACCCTATGCTTTCGGCTACACAACTTTCAGCGAAATCAATTTCCCCGAGGGGCTTGAAAGAATATGGGAGAATGCGTTCTATTGTTCAACCGTCAACAAGGTAACTTTCCCCGAATCGCTCAAAAGAATAGATCACTATGCTTTTGAAAGGTGTTTTCTCAAAGAGATCGTGCTTCCGCAGAGTCTTGAATATCTCGGCACGGGTGCTTTCAGAAACAATAAAATAAAAGCAGTTGAAATTCCGCCGCTGTTGACGGAACTTAATCCGATTGTTTTCGCTAACTGCCCGATTACCGAAATCAACATTCCTTCAAACATCAAAAAGATCGGTTCAGGAGCATTCAGCATGGAAACATATCCGTTTGCCAGAACAATCAATATTGCCGAGGGCGTTGAAGAGATGGATACATTTGCATTTCAAGGCTCCGATATTGAAGTGCTTACAATTCCTTCAACCGTTAAAATTCTTGATACAGCATTTCTTGCACAATCGACGGTTGACGTTATTAACTATAACGCAATAGATGCCGAAATCCGCGATACAGCAAGCTATTCTTCGTTTATTTCTTCCAGCGCAATGAACGGCGTTATGCCCGTTATCAACTTCGGCGAGGGGATAAAGAGAATTCCCGATTATTTTTGCAAAAAAGCAAAAATTCAGCGTGTAAGCATTCCCGATACCGTTGAATATATCGGCAAAGAGGCATTTTATTGGTCGGGTCTTACCGAAATCAAACTGCCCTCAAAGCTCAAAGAAATCGGCGAGGGTGCTTTCAGCGACTGTAAATTTACAGAGGTTGAATTTCCCGACGGACTCCAAAAAATCGGCGAAAACGCATTTTACAACTGCAACGAACTCATAGCCGTTGAATTCCCCGATACCGTAACGTATATCGGCGATTTTGCCTTTGCTTACAGCGACGATTTGAAGTCGGTTACTCTCCCCAAAAATGCAGAACACGTCGGTCAGTTTGTGTTTGATTTATGCACTTCTTTGAAAGAGGTAACAATCCCCGAAAACGTAACCAACATCGGCGAAACAACTTTCCACAGATGCGAAAATATCGAAACCGTCGATTTCCACGCCGCAAGCTGCGATATTATTCCTTATAACGTGTATGACGAAGACGCTTTGCCGCGTTCACCGTTTGTGGACAGCAAAAAGCTTAAAAGCATTAACCTTTATAATACCGTTAAGGAACTTCCCGCATTCCTTTATTCGGGTCTGCAGACCATTGATAAAATCTCGCTTCCCGAATCCGTAACCGATATCGGCGTCGGCGCATTCGCAAACAGCACCGTTTCGGGCTTCGACAGCCTTGCCAATATCGAAAGCATTGAAGAATATGCTTTCAAAAACTGTTATTTCCTTGAAGAAATTGATCTCGGCAGCAAGCTTATGATTATCGGCACGGGTGCATTCAGCGGCTGTGACTGGCTTAAGAGCATTTATATTCCCGATTCCGTTTCAAATATCGAAACCTCCGCTTTTGAGGACTGCGTAAAGCTTGAATCGGTCAGAATGTCGCCAAACGTTGATTTTATTCCCCGTCAGGCTTTCAACAACTGTAAATCGCTCTCCGAATTCGAATGGAATTCAAACAGAAAGCTTATCGGCAGATATGCATTCGGCAACTGCGTGAAGCTCAACGATTTTGATTTTATCAACATAGAAAAGCTTTATAAAAACAGTTTCACGGGCAGCGGTGTTGCCGTTGCACAGCTCGGCGAATCACAGAATGAACAGAATGCGGCTCTTGAAACAATCGAAGTTCAGAGCTTCAAAAACTGCGAAAGCCTTGCAACAATCGGTATCGGCGGCAACGTTTCAACCGTCAAGTCGCAGGCGTTTGCCGATTGCACAAACCTTGAAACCGCCGTTATTGCCGACACGGTAACCGAAATTGCGGAAGATGCCTTTGACGGCTGCGATAAGCTCACCATTTATTGCTCCGAAGATTCTTATGCACACTCATACGCACAGACTCAGGGCATTAAGGTCAGCACTTTCGTTATCGCACCCATTCCCAATCAGACCTTCACGGGCTTTGAAATTGAGCCTGAGGTTTCCGTTACCGCATCGGGTGATACGCTCAATGAAAATATTGATTTCGGCGTAACTTATGCAAATAACGTCAACGTCGGCAAAGCTGACGTCAACGTTAAGGGCAAGGGCGATTTCAGAATGTTTGCAAGCAGAGCGAATTTCACAATCGTAACAAAGAGCATCGCAAATGTTTCAATAGCCGAAATTCCCGTTCAGGATTATACGGGCAACGCAGTAACCCCCGTTATCACACTTACCGACGGCGGTAAAATCCTCAAGGAAGGCACGGATTATGCGGTAACTTATTCCAACAACACAGCCGAAGGCAAGGCAAACGTAAAAATCATCGGCAAGGGCAACTATTCAGGCTCGGCATCGGCTGAGTTCAGCATTCAGAAGCTTTCACAGCCTCAGAGTTTTCTCAGCAGAATAACGGGATTTTTCAACTCACTGTTTGCACGCATAAAAGCATTCATAACAGGTCTGTTCCTTTGATAAAAGGTAAGGTGATAATATGAAAAAACATTTTAAAAAGCTGTTAGCTGTGACCATTGCCGTGGCAATGCTCGTCACCGCAATACCGCTGATTGGAATAAATCTGTTTGCATCCGCAACAGAAGAAACAAGAAAATTAACAGAAGATTTTAATGGTTTAAGATATACCGATGAGTATGCTTACGGTGCTTGCGGTAATTACGAAATTTATATTCATAAATACATAGGTGAAGCAGGGGAATATATTGAAATTCCATCTGAAATTGACGGATATACTGTCAAATATATCGACGAAAAGGCTTTTTCGCCAAACGGGTTATACAGTGCGGACACCAATACTTGGCGTATACCTGATAACGAAAGTCTGAACAATCTTAAAGAAATAACAATTCCGCCGACAGTTACTGATATACGTTCTTATGCTTTTTATAATTGCAAAAATCTTGAAAAAGTTAATTTTTCTGAAGGTTTGGAAGGAATATCATGGGGCGCTTTTAAAGGCTGTGAAAAAATAACATCCTTTGATTTCCCAAGCACACTTTCCTATGTTTATTCACATAACTTTGACGGTACATCTGTTATGGAAGTCACGTTCAAGAAAAACACTTATTATGATTGGTTTCAAGTTTCTGACCATATTTTCAGCGGTTCCAAGGTTGTCAAATGTACCGTTCAGGGTGACGGGGTTTGGGTTTGCACAAATGCTTTCAGTAATTCCGTAGTTAAAGAAGTTATCTTTGAGGGTACAATTTCACGTTGGGATGATAATGTTCTTGATGCCAAGAACAATACCGTTGAAAAAATCGTTTTTAAAGCAGGTATGCCCGAGGGTGTATATGAATATCTGGTGAATGATAACGGATACTTTCCGCACACAGCTTCCGACGGCACGTTTTATTTTGACAAAGAACCCGGAAACTATAACATCTTTTCAAACAAAGGTTTTACTTGTGTTGTTAACGAGAATAATCAGGCGACCGTAATTAAATATTTTGGTGCGGAAAAAGATGTAACGGTACCTAACGCAATAAACGGTTATACAGTTGTCAAAATCGGTGACTATTCTTTTGCAAACAAAGGAATCACATCTGTTACTCTGCCTGATTCGGTTGAGAAAATCGGTGCTTATGCCTTTTACAGCTGTGAATCTCTTGAAGTTATAAATGTTCCGTCAAAGCTGAAAGAGATTAACGGTTATGCTTTCTGCGGCTGTAAAAACCTTAAAGCATTTGAATTGCCAGAGGGCTTGAATTATCTCGGCACTTATGCGTTCAGCCGTTGCGAAAAGATTGAAAGCGTCAAAATTCCCGACAGCATCACAAAAATCAACAACGGTGTATTTATGGATTGTACGGGTCTTAAAGAAATTGAAATGTCATCCAATATAAGAACAATCGGTATCAGCAGTTTTGAAAATACAACCTCACTGGAAGAAATTGATTTGCCCGATTCGCTTATCATAATTGATGACAGAGCGTTCCACGGCAGCGGAATTAAAAGTATCGTGTTCCCGAGCAGTCTGGAATATCTTATGGAAGATGTTTTTGATGGTTCAGGCATTGTAAATGCCGTTATCGACGGAAAAAACATTGAAATTTTTTGGGCATTTGATGACTGTCTTCAGCTTGAAACTGTTGAGTTTAAAAACGGTGTTAAAGCGATTATGAACGGTGCATTCTACAACTGTCCGTCTTTGAAAACCGTAATAATTCCCGAAAAACTTGAATCGATTGAACTTTATGCGTTCAACAAATGCGAAAATCTTGAAACAGTATATTACAACGCAATAAACTGCGAGGTTGACACAAATCTGACAAACCCAAATTATTCCGTGTTTGAAAAATGCAATCCCGAAAAAATTATTATCGGTGATAAGGTTGAATATTTGGGAACGGCATTATTTATGAATTGCGATACTGTTGAAAGCGTCAAAATTCCTGACAGTGTAACAAAAGTTGATGGTTATGCTTTTTACAGTTGTGATTCGCTTGTTTCTGTTGAATGGAATGCAGACAGAAAAATCATAGGCAGAAGAGCATTTGCAAATTGTCCGAAGCTGACAGATTTTAATTTCGATAACATAGAAAAATCAAATTCGAGTTGTTTTTACGGAAGCGGAATACGTAATGCACAGATTGGTGAAGCGAAAAACGAAACGGCATCGGCTGTTGAGGTTATTGCCACACAGGCATTTATGGAGTGCAGTGAACTCTCAACCGTTGGTATAGGCGGTAAGGTTACAACCGTTGAACAGCAGGCGTTTGCCGATTGCACAAACCTTGAAACCGCCGTTATTGCCGACACGGTAACCGAAATTGCGGAAGATGCCTTTGACGGCTGCGATAAGCTCACCATTTATTGCTCCGAAGATTCTT
>JAZSBC010000090.1:0-5424 GCA_045602245.1 Acutalibacteraceae bacterium | reverse complement strand
AAATTTATTACAGATACAATACCAAAAATGTAAATTATTTTAAATATATTTTTAATTTGTTTGACATTTTGCAAAAGGTGATTTACAATAATACGGAGCATAAGTGCTGAGACGGTTGGGCAGTCGCGGGCAGCATTGCTGCGTGAGGAAAGTCCGAGCTTCACAGAGCGGGATAACGGCTAACGGCCGCCGAGGGTGACCTTAGGGAAAGTGCAACAGAGATATACCGCCTGCATTTGCAGGTAAGGGTGGAAAGGCGAGGTAAGAGCTCACCGGCGTGCGGGGAACCGCACGGCCCTGCAAACCCTATCCGAAGCAACGCCGATTGGGGGAGGAACTTCGTTCCGTCGTTTGCTCGACGATACTCCGACGGGCGGCTAAAGCTTTGCGGCAACGTAAAGCGTAGACAGATGATTGCCTTAAATGACAGAACTCGGCTTACAGACCTGCTCAACACCGCTTAATATTTTTGAACTGCTGATTTTATGAATGAATTGATAACTGTCACTGGTATTGTTGAATACATTACATATCAGAATACCGAAAACGGCTACACTGTTCTTGAGTTTTCAAGTGACGGTGAAATTTATACTGCAATCGGCAACGTCAGTGATATATACTGCGGCGAAAAAATTACTTTTACCGGCAGATGGACCGTTCATCCGACTTTCGGCAGACAGTTCAGAATTGAACAGTGTCAGAGAGAGATGCCTCAGACTGCGGCGGATATGCTTTCATATCTTTCGTCGGGCATTATCAAAGGCGTAAAAGAAAAAACAGCGCAGAAGATAGTTGAAAGATTTGGCGAGGATACTTTTTTTATCATTGAAACCAGCCCCGAAAGGCTTGCTGAAATAAAGGGTATCTCAAGGGAAAAGGCGAGGGAAATCGGCTCGGAATTCAGCCGACGCGCCGCCGAACGAGAAGCGCTCATATCTCTTGAAAAATTCGGGCTTACAACGTCCGAGTGTCTCAGGGTTTTCAAGGTTTACGGCCATAAATCGGTTGACATCGTAAAAAACAATCCTTATCTTCTTTGTAACGAAGGTATCGGCATAACATTTGACAAAGCTTGTATGATTGCGAGCCTTCTGCCCGTTCCTCCTGCGGATGAATACAGAATTGCCGCAGGCATTCTTTATGTTGTCAGGCATAATCTCTATAACGGTCATACCTGCTTGCCCAGAGAAAAGCTTATTACGCCGTGCTGCGATCTTCTCGATATACATTCTTATATGGTTGAAGAACAGATTGACGCATTGATTGAGCAGAAGCAGCTTATATCAGAAGAATTGAACGCAAGAAATTTTATTTTTCTGCCTGATATCTATAATGCTGAAAAGAAAGCGGCTAACAATATTCTGTTTATGAAGCAGTTTGCTCCGAAGTGCCTTGATAACATTGAAGAGCAAATCAATAAAACGGAACTTATCAGCGGCGTTTGCTATAATGAACAGCAGCGCCTTGCAATAAAAATAGCAGTTGAAAAGGGTATACTTATTCTGACGGGCGGTCCTGGTACGGGTAAAACAACAACCCTCAGAGGTATACTTAAAGTGTTTGAAAATCAGGGAATTGAAGTTGCTCTTGCGGCGCCCACGGGAAGAGCCGCAAAAAGAATGAGCGAGCTTACGGGAAGAGAAGCCCAGACCATTCACCGTTTGCTTGAGGTTGAATGGGACAGAAATGACAGACCTGTTTTTCAGCGTAATAAACGCAATCCGCTCAGTGCGGGAGCGGTTATTATTGACGAGCTTTCAATGGTTGATATTGTTCTTTTTTCGAGCCTTCTGGATGCCCTTCCCATCGGTTGCAGGCTTGTTATGGTCGGCGATTCGGATCAGCTTCCGCCCGTCGGTGCAGGTAACGTTCTTCATGATATGATAAATTCAAAAGCCCTGCCCGTTGTGGAACTGAAAGAAGTGTTCCGTCAGGCATTGGAAAGCCTTATTGTTACCAATGCGCACCGTATTGTCAAAGGTGAATTGCCTGAAATAACCAAAACAGACAAAGACTTTTTCTTTCTTGAAAGGAAAAATCCTGCGGTTGCTGCATATACGATTTGTGAACTGTGCAGTGAACGTCTTCCGAAAGCTTATAAATATTCTCCGCTTGAGGATATTCAGGTTTTGTGTCCGTCAAGAAAAGGCGAGGCAGGAACTGTGAATATCAATAAACTTCTGCAGAATTCGCTGAATCCTTCGGCAAAGCATAAACGCGAGCATTATTTCGGTCAGCGTATATTCCGCGAAGGCGATAAGCTGATGCAGATAAAAAACAACTATAATATTCCCTGGACAAGTTCGGAAAAAGAAGGCGTCGGTGTGTTTAACGGTGACATCGGTATTCTTGAAAGAATAGATGAAGCTTCACATACTTTATTTATAAAGTTTGACGACAGACTTGCGGAATATCCCTTCGACGGCAACAAAGAACTTGAACATGCTTATGCTGTTACGGTTCATAAAAGCCAAGGCAATGAATTTGAGGCGGTGGTAATGCCTGTTATCGGTGTTGTTGATAAGCTTGCTTACCGCAATCTGCTTTATACCGCCGTAACAAGAGCGAAGAATCTTATGATACTTGTCGGTTCAAGAAATGTCATAAGGGATATGGTTGATAATAACAGCAAATCAAAAAGATATTCCGCATTGAAAAGCTTTATTATGTTGGGTGAAAGCTGATGAAACGGATATTCAAAGCCTTGGCAAAAGCGTTTTGTCCCCAACGCTGTGCGTATTGCGGTAAAGTAATTGTTCCCGATGAGCTGATGTGCGAGGAATGCGAGTCAATCTTGCCGCGTATTACGGGAGAGATATGTGTTAAATGCGGCAGAGGGAAGAAAGAATGTAACTGCAAAAATGCAGAAAAGTATTATAACGGAATTGCCGCTCCGTTTTATTTCAACGGAAACGTCAGAAAAGGCGTTCATTCTTTCAAATTCAGGAATTCTCCCGATAACGCTGAAGCATACAGCTGTGAAATGTCCGAAACAATAAAAGAAAGATTCGGTAATATTTGTTTTGATTATATAACGGAAGTTCCGATGACAAAGAAAAGTCAGAAGGACAGAGGGTATAATCAGTGTGAGCTTTTGGCAAAGGGGATAAGCGAAAACACCGGAATCAATTATAAAAACGGCGTTTTGGTCAAACTTTATGAAACCGATAAACAGCACGGTCTTAAACTGTTTATGAGAAAAGGTAACCTTTCGGGTGTTTTTGACGTAAAGAATCCTTCTGAAGTAGAAGGCAAAACGGTTCTGATTTGTGACGATATTTCAACAACGGGTGAAACTCTTAACGAATGTGCAAAAATGCTGTGGCTTTACGGTGCTGCGGAAATTTACGGAATTTCACTTGCACTCACAAAGAGAGAAAAATAATACTATATATAATTAAAGGTGGTGAGAAGATGCTTGGCGCAAATATAGGAATAGACCTCGGAACAACCTCAATCGTTGCTTATGTTGACGGCAAAGGTGTTGTGATGTCCGAACCCTGCGCTGCCGCTTATGAAAAAGAAAGCGGTAAACTTATTGCAGTCGGTAAACGTGCGTGGGATATGATCGGCAAAAACCCCGATTCAATCAGGGTTGTGAAGCCTATGGAACACGGCGTTGTTTCGGATTTTACGGCTACCAAGCATATTCTCAAATATTTCCTTTCAAAAATATGTAAAAATATGATTTTCAAACCTAATGTGGTTGTTTGTGTTCCGTCTATGGCAACAAGCCTTGAAAAAAGAACCATTCTCGATCTGATAACTTCAGCGGGGGCGGCGAAAGCCTGTCTGATTGAAGAGCCTCTTGCAGCTGCTCTCGGTGCAGGGCTTAAGAATGACCGACCTCTCGGCACTATGATAGTTGATATCGGCGGAGGTACAACCGATATTGCAGTTATCACGATGGGATGTATCTCTGTTTCACGTTCAATCAAGGTTGCAGGCAATACTCTTGATGAAGCAATCGCCCGTCAGATAAGGCGCGAAAGAGATGTTATTATCGGCGAAAGAACTGCCGAACATCTTAAAAAACAGATCGGTTATGCTTATCTCCGAGATGTGGAGCTTGGTATGACCGTCAAAGGGAAACATTTTATAACCAACCTGCCCGTCAGTATAGATGTCAGTTCAACCGAAGTTTATCTTGCAATGCGTCCGCATCTTGAAACAATAGGCGAAACGGTGCGTTCGGTTCTTGAATTAACCCCCCCTGAGCTTTCTTCTGATATCTGCGAATCGGGAATTTATCTTACAGGCGGCGGTTCTCTTCTTCGCGGCATTGACAGAATGATTGAAAAGAAAACGGGTATAAAAACGTTCATTGCCGATGATACGATTAATTGCGTTGCTCTCGGAACGGGCGAAGCGCTTGACCATATTGATATTCTCAGCCAGAACGGATACGTTTTCAAGGCGAGAGATGAAATCGGCGGACTTGAACCCGAATTAAGTGAATAAAACATTTTAAACCGTTCAATAATGTTTTCAAAACATAAAGGACGGTTTATTTTTATGAAAAAAATCAGAATTGCAGAAATATCAGCAGCATTGGGTTTAGTGATTTCAGTTGTGTTTTCGATTATCGGTTTCGGTTATAATTGTAACGAAATCAGAAATAATATTGTCAGGCTTCACATTCTTGCAAATTCCGACAGCGCCGAAGACCAACGGGTGAAGCTTATTGTAAGAGATGAATTGCTGAATTGCGGCAAGGACTTGTTTTCGGGAATTGTAAACGTTGAAAATGCAGAAGAAATTCTGAATAATCAGAAAGAGGATCTTCTTAAGATAATCAACAGCACACTCAGAGAAAACGGATTTGAATATACCGCCGATATATATCTTGTCCGTGAATATTTCAATACCCGTTCATATGAGGATTTTACCCTGCCTGCAGGGGAGTATCTTGCAGTTAAAGTCATTCTGGGTAAGGCTGAAGGGAAGAACTGGTGGTGTGTAATGTTTCCGCCTTTGTGTTTGCCTGCCGCAAACAAAAAAGAAGAATTTGACATATATATAAATGAAAGCGGCGCGGAAATAGTTCAGAACTATCAGCGATATGAGATGAAGTTTAAAATTATAGAAATATATGAAAATATAAAAAACAATCTAAAAGCCAATTTTAAATAAAATAACACCTGAGGACAAAATAGACAAAAAACACAAACACTGCTTGTTAATGTTGTACAAAGTGGTAAAAATGAAAAAAATCCAAAAAATTTCAAAAAAAGTGTTGACTTTGGTGTTTTGATGTGTTATATTATTCAAGCACTCGCGAGTGAGCGGTGTGCAACGCACCTTGAAAATTAAACAACGATTGATTAAAAAAACCCTTGAAGATTAATTTGAGTATGTACTTTCAAGTACAGCAGTAATTCTCGTGAAGAACGAGGAAAATGTCAGTGAATGACGTTTTGAGCG
>JAZSBC010000089.1:0-24212 GCA_045602245.1 Acutalibacteraceae bacterium | reverse complement strand
CCGACCGTTACGGGCTGAAATCTTCTTTCAAGCGCAGCGTCTTTTTCAATATGCTTGCGGTATTCGTCAAGCGTGGTTGCGCCGATAACCTGAATTTCGCCCCTTGCAAGCGAGGGCTTGAGAATATTCGCCGCATCAACCGCGCCTTCCGCCGAGCCTGCCCCGATGAGAGTGTGTACCTCATCAATGAAAAGAATGATATCGCCTGCTTTTTTGACCTCTTCAATGGCACTGCGTATTCTTTCTTCAAAGTCGCCTCTGTATTTTGTGCCTGCTACCATACCGGTAAGGTCAAGGGCAATAATTCTTTTGTTGCGGAGCGTTTCGGGAATTTCGCCCGTTGCGATTTTCAGTGCAAGACCCTCTGCGATTGCGGTTTTGCCGACTCCCGGCTCGCCGATAAGGCAGGGATTGTTTTTTGTGCGTCTGCTGAGAATCTGTATAACTCTGTCAATCTCTTTCTGCCTGCCGATTACGGGGTCAATCTTGCCCTGCATCGCATAAATGGTGAGGTCTCTGCCGAATTGAGAAAGAATCGGCGTATCCGATTTCTCTTTTGAATCTTTTTTTGCTCCTGAGGATTTGCTTCCGCCGAGTGCATTGGTAAGGTCACTGAGCAAATCCTGAGGATGTATACCCATACGGCTGAGAATTTCGGTTGCCGCGCCCGAGCCTTCTCGGATGATACCCATCAGAATATGCTCGGTGCCTATATACGAATGACCCATTCCTTTGCCCTGAAGAATTGCGGTATCAATGATATTTTTCACTCTTGGAGTGAAATCGGCAGGAGAAAGCACCGTAGGAGAGCCGATGCCGATACTGCTTTTGATGATTGTTTCAACTTCCGTGTAAGTGATTTTTCGCGCAGTGAGTGCCGCATATGCCATACCGCCTTTTTCCGCAAGAAGGCCGAGCAAAATGTGTTCACTGCCGATATAGGTGTGACCGAAATCTTCCGCAATGGTAATTGCGCTGTTGAGCGCATCATTGGCTTTCTGAGTAAAGCCCGTAAATTTATACATTTTTATCCCCCTTATAACATACTGTCCTTCTGTAATTTATGAAAGAGCTTCTCTCACCGATTTTGCTCTTATAACGTCTCTTGCTGATGGCGTTGTTGCGTTTTCGTTAACAACGCTTACCGTTGCAGGCTGCATTGCAACTATCAGCTCGTTGATTTTTTCAATGGGGATTTCAAAAAGTCCCCTTGCAATGCCGAGCCTTACGAGCGATGCAAGCTCCATAAATTCATCTGTGCTGAGCAGACGTGCGTTTTTAAGAATACCGAGAGCCCTGTACATTTTGTCCTCATCGGCAGGATTTTTGATAATCTCCGCAGCTGCCGATCTTTCCTGAGCCACAAGCTGAAGCACGATTGATTTGAGGTTTGCAACGGCCGTTTCTTCCGTAATGCCGAGTGTGATCTGATTGCTTATCTGGTAAATATCTCCCTTGGGATGCGAGCCTTCACCGAATGCGCCTCTTATGGTCAGACCGAGCTTTGAAACGGTGTTTGCGAGCCTTGCCATCTGACCGCAGCGGGTGAGGGCGGGAAGATGAAGCATAACCGATGCTCTCATCGCAGTGCCGAGATTTGTGGGACACTGTGTGAGATATCCTATTCTTTCGTCGAATGCGTAGTTGAGCTTTGAAGAAAGCATATTATCGAGCTTATCCGCAATGTCGAAAGCTTCTTCAAGCGCAAGGCCTGCCTTCATAACCTGAAGCCTGATGTGGTCTTCTTCGCAGAGCATAATGCTTACGCTTTCGTCCGCAGAAAGCACGAGCGCACTGCCGTCTTTTTTTGTTGCAAATTCGGGGCTTATGAGGTGCCTTTCCGCAAGCGACACCGCCTGAAGCCTTGAAAGGTCTTTCATTTCAATGAAGCTGAAATCCTTTGCATCGTTTTCAAAAAGAACGCTTTTCACAAGTGAATTAACGTTGTTTCTGCCTGCGGTATCAAGCTTTGCAGGGAAAGGAAAATCGTCAAGGTTTCGCGCAAGACGTATTCTTGTGCTGAGCACGACGTCGCCCTGATCGCCTTTTTCAATATACCATTTATTCATTGCCTGCACCTCCTTCAAGAGCTTTGATTTCATCTCTGATTTTTGCGGCATTTTCAAAATCCTGCTTTGCAACCGCATCGTTCATCGCAAGCCTGAGCTTTTCGATTTTTTCTTCCGTTGTTTCAACTTTCGGCTGTTCAACTGCCGCAGATGCTGTTTTGCCGCTGTGTTTTATTTTGCCGTGAATTCTCTGAATTGAGGGGAGAAGACGGTCGTAGAAGGTACGGTAGCAGTCCGCACAGCCTACTCTGCCGTCGCGCACGATTTCATCAAAAGATGAGCCGCATTTGGGGCATCTCGGCGTTTTGCCCGAGGCAACGGAAGGCTTTGTATCGCCTAAAAATCCGCCGAAAAGCTCCGATAAATTCAATCCGAAACCCGAGAACATATCCGAGTAACCGAGATGTGCGGCGCATTCCGAGCAAAGGTGACTTTCAGCCATATCGCCGTTTATAATCTGCTTGATGTGAGTTGTTGCTTCATTCTTTCCGCAATTCTGACATAACATAAAAAATCATCCTTTCATTCTATTGATATAAGCATTTGTTTGAGTATTGATGCCCTGACCTTGTCCCTTGCAGGCTGTGGCAGGTTCCGCAGCGCATTTTCGCCCGTTGCGGCAAGCAGGAGCTTTGCGCAGGCGGCATTTATTGCGCCGCCGTGATGAAGATTCATAATGTTTATGCGGCAGGCGGAATAATCTATCGAATCGCCGATATGGTTCACCATATGCATTATCAGCGAAGGGCTGTCAAGTTGTACCCTTGTGATTTTGATGTATCCTCCTCCGCCTCTTCTGCTTTCAACAATGTATCCCTGCTCAGGGGTGAAACGTGAAGAAATAACGTAGTTTATCTGGCTCGGAACACAGCCGAGAGTCTGTGCAAGCTCGTTTCGCTGAATTTCCGTTGTGCCGTCATTCTCAAGCATCTCCATAAGAATGCGTGCAATATCGTTGCTTAAACTCATATAATCATCTCTTTTCAAAAGAAATTTGACTTTGACTTTCTTTGACCTTGATTTCATTATAGTCAGGGAAGGTCAAAAGGTCAAAAGTCAGAAAAGGTCAAATTTATCCGATTGTGTCCCGAAAACTGAATTTATCTTTGATTTTCTCTGTTTTTCTTCGTTTTTTGAGTTTTTTGAGTTCGGCAATTTAAATAATTATAGTCTGTTTCGGTTTTGTTTATGCTTTTTCAGGAGATAAACGGCGGCTGTGTTTGATAATTGATGTATGAAAAATATTTACTTTTCGAAAACATAGTGATAAAATATAAGAAAGATTTGTACCCGAAGCAGTTACAAAAGGAGAAATAATTATGAAAAACAAGCTTAAGAAAGTTGTTTCCGTTATTCTGGCAGTCAGCCTTATTTTCGGCACGTCAACCTTAGCTTTTGCGCAGGGCGAAGCGGCTGATAACAGCGGAATTATTTTTGCTTCAAATGCAATCAACGGCATTCTCAACGCTGTCTTTATGGGCTTCGGCGCACTTTTTCCGAAGGATTTTCAGACGGTTGAAGAATATAGCTCCGCTGAAAACTTCTATGATGGAATGGATTTGTTCCTTGATGATCCTGCCGAAAACGCAGAATGGAAGCTCGGCTTCGGCAAGGCGAGTATGGTTCCCGAAAACCTCAAAGACGGTTCAAAGGAGTATTACACGGGCGGATATTTTACCCAGAAAATCAACGGAGTTTATGACGACCAGGGTGCAAACGCCGTTGCGCTTACCGATAATTCGGGCAGAGGCACGGTTGTTACGGTTACGGTTGACGGCATTGGTGTTTGCCGCGAGGACGTTCTTGCAATCCGTGCAGAGGCTGAACGCAAGCTCGCTGAAAAAGGCGTGAAAAGCGATATTGCCGCCGTAAATATAGGCAGCACACACTGCCATACGGTTATAGATACTCAGGGTTTCGGTCTTGAACCGCTTATCAAAACTGCATTTCAGAATCTGTTTTCTTTCCTTCCTTTCGTTGAAAAAACAAGAAGCATTGACCCAGAGTTCTATGAGTATATGATTGACGGCGCATCCGATGCGATTGTTGAGGCATATCTCAATATGGAATCAGGCGAACTTTATTATTTTGAAACCGCAGGCATCGGCAGAAGTGAAAGAAACAATAACTATATGGATGATGAATACGGTTATATCTTCAATAAAAGATACGATACGGAAGGCTATCAGCACGTTATTGCCTGCTTCAAGTTTGTTCCCGACAATGCAGAATCAAAACCTACCGTTCTTGCAAACCTCGGCGGACACCCTACAACGATTGACAGAGCAACAAAGCTTCTTTCGGCGGACTATCCCAACTTTACCGAAGAAAAAATCAACGAGGCAGGTATGAATTTTGCCTTTATTCAGGGCGCGCAGGCTCCGATTTCGGTAAATAAGGGCGGCGTTGAAACCGAGGAAATCCTTAACGAAGTCAAAGCTGAAATTGCGGCTGACCCGAGAGTAGAGGATTATAAATCTGCCAAGGAACTCGGCTATGAGTTTGCAAGGCTTATTATTGATGCAGAGAAAAATGCGGAAAAAGTTGAGCCGGTTTTAAACGTAAGAATGTCAGAGGTTGTAATTCCTCTTGAATACGGTCTTATGGAACTCGGCGCAGTTTCGGGTTTGCTCGGAATGACGGTTGTCCGCGATAAATCATCGCCGAGCAGATACTCGATCATAAGCGAGGTCGGTTATCTTGAAATAGGAAGCGATATTGCTATGCTTACCGTTCCGGGCGAGCTTGTTCCTCAGCTTGTTTACGGCAACGTTGTTGATAAAACTCAGGCATATCTCGGCACTGATTGGGAACTTGATTATACCGCAGACCTTGTCGGCGAAGACAAAACCGTTCTTGTTATGGGTCTTTGCAATGATGCAATCGGCTATATCGTTCCCGATAACGACTATGCTCCGTTCATCGCCGATTCGCTCTGGAATACCGATGCGGGCGAAAAACTCTTCGGTGAACCTCACAGACACTATGAAGAAATGCTTTCGGCAGGCAGTAAGGCAGGTTCAAGCGTTATAGGCGCATTGAATGAACTTGTGAATGATGTTAAATAAACCGTCAGGGAGATGTTACTATGAAAAAATTTATGTCTGTATTGATGGCATTTGCGATGATACTTTCATCGTTCTGCCTTGCAACGGCATACAGCTCGGAAAAAGAAACTGTTATTCTTTATACAAACGACGTTCACTGCGCAATCGACGGTTATCCCGTGCTTGCCGCTTACAGAGCGGAGCTGATTGCTCAGGGCAAGAACGTTGTAACCGTTGATGCAGGAGATGCGATTCAGGGTGAAATTATCGGTTCAACAACTCAGGGCGAGGCAGTTGTTGACATTATGAACGCTGTCGGCTACGATTACGCAGCGCCGGGCAACCACGAGTTTGATTACGGTATGGAAAAGTTCCTTGAACTTGCACAGAACAAGGCTCAGTTTGATTACATATGCTCCAATTTCTGTGATCTTACTTCAAATACCCCCGTGCTTACCCCTTATTCAATCGAAGATTTCGGCGATGTTCAGGTTGCTTTTGTGGGTATTACAACTCCCGATACAATAACCTCGTCAACTCCCGAATATTTCAAGGATGAAAACGGAAACTATATTTACGGTTTCCCCGTTTATCCCGAAGGAATGACAAACGAAGATCTCTATGAAAACATTCAGCAGAGTGTTGACGGTGCGATTGATGACGGCGCGGATTACGTTGTTGCAGTCGGTCACGCAGGCATTATCGGCTCAAACGACGGCTGGAAATCAACCGATATCATCGCCAACACGGACGGTATTGACTGCTTTGTTGATGCGCATTCGCACGAAACAACAGAAAGCGCCGTTTATAAAAATAAAAACAGCGAAAACGTTTTTCTTACTTCAACGGGAACAAAGTTTGCAAACTTCGGCGTTATGACAATCACCGCTGACGGCACCGAATTTGAACTTGTGAACCCCGATAACGTTGACGTTGAATCAATGTCGGCAGAAGCGAAATCGGCATATAATACAGTTAAGGCAAAAGTTGACGGCTACAATGAAGAAATAGCATATTATTATGATGAAATCGGCACTTCGGAAGCAAAGCTTATCATTTATGAGGCTGACGGAAGCAGAGCCATCAGAAAAAGAGAAACCAATGCAGGCGATTTTGTGGCCGATGCTTACCGCGCGGTAACGGGTGCGGACGTTGCAATCGCCAATGGCGGCGGAATCCGTGCCGAAGTTGAAAGCGGCGGCGTATCAAGAAAGGATCTTATGGACGTCAATGCGTTCAACAACGGAATGTGTGTTGTTGAGGTTACGGGTCAGCAGATTGTTGATATTCTTGAACACGGTGCGCGCAAATGCCCCGAAGTTCTCGGCAGCTTCTTCCAGGTTTCGGGTATGACGTTTGAAATCCATACTTACAGAGAATCACCCGTTATAACCAACCAGCTTGGTGAATTTATGGGCATTGATGAAACAAAGGAGCGCCGTATTCAGAACGTTCAGATCGGCGGCGAGGCGATTGACCTTGATAAGAAATATACGCTTGCAGGCAGCACTTACGTGCTTCTTCAGGACGGTGACGGTCTTACAATGCTTGAGGGTGTAAAAGTTGTTAAGCAGGAAGGCTTGCCCTGTGATTCAGAGATGCTTATAAAATATTTCACGGAAACTCTCGGCGGAAAAATAACTGCCGAAAAATACGGTAACCCCAACGGCGACGGCAGAATAAAAATTGTTGAGGTTGACCCCGTGAGCGTATGCGATCATATATGCCATAAGGACGGAATTCTGGGCTTTTTCTGGTCTGTTGCAGAGTTCTTCATTCATCTTTTCGGCATTGAAAGCGTCTGCAGCTGCGGCATATATCATTAACCGTATTTGCCGTTGACAGTCATAATAACGTATACATAATCTTTATTTCCTCCGAGTTGTTCGGGGGAAATATTTTTTTGAAAAATATATTGACATTTTGCAGAAATTATGACATACTTAAATAAGTTTCGGCAAAATTTGGAGAAATTGTAAATTTTAAACTGAAAGAGGTGTGAAAAGTTGAAAAAATATATTGATTATGCAGATACCTGCTATATTGATAAGGACTATGAGCTGGCGGGAATTCTTGAGATTGATGAGAACAGCTATATTGACTTTGACAGAAAAACTATCTATGTCAATCAGGTTGATCAGGGAATCTCATCAACAAAAATGGCTATCCTCGAAAAGCTTATAATCGAATCGCCCAGAGTTGTTACTTACGAATCTTTATACCGTACTTATTATGACACAAGGTATTTTGACTCTGACCCCGATATTCAGGTGTTGAGAAACGTTATATCGGCGCTCAAGAAATATGTCAGAATTACCAACGTTTCAAAGTCGGGTTATAAAATAGAACTGCCTAAAAGCATTAAAAGGTTCGGAAGTATCAGAAAGTGCGATGTGACTGATATTTCCGAACTTTTTCCTTTTCCGGGAAGCGGAGCTTCGGAAGAGGCGGGCGATGAGATTGCCGTTTCAGGCACAAAAGCCCTTGAGTTTTCCAAAAAGTTCTTCCATTCGGGTGCGCAGGATCTGTTCGGAGGCGACGGCGAAACCGTTATGAACGAGCTTAAAAAGCTTTCAGGTGTTTTCAACGGTATCGCAATTCTTAACGGTGTTTCGGGCAACGATGACGTTATCGGAAAAGCTTACGACCTGATTGTTGAAGGATGCAAAACCGCAGGCGTAAGAGAAATTCTCAAAATAAAAGGTCCGCTCGGTTCATATAAGAACCGTATTATGCAATATCTTTATCTTGCCGTTGCAAAAAACAACAGCAACGTCCTCCCGTTCTATATTGATATCGCTTATTACGAGAGAATGGCAGAGACCAACGCAGATATTTCCAATGATGAAATAATCGAGGCTTTTGTCAAGGACTATGAAGAGATAAAAAACCTTCAGGAAAAGTATAAGCAAAAAACACCTCTTCTTATGATTGACGGTGTGCGTGATTTTTCGCGCGGTGACGAAGCTCCCTATTATTTTATCAGCCAAAAAATCAAAAAACTTCACAGCAAGCTTGTTGTGTGTATGGACGGAGATTTTACCGTCAACAATCAGCATAAGTTCAACGTTCATCCGCTTGCTTCAAACAAGTATAAGAACTATATGCGCATAACGTCGATGAACCTTTATAAAAAAGCAGAGAGCATTGATTTTATCAGAAACTGTCTTGATATATCGGGCGTTGAGAAGTCAGACGACGTTACTCCCGAGAAGATTTACGACAGTCTTGTAAAAATCGGTTTCCTCTCGGTCGATGCATATTGGCTTGTGTATCTGGTCAAATACTATCAGGACAACCTTTTCGACCCCAGAGGGAATATTTCGGATATGTATTCGGCTGTCTGTATGAGTGTTCTCGGCAGCGAAAAGAAGATTGATTCCGCGGCAGAGCTTGCATATAAATTCGAATTTGATTCGATTGATTTCTATAATACGAATCCTTTCTTCGACGTCCGCTGGCAGCTTATAAGAACGCACAGAAGCGTTCTCGATTATCTTATTGCCAAGCACTACGTTAAAAAGATTTCCGAACTTGACTTCAAAAACAGAAGCCGTGAGGAAAACATAAAGAACCTTTCGTTCTTCAATATGGTTTTGCAGAAGAACATAACAAGGTTCGTTGTTGATATGATAAGCGGCAACGATGATTATGAATACAAAATAATGATAATTGCCGAAAGCTATTATGATAATCTTTCTCTTTTCGGCAAGAGCGAGCTGACTTTCTGGATGGCAAGGCTGCGCAATCCTGCCAGAAAGAAAAGATGCTGCGATTTACTCAGGGAATACAGCGAAAAGGAAATCAGGTGCTATAACTCTGCCGAATTCAAAAATGCCGCAGAGAAAAAGAATATGGCGTTCCTTATCCGCGGCATAAACGTCAGCCTTATTTACGAAAAGGATGAGGATGCGCTTAACTATTACATAAAGTCCTTGATTGACGATAAAACCGCAAACACCGTTAACAGAGGCTTTCATCTTGAATACTACGGTGACAAGCCCTATATTCCCAACAAAACGCTTCTTGATTTTGAAGACGACGTGACCAAGGGCGAAAACACGCTTAACGTGCTTTGCCTGTCTCTTGACAAAAAATTCAGGAAGAAGGGCAACACAAACCCCGTGATGCTGCTTGAGGTTATGACTCTCTGCAATCTTATTCAGGCAAGAATCGAACGTGCGGATAATGAGGCGGTTCTTGACGTAAGACCCTATATGCACAGATGTATCCGTTATCTTGAGGAAATAATCGAGCATAAGTCACTGCGTAATTTCAAAGAGGCGGCACAGTATTTTATGTGGATGCACAACGAATACGAAAAGCTTCTTGCGGAATGCCCCTCGGGGCGCATAACCTACAGCTCGGCGGCTCCTTTCAATAAGTTCTCAAAAGCGAGCAGCGTCAAGAGAACAGGCTGGGTCAATGCAGGAATTCCCGAACCCGAAAATATCGTTGAGCATATGTTTAACTGCTGGCTTATGGGTATGATGTATCTTCCCGAAACCCACGTTACGGCAGGCTATGATAAGAACAAAATTTTGCAGATGCTTCTCATTCACGACCTCGGCGAAACGGAAACGGGCGATATTTGCAGACCTGAAAAGATGAAAAAGCAGAAGTATTACGACTATCAGGAAAACGTTGTTATGCAGTCTTTGCTCCTTTCGGGAACTTATCCCGATTCGGCAGACGTGAGCAAATATCTTGAGTGCTGGAACGAGTGGACGGCTAAGAACGGAATCAACTATTTCACGGCAAAGGATATTGATAATATCCAGACTATTTATCAGTTCTGCAAATACTGCGTTCAGTACCCCGAAAAATTTGATGCCGACAGAATTGTTTACTGGCTTTCGGGTGTCAACGAGCTTGAAACCGAAATCGGCAGGAATATTGCCCTGAAGCTCATCAGAAACAACCCCGAATTTGCCTGTATAACCGAACAGGCATCAGATATATTCAACGACTGAAATCATTAAATGAAATCATCCCGAAAACCGCAGATTGCCTGCGATTTCGGGGTGATTTCGGCGTTTATGAGGTAAAAGTTATTTTTTTGTTATGTTTTTTCGGAAAATAACACGGAGATAAAAAACAAAAAATACATTTTTGTTATTTGAGTATGGTATAACCCCCTATATAGGACTATGGAAAACACGGATTATATTTATTGATGATAACCTCAGAAAGGATGAATGTTATGGCAGGAACAAATACTTACGATTTGACGATGGGATGGGACACATTTGACTCTTTGGCACAGAGCGGCGAAGATACGGTTTCAGGCTTCGGTGACAGATTGGAAGAAAGAAACGTTTCGGTTTCCGATGCACTTTTTATGAGCCTGAGAAAGAATATGAAAGTTGATATTCATTTCATCTCCGAGGTGACGGGCAGGGATAAGGATACGGTTATCAATATGCTCAGAGGCGCGATTTATCAGAATCCCGATACCTGGAACGGCAACGTTTATGACGGCTGGGAGCTTTCAAGCGAATATATTTCGGGTAATCTGTTTGAAAAGCATAAGAGGGCAAAGGCGATGTCGGCTTTGTGTTCAAACCGTTTCAATGAGAACGTCAGGGTTCTTGAAAGCTATATGAACCTTGCTGTTTATTTTGATGACGTCAGACTTGTTCCCGGTCAGCCGTTTATTCCGCCTGAAATAATAGATGCGTTTATTGAGCATCTTTTCGGAACGTTTATATCATCCCCCGATTTCAAAGGGAACAAACTTCCTTATCTCGTCAAGCGCGATGCAATAACCTGCTCGTGGGAAATTCCGTTCAAAAACCGCTACAGAGGGCAGGTTTCAAATATTTCGAAATACGGAACTCCCGATAAGAACGGTATGGTTATTCTTGAAAGCATTCTCAACAACAATGATATTGTTGTTTTAAAAGAAAGCAGCAATTCCGCAAGCAGCAGGAAAACGGTTGATAAAGCCGCAACAGCCAAAGTGCTTGAGAAAAGGGATGAAATAATTGCCGAGTTTGACAGATGGGTAAAGAATACCCCTGAAATCAGGAGGATTGTTGAGGGCTGTTATATCAGTGCTTACGGGTTTATCAGAAAGCGTGTGTTTAACGGCAGCTTTCTTGAAAAGAACTGGGGAAAAATCTCTCTTCGCGATTATCAGCTCAATTCCGTTGCAAGAATTCTTTTTACAATGAACTGTCTGCTTGCTTTGCCCGTAGGCAGAGGCAAAACGTTTATTATGCTTGTTGCCGCTCTTGAGGCGGTGAGAATGAAGCTTGCAAAGAAAATCATCATCACTCCGCCCAACAACGTTTTCGTTCAGTTTGAAGAAGCGGCCCGTCAGATAGGCCGCCTCAGCGATATCACGTTTATCGGAACAAAGGATTTCAGAAAATCCAAAAGAGAAGAAGTTCTCAGGTCAATCAAATGCGCCGAAATGGGCATTTTCGTTATCCCCCAGAGCTGCTTTGATCTTATTCCGCTTTCGGAGGATTACTATAAAGCCGAAGTAAAAGCGGAGCTTGATGAGGTTGTTGAGGCAAGAGGAAAATTCCTTAACAGCACCTCGGGTCTTAAGCGCAGGGAATCGGAACTCAGAAAAACGCTCCGTGAAATTGACGGAAAATCATCCGATAAAGAAAAGACTTATTTTGATGACCTCGGCATAAATATGCTTTTTGTTGACGAGGTTCAGGCATATAAGAACATAACCATTGCAACCTCAAGCTTTGCGCGCGGAATCAACAGAAAAGGTTCTGCAAAGGCAAACAAAATGCTCGATAAGATTTACTATATACAGAAGAACAACGGCGGAAAGGGGATTGTTCTTTCAACGGGAACTCCCATCACCAATTCAATGACGGATATCTTCGTTTGGCAGAAGATGCTTCAGAGCGGAGAGCTTGCCATCAACAAGCTCAATTCTTTTGATGCGTGGGCGGCTGAGTTCTGCGAAAAAACAACGGAGTTTGAGATTGACGTTGACGTATCCGAATACCGCCTTGTAACCAGATATTCAAGATTCGTCAATCTTCCCGAGCTTACGTCACTGTTCTCTTCGGTAGCAGAATTCTATACACCTGAAGAATCCGAAGGTCTGCCCGAATTCAAAGGATACACTGACGTTGTTATTCCGCAGACGATAAGATTCAGAATGTTCCTTGAGGAGATTTCCGAGCGCTGCGATGAAATCAGAAACGGCAACGTTTCTCCCAACGTTGACAATATGCTCAAGGTTACCTACGACGGCAAGGCGGCCGCGGCTGATATGAGGCATATTTATCCCGATGCGCCGTTTTCGGAACATTCAAAGGTTGCCTACTGCGCAAACAAAGTGTTTGATATCTACGTCAGAACAGCGCAGAAGAAATGCACTCAGCTTGTTTTCAGCGATTTTTCAACCCCCAAGGACGGATTCAATCTTTATGACGAGCTTAAACGCCTGCTTGTTGAAAAGGGCGTTCCGTCAAATGAAATTGCGTTTATTCACGATGCAACCGATGACAGAAAGCGCGAAGAGCTTTTTGAAAAGACGCGCAAAGGCGAAATCAGAGTGCTTATCGGCTCAACAATGAAGCTCGGCACTGGTGTTAACGTTCAGGATAAATGCATTGCCATCCATCATCTGACGCTTCCGTGGAGACCGTCTGATATGATGCAGCGAGAGGGAAGAATCTTACGTCAAGGTAATTCTAATAAAGAAATATACATATTCAGATATGTAACCAAGGGCAGCTTTGACGCATATTTGTATCAGATTCTCGAGAATAAGCAGAAAATTATTTCGCAGATTCTCAAGGGTGCGGTAACTTCAAGAAGCATCTCCGACGTTGACGATGCCGTTCTTTCATACGGCGAAATCAAGGCGCTCGCAATCGGCAATCCGCTTATCAAAGAGCGCGTTGAAGCTCATAATGAGCTTTCAAGATACAGAGCGCTCAGAAGCAAGAGCGAGGAAAGCAAAATTCTGCTCACGAAAGAACTCAGAGAAATTCCTTCGCTTATAAGCAAAATCAACGATACGATTCTGAACTGTATGCTTGACGTTGTGTTCCTTCGCAAGAATCAGCCTTCGTGCGATGCCGAGGTGCGTAAGGCGATACGCAATAAGGTTTCGGATGCAATCAGAAACGTTGTTGCAGCGAGAGAAGAATTCGTTATCGAGGATAACTACTGCGGATTCAGAATTATCTATCCTGCCTATATGACGGCGGACAAGCCTTACGTCTATATTGAGAAAAACGGCAGATACACCGTTGAAATGGGCGAATCGGATAAGGGTATTATGACAAGAATTGACAACGCAATCGCCAGAATACCCGAGCTTCACAAATCGTTTGTTGAGAGCCGAAACGCCCTTGTAAAAAAGCAGGATGATATCAGAACCGAAATCAACAACATCAAATTCTATAACGATGAGATCGAATTCTACAAAGAACTTATTGAAGATATTGATAAAAAACTGGAGGCAGCTTAAATGAAAGACGTATCAGAAAAAATGAATATTCCTCAGCTCAGCGTAACTGAAGCTGTGAAAAGAATCCATAAGGTATATTGTGCAGCCGTTAAAAAGGGCTTGGGAGTGGCTTTTCCCCCTTCATTGATGCTTTGGGGTCCTCCCGGCATCGGCAAATCGGATTTTGTTCGCCAGCTTGCGGAAATGATTGAAAAGGAAACGGGCAAAACGGTTAATATCATTGACGTCCGTCTGCTTCTTTTTAATCCCATTGACCTCAGAGGTATCCCCACTGCAAACGATGACAAAACCCTTGCCGTGTGGCTTAAGCCCAAAATTTTCCAGATGGATGAAAGCGAAGACGTGATAAACATTCTTTTCCTTGATGAGCTTTCAGCCTGCGCACCGTCTGTTCAGGCGGCAGCTTATCAGATAACCCTTGACAGAGTTATCGGTGAGCATAAGCTTCCCGATAACTGCATAGTTATCGCCGCAGGCAACAGAATCACCGACAAAAGTGTTGCGTATAAAATGCCGAAGGCTCTTGCAAACCGCCTTTGCCATATCGGAATCACAGCGAGCTTTTCATCGTGGATTAAGTGGGCAAGAGATAACGGAGTTCACCGTAAAGTAACAGATTTTCTTACCACGCGCCGTGATTATTTTATGGCTTTCGACCCTCAAAAGGATGACCTTGCATTCCCTACACCCCGTACCTGGGAAATGGTGAGCAAAATACTTGAAATCTATGACGGCAACGAAAAAGAAGCATATTCAATGATTGCGGGCTGCGTAGGCGAAGGCATTGCCTCCGAATTCCTGATGTTCTGTTCCGTTTATCAAAAGCTCCCGTCGGTTGAAGACATATTCGAGGGCAGAAGCCCCGATATGCCTGCAGAGACCGATGCGCTTTTCGCCCTTGTATCTTCAATGGTTGCGTATGCACGCGAGAACAAGGAGGATATGAGAAAAATCGGAAACGCAATCAAATATTCCGAAAAATTTTCTCCCGATTTCAGCGTTGCATTTATTAAAGAGCTTATGAACATAGAAGCGGATTACCGCAATAAACTTATTATGATTCCTGCATATTCCGAATGGATGGAAAGGAGGGGCAGACTGCTTAATGGCATTGTCTGAAAAACAGTTGAATGAGTTTTCGCGCAGACTCCTGACCGCAAGGATGCGCCTTGTTATGTCGCATCCTTTTTACGGCGCATTGCTTATGCACGTTATTCTTTCCGTTGACGAGGAGTGCGAAACCGCGTTTACGGATAACGAAAGAATCTGCTTCGGTGCGGAATTCCTGAATAACCTTTCGGCAAGAGAGGTTGAATTCGTTATGCTTCACGAGATAATGCATATTGTTCTGCACCATTGCAAGAGGGGACTCGGCTATAATCAGCTCGTTTTTAATATTGCCTGCGATATTGTTGTGAATTCAACCATACTCGAAACCTTCGGCAACGACGTTTCAAAAATAACCCTTGCCGGATACGGCGAATCCGTTCATACCGTGCCTGACGGCAGAGAGGGCAGACTGTTCTCGGCAGAGGAAGTATATTCAATGCTTATGAAAAATAAGGCGTTCGCAAAGACGCTTGCCGCCGTTGCTTTCAGCGATGACCATTCAAAATGGAAAGAAGAGGAAGAAATGAGCGAAAACGAGGCTTCGTGGGATCAGAGAGTTGTCAATGCGGCGCAAGCCGCTTCTCTGATGTCGGGATCATCAGCAGGCAGTATTCCGAGATTTGCGAAGGAACTTCTTGACAGAGAAAAGAACCGCACCCTTGATTGGAAAACACTTCTGCACGAATTCATTGAGGAGGATACGGGCGACTATTCTTTCAGCCCGCCCGACAGACGTTTTTCGGATTCGGGGTTCTTTCTTCCCGATTATAACGGCGAGGTCAGCGGCGATAAGGTGAGTAAAGTTCTTTTTATGATTGATACCTCGGCATCAATCAGCACTAAAACGGTTTACACCGCTTTTGATGAAATCGAATCCGCTCTTGAAATGTTTGAAGGCGGTCTTGAGGGCTGGCTCGGTTTCTTTGACGGCGGAGTAAAAGCTCCCGTTCCGTTTGAAAACACCGATGAGCTCAAGCAGATAAGACCCGTCGGCGGAGGAGGCACAAGCTTCATAAACGTTTTCAAATATATAAGAGAAAATATGAGCGAGGATCCGCCCGTAAGCATTGTTATTTTCACCGACGGATATGACAGATTTCCCGATGAAGAAGCGGCAATGGGCATCCCCGTACTCTGGATTATCTGCGGCACGAACGTTGTCCCGCCGTGGGGCGTAACCGCAAGGATTAAAATCTGAACGACGGCTTGAAACGGCAGATTATTACGTTTTTATTATGCCGCGCCATAAAAAATATCAATTCGCAAGTCATAAATTATTTATCTGTTATTTTCAGATGATACAATACGGTTGTTATCAGAAACAGAATTAAATTAAGCTGATAAAAAGGATGTGAAATAATGAGGAATATTAACAAAATTCCGCCCAAGATCTATCTTTTTCTGACCGTTTTCAGTGCATTAATCGCAATGCTGATTTACAGGTCAACGGTATTCTGCTGCATTTTGTTCACAAGCTTTGAAGATTCCAAAGCGATTCTCTGGCTTATCTGGACAGCTTGCCTGCTTACTTCGTATCTTCTGACCTTCAAGCGCCGCAGAAACTACTTCTCGATTTTCAGCAACACGGTTCTTCCGTTCGGAATTTACACTATGTTAACGTATGACGGCGTTCATTTACACCTTGCTTTTGTGCTTAAAACAGCGATTCTTATTCTTTGCGGATTGTTCGGAGTTCTCAATCTCGTCTGGGTCAATATTCCCGATGACCTCAATGAATTGCTGAGAGTTGCAAAAATCCGTTTAATCCATTTTTTGAACGGTGCGAAGAGCATTTCCGTTGTTTTTATGTCGGTTTTGCTTATCTACGTTTTCGCTCTCTATGCTTTTGATTCGCCGTCGCTTATACCTGCCGTGAAGCCTGCGGTTGCGGTTGAGGCAAATAAAGCTGAAGTGTTGGAAGAGAATATGCCCGTCATTTCGAAGGTGAGCGAGAATATCTGGAACTCCCTTTCAAGCGAAGAAAAGCTCGACGTTCTTCAGACCCTTGCAAACGTTGAAAAAACACAGCTCGGAATCAGTCACGAAGTCAACGTGTGTGCGGATTCGCTCGGGCTCGGAACATACGGCTGTTATAATTACAATTCGCATACCGTTTATATCAACAAATGGATTTTGCGCGAAAGCGATTCAACAGAGTGTGTCAAAACCATCTGCCACGAACTCAGGCACGCTTATCAGCACGATTCTGCCGAAGCTTATTTATCGCTCGATAAAAAGCATCAGCAGCTTGCGATTTTTGATGATTTGCGCGATTATTATGAGAATCTCGACGATTACAAAGACGTTTCGGACGGCTTTTCCGAATATGAAAATCAAACCGTTGAGGCTGACAGCCGTGCTTACAGCGAAGAGCGCACATCTTTTTATCTCAATGCCGCTGATGAATATCTTGCCAAAGCAGGCTGAGGAGGAAGAAAATGCTTATAAAAAACAAAAGAGAACTTTTCTGGCTCAGGCACAGATTCAGAATCGTGATTTCCGTTTTTTCGGTTGTGGGGCTTGTGTTCGGTTTTCTCGGCAGTGAATATGCGGTGTTTGAAAAATTCAGCGGTATTGCTGAGTGCCGCGGGATTTTTGACCTGCTCTGGAAGTGTGCCGTTCTTCCGCTTGCTGCAATCGTCATTTCCCTTGCCGTCGGCAATCCGCGCAAGAAGATTATATCGCTTATGATTGCCAAAATCGCAGTAACGGTTGTCGGTCTTGTGTTCGGAATCAATACCAACATCCGTATGGCTGTTTTGCCTGCCGATTGGGAGGCGCTTTTCTTTCTTGCGGTTGACGTGTGCATAATACTTGCCGTTTGCCGTTCAAGGGATGTGAAAAAGCGCGTCACAAGTCTGATTGCGCTCACGGCTGCGATGATGCTGACTTCGCATCTGATTATGCAGATCAAAGGAGAATTCGCCTTTGATTATGCGTACCGAATATTATATCTGATGCTGTTCTATTTTTCGGCGGGTTACGTTGTTAACTGCACAATGCGCAGACGTATGTCTTTCCCGACCCCCGGAGGAATGGGCAAAAATCCAAGAGAAAGAAGGAGAAAATGATGATTGATTTATCAAGCGGTTTCTTCTGGGCGGATGATAACGGAGAAACCGTTAAATTCGATTTGCTGTTTTCGTTCAAAGGAGAATCCGACGGAAATACGTATATCGTCTATACTGCCAATGAGGAGGATGAAGACGGAAACGTTATGGTCTATGCCTCTTATTTTAACGAAGAGAAATACGGCACAAAGCTTAAAAATATCGAAGACGATAAAATGTTTGATATTATAAACGCAATGCTTGTTATAGCTGTTGAAAACGCAGAGAAAGATGCAGACGGCAACAATATTAAGGAGGAAGAATAATATGAAAACGCATGAAGAATTTAAAATAATGTCACTGCGCCCTGCGTTCTATAACGGCACGCAGTTTGAAGCTGACGTGAACTTTGACGAAGCATCCGCTTTCCGTGTAAGTATGGCGGAAACCGAAGCTGTCAATATGGTGCAGGGAGATACGGTCAGAATCGGAGGCAGAATCTGCAATGAAAACAACGGCGAGTATATTTCCGTGCTTATGTGCGGAGATGAGCTTACGGAGTTCATTGAAAAATACGGTGTGCACGAGGTCAGCGCAACGGTCAGAATGAAGCTGGAGTTGGTTTATGCCGTTTATTCCTGCAACGACTACAGCTTTGAACCCTCCGAAGAAGAAATAATTGCATACAAGCTGATTGAAATAATCGGCGAAAAACAGGGGTGAGATTATGATTTATGTAACAGGTGATATACACGGCGATATCAGCCGCTTTTCGGATGAATTTCTGCAGAACGAATCCGAATGGACTCGGGACGATTATCTCATAGTCTGCGGTGATTTCGGGTTTATCTTTCTGAACAATGAAACGGAAAAGGAAAACCTTGATTTGCTGGAACAGAAACCCTATACGATTCTATGGGTTGACGGCAATCACGAGAATTTCAAAGTTCTTTACGAATATCCCGTCGAAGAGTGGCACGGCGGAAAAATTCACCGTATCCGCAGAAATATAATCCATCTTATGAGAGGTCAGTGCTTTGAAATCGAAGGCAAAAAATTCTTTACTATGGGCGGAGCTTATTCGATAGACCGCGCCTGGCGAAAAAAAGATATCAGCTATTGGGATGAAGAAATGCCGAGTGATGAAGAATACAAAGAAGCATCCGAAACCATACGGGCAAACCGCAAGGCGTTTGACTGTATCATAACTCATACCGCCCCGAAGGATATCATTTACAGGCTCGGTTATTACCCTGACCCTCACGACAGCCGTCTTACGGTTTATCTTGAAGATGTAATGCGTGAGTGCAAATTTAAAAAATGGTTTTTCGGGCATTTCCACGAAGACGAAACCCTGCTTGACGGAATGTTCAGAGCGCTGTATTATGATGTTGAAAAGATAGGAGATGATGAAGATGCCTGAAGAGAAAATTGAGATATGTATCAGAAACGAGGAAGAAACCGAGGCGGCATTGAAGACGTTTATTCAGTGCCGTGAAAACGTTGAATTCCTGAGTGAATCGAAATCAGGCAGGCATATCCTTGCCTTTTTCTGCGGAGCGTATGTTGTTTTTGAAAAATCTCCCGAAGACGGTGTGCATAATATTCCGACCTGCAGATATGTCGGTTCAGCCGCTGCGCGCCCCGAAAACGGTGACTGCACGGTTGATGACGTTATCTGGAAAGAACACGGCGGATGCGTCACGATTATGATGCGTGACAGAGACGGGCTTTGCAAAAGACCGTGTGTGAACGTTGTTTTTGACGAATACGCATACGAATTCTCTGAGCGTAAATTCAAAACAATGAGCGATAATCCGCAGTTCCTCGAAAGAAAAAAGCTCGTTCGTTCTTATCTGGGTAAAACCGTTGATATTCATATGGACAGACCTCTCGGCTATGTTCACGAGAAAGAGAAATACAGCCTCACATATCCCATAAATTACGGCTTTGTTCCCGACGTTATCGGCGGCGACGGCGAAGAACTTGACGTCTATTTGCTGGGTGTCAACGAACCCGTTAAAAGATATACCGCAAAAATTATCGGCATCGTTCACAGAAAAAACGATACCGAAGATAAGCTTGTTGCCGCGCCTGAAGGCGTATCTTTCACTAAAGAAGAAATCGCGGCGCAGGTTGAGTTTCAGGAAAAGTATTACAGCACGTTCATCGAAACGGAAACTTCGTTCTTTGAATGTTCGCTGCAGGATTGCTTTGTTGACAGAAAGCTCCCTGACGAGCTTGAACACTATCTGCTCAATAAGCTTCTCTGCCATTGTGAATATGAAAAATTCAGATTTCCGTCATGGAAAGAATTTGACAGTCTCGATGAGTTCAAGCCTTACAGAGACAAACCCGATGACTGCTATGACATAACAAGCCACCGTCCCGATTTTATATGCTCTCCCCGAACACTTTTCCTTGCGTTGTGGAGAAGATATCTGCGAATGAATTCAAAACTTTCGAACGATTTAAAAATCAACCTCAGGTTTTATTTCAAAAAAGGCAATCTTATGATGAAGGTTGAGGGTGTTGAAGAAAGCAGGTGAAAAAATGAGTTCTAAAATAAAAATTGAGCACAGATACGACGACCGTATTCACAGGCTTATCAAAATGCGGTTTGCAAGCTTTAAATACAGGCTTTATAACAACGGCTATAAAGCAGAGCTTCTTGACGGATTGAATCCGCCACCGCCTCTTTACGATGACGTTGAATGCGTAAAAGACGGCAGATACATAAAATGCCAAAGAGACGGCAAAGATGATTTTTACAGTTGGTTTGTTCCTGCAAAGGAAGATGATATGCCGTTGCTCGTTGTTATTCCGGGCTACGAATCAAAGCTTAAATCATACCCCGATGTATCCGATAAATATAATATGATTTTCATTTCTCCTCTCGGCTACTCAACTCCGTTTATGCTGAATTACGGAAAAGCATACGGCGATACCTGGCCGACGATTTACAATACTCTTTGCGGTTTTGAAGGCGGATATCCGGACTGGCTTGCGGATGCGATAACCGTCATTGAATTTATCAAAGATAAAGGTCTTGCCGATACGGATAAGCTCATCTTTGCAGGCACGTCAAACGGCGGTGCAATGTCGCTGATTCTCGCAAGCTATTACGGTGACAGATGCCTTGCCGCTTGCGCGGATTTGCCGTTTCTTATCGGTTATTCAACCCACAGACTCAACGACGTTATTTATGAATTTCCCCCTCCTCCCCATATCCGTTTCAGGCAGAGTGAAGCGAAGAAACGTTTTTCTCTTGTTGACCCCGACTGGCACGCAAGCAGGCTCAGAATGCCCGTACTCATAACTTCGTCTGATATCGACGAGGACTGCCCTGAAGCTGATATTACGGCTCTGTTTCACAAAATTCCCGAAACCACAACGAAAACTTATATAAAATATATCGGCAGACCTCACGGATACTCAAGCGAATTTTTCATCGATATGATGAACTTTCTTGACACCCTAAAGGCAGACGGATACTTTGATGAAAACTCAAATCAACATACTGCGATTCGAGATATATGATTTGCGCTTTATCCGATATATTACGAAAAACTGCTCCTGAAAAAATGCAGGGGCAGTTTTAAAATATGTATTGACATTTATTTGTACCTGTGCTAAATTATGGTTAGTACAGGTACAAATATTTTTTTGAGGAGACGTTATGGGGAAAAAAGAGAAAACAAAAGATAAAATAATCCGCGTTTCGACACGGATGTTTCTTGAACACGGATACACGGCAACAACGGTTCAGATGGTGTGCAATGAGCTGAAAATAAGCAAAGGCAATTTTACGTTTTATTTTCCCACGAAGGAGCACGTGCTTGTGGAACTTGTTGAATTGCTTTGCAAGTTTCAGGAAAAACTGATTGATTATGAAGCGGACAGGGGAGTAGGCTCCGTTTTGTCCATATGTATTGAACTTATGACGGTTGCGGCGGCGTGCGAGGAAAACGAGATTGCAAGAGATTTTTTCGTTTCTGCATTTCAAAGCAGAATGTGCCTTGATTATCTTCGTGAAAACCACGTGAACAGAGCAGAAAGACTTCTTGCAGACTATTGCGCAGATTGGACTCACGAGCAGTTTGTTGAAGCGGAGATACTTATTCAGGGTATAGATTACGCAACCATTATTTCAAGCGAAGTGTCGGTGCCGCTTGATGCCAGAATATCAGCCGCACTCAATCAGATTCTCGGCATATACAATATACCTGCTGAAATCCGCAAAGAGAAAATTGACAAAACTCTTGCGATGGATTGCCGCGGATTGGGCAAACGCGTTCTTGCGGAGTTTACGGAATTTGTTGAAAAGGAAAGCGATTAAGCTGAAAAGCATAAATTATATCAATTTGTTTTCACATACAAAGGAGGAAACCTTATGCCAAAGATAATAAAAAAATCATTTGCGGTCATACTCTCGCTTCTGATGATTATGACGATAGTTCCGTTTACGCCTGTTGCTGTGGCAACAGACGGTGCGGATCCGATTACCGAAAAGGATTGTACAGAGCACGCCGACACGGACGGCAACGAATTCTGCGACGTATGCGGTGAACTTATCAACGCAAAGGTGATTACGGCAGATTCGGACGGTATGGTTTATGTTGACGGTGAGGCACTTGAGATTACCGGTTATTACAATAATGACCTTATTCTTCCTGCCGGTAATTATAAGCTTACGGGAGACGTTACGTCAGCATATTATATAAGAGCAAGAGAAGGTGATGTCACTCTTGACCTTAACGGATATGTATGGGATATGAAAGACTGTTATTTGTTGTTGTTGTCCCATCAATTTTCTCTTTATGACACATCCGATGCCGGGACGGGTAAGCTTACTTCTTCATGGATAGAGACCGTATATATCGGTAAAACAGACACACAGTGCGGAACATTTAACCTTTACAGCGGTACTGTAGAAAACACGTCAACGGTTACAGATGCCCGTATTATAAGTGCGGTATACGGAGACGCAAATCTTTACGGCGGAAAAATCAAGGGCAACGCTTATGCTTTCTTTAATTATATGTTTTCAGATTTGACAATTAACCTTGACGGTACGGTGATTGAAAACGGCGAGGGTTATGCTCAGGTTAAATCCGATCTTATGGACGGCGATACACCGAAAACTGTTATTGACGTGACAGATTATACAGGTGAATCTTTTACGGTAGACGCAGAAATTGATGAAGAAGGCAAAATCAAAATTTTTGAAGGAATCAAATCTGCTCAGGAAGCGGAAAACTATCAGATAAACTTTTTAACTAAGTACGGCGAAGTATACTGTGAAAAAACAGAATATGACGAAGCAACAGGCGAAAAGTATATCTATGTTGCGAAAAATGCATTTACTCAGCAACCGTCCGGAGCAAATAACTACACCGTTGAATTCAACAATCCCGACGCTTCATTCCAATGGTATGAGGTTAATGAAAATGAGATTGGTAAATATACAACTGAAGAAAGAGACCTTTTGTTTACATATGATTTTAAAAAAGGCGACATATTAAAGGTCACAACAGCCTCAGAGATAGAGTATGCAGTTATAGAGGCAGGTTCTTACCGTTTGCGTTTAGACAAGGAAAATAAAACTGCAACGGTTAGAATCGATGAAGATGAGACGATTGAAATTTTTACGCGTTTTGTTGATTCGGAAAATGACGTAGAATTGAATTTCAGTGTTATAAAAGAAACTGTTCTTAAAGGTGAAACCGGTAAAACTTTACAGACCCCCGAGCATGAAAAATCATATTGGTGCAAAGCAACTGTAGGCGCAAAGGTTTATCCTTCAAATATTGTTTTTATATGTTATATACACGACTATGATGAAAACGGCAAGTGTTACTATTGCGAAAAGCAAGCGGCCGCAAAAGTAACCGACAAAGACGGTAATAAGCTTTCGGGCTCACCGTATAAAAATCTTGCGGATGCAATCGAAGCGGCAGAGGACAGTGAAGGCAGCACACTCACTCTGCTTGATGATATTACGCTTGCCGAAACTCTTAATATCGGCGGAGTTTTCACAATCGACCTTAACGGAAAAACTCTTAACTGCACTTCGGGCAATACAATTTATATTTATCCCAACGGAAATTACGTTCTTACTGTTGAGGATTTCTCCGAAGACAAAAGCGGCGTTCTAAAAAGCGAAACAGGCCAGGCAGTAAACGTTTCCTCCGGTGGCAAGCTTATTCTTAACAGCGGCACGGTAACGGCTGAAAACGATTATGCAATTTCGGCTGTCAGCAGCGGGTTCAACTACAGCCTTCTTGAAGTTCACGGCGGTACGGTTAACGGCAATGTTTTTTGCTATGGCGATTCGGTTATCACCGGCGGCACATTCAACGGCACGTTCGGTGTTTCATCCCGATATATAAGCAATAAATTCAGCGGCGGCATCTTTAACGGCGGAATAAAAATCAATTCCAACAAATCACTCAACAAAGTTCTTGCGGACGGTTGC
>JAZSBC010000088.1:0-11527 GCA_045602245.1 Acutalibacteraceae bacterium | reverse complement strand
CTGGAGATGACCATTGAGGAACTTGACCTCTCTGTGCGTTCGTTTAACTGCTTGAAGAGAGCTCAGATTAATACGGTTGAAGATTTGACTAACAGAACCGAGGAAGACATGATGAAGGTTCGTAACCTCGGCAGAAAATCCCTTGATGAAGTTGTTGCAAAGCTCAATTCGCTTGGCTTTGACCTTCGCAGGGATGAGGACTAAAGGAGTGTGAACTTATGCCCGGTACCAGAAAGCTCGGCCGCGCAAGCGATCATCGCAAGTCGATGCTCAGAGGCCTTGTTACCTATCTTTTGGAAAACGGCAGAATAGAGACCACCGTTACAAGGGCTCAGGAAGTTCGTGCAATGGCTGAAAAAATGATCACCATTGCTAAGGACGACTCTCTCCACTCAAAGCGCAAGGTTCTTGCTTACGTTACAAAAGAAGACGTAGCCAAGAAGCTCTTTGATGAGATTGCCCCCAAATATAAGGAAGTAAACGGCGGTTATTGCCGCATCATCAAGACCGGTCCCCGCAGAGGCGACGCAGCTGAGATGTGCATCATCGAGCTTGTATAAGTCTTGAAAAGATAGTTTATTAAAATAAGAACTCCCTTGCTCAGACGAGCAAGGGAGTTTTTGTTATTATATTTTATTTCAATTCAGGCATTTCATAGAATGCGGAAAGCTCGTTCCATGTAAATCTGATTTTGAAGGTTCCGTCAAGATATTCGTGAACGTCTTTTTGGTTAAAATAGAATCCGATTCCGTCGTCGGTCAGATAAAAGCTGTCCGCCGTCATAAATTCGCCGATTCTCGAGTAAACCTCTTCATTGAGGAACGAGGGATTGGGGAAACGTTTTGGCAGCGCAGGCACCATAACGTCGTGAAGAAAAGCTTCAAATCCGAGCGCAGGGTCATCCGTATAGGTTGAGAAATCGGAAAGGCTGCATTTCGCACCGGTTCTCACGTCAAAACAAACCGTGCTGATTCCGGGTTCGGTTTCCGAGTCATAGTATGAGAGCGAGTCTTTCACAAGGAAGCAGGCGTATCTGTCATTGATGAGGGTTGATTCAAACGTTACTTTCTTTGACCAGGGCTTGCTGCTGTTCACCGATTTCATAAAATTGCTTGCGTTTTCGATGTTTCTCTCCGCAAAATCGCAGGCACCGTTGAAAATATCCATCGCTTCGGCGTTTATGTGGTCCATTACTTTTTTATCGGCGAATTCCGTAATCTGCGGCAGCGTTACGCTGACTTTTATAACTGTTTTTCCGCTTTCATCCTTGAATTCCTTTGAATAAACGGTTTCTTCAATTTCGGGCGGAAGAACGGTTGTTGATTCTGCGGAATCCGCTGAATTTTTGTTATCGTCAGAACAAGCCGCAAAAGAAAAAAGCATTGCGGCAGCGAGAAGAAGGCATAATATTCGCTTCATAAAATCACCTTTAAATCTTGATATCCCTATTCTATCAGCAAACATCTTATCAATCAAGATGAAAATCGTAAATTTTTATTGTTGATTTTTGAATGGCGGTGGTATAGAATAAAATCAACGATTCCTCAGGGAGGTATAAAATGAAAAATATACTCAATGCACAGTGGATAAAAAGCCCCAAGATTTCACCTGACCGTGAAATAGTTTTCAGCAAGTCGTTCAAGGTTGAAAAAGAGCTTGTTTCGGCAAAGTTCGAGGTTACCGCACTCGGTGTTTACCTTGCAAGGATAAACGGCGAAAGGGTAGGCGATTTTATTCTTGCACCCGGCTGGACCTCATACAAACACCGTCTGCAGGTTGACACATACGACGTTACTTCAATGATTAAGGGCAATAACACAATCTCGCTCGGCGTTGCACCGGGCTGGAAAGCAAGCACGTATTTCGGTATGCACTACAGCGACAAGCAGCTCGGCTTCAACGAGGTTGCGGCTATATGTGCGCTTACGCTTGAATATGCAGACGGCGAAACCGAGATTATAACAAGCGGCGGCGACTGGAAATGCGAAAACGGAAAATATTCATATTCAAATTTATATAACGGCTACGTTTATAACCCTGCCTATAAGGATATAAATCCTGCTCAGGCACTGGTTTTTGAAAAGGACAGAAAGATTCTGCTTGACCGTCAGGGCGAAAAGGTTATTGAGCAGGAAAGGCTTGCACCCAAGGAGATTATCATCACTCCCAAGGGCGAAACGGTGCTTGATTTCGGCCAGAATCTGACGGGCTACGTTGAGTTTAAAATCAAGGGCAACAAGGGCGAGAGAGCAGTCATAAGCCACGCCGAAGTGCTTGACGCGGAAGGCAATTTTTACACCGCAAACCTCAGAAGCGCAAAGGCTCAGGCTGTGTTTATCTGCGACGGCAAGGAGCATTCCCACAAGTCCGAGTATAACTTCTTCGGCTTCAGATACATAAGGCTCGAAAACTGGAGCGATGAGGTTAAAAAAGAGAATTTCACCGCCATCGTTGTTCATTCCGATATGAAGAGAACGGGTTACTTTGAATGCTCCGATGAAAGAATCAACAAGCTTTTCTCAAATATTATCTGGGGTCAGAAAGGCAACTTCCTCGACGTGCCTACCGATTGCCCTCAGCGTGACGAACGCCTCGGCTGGACGGGCGATGCGCAGGTGTTTGTGAAAACCGCTTCATATAACTTCGACGTTGAGCGTTTCTTCATCAAGTGGCTTGCCGATTTGCGCAAAGACCAGAAAAACTGGGGAACAATTCCTCACGTTATCCCTGCCGTTTTTGAACCTGACGACGATTCATCGGCTGCATGGGCGGATGCGGTAACAATCTGTCCGTGGCAGATTTATCTCACCTATGCAAACAAGGATTTAATCAAAGAATCGCTTGATTCAATGAAGAATTATATTGAGTTCATTGAAAGCCGAAGCCGTGACGGAATCTGGAGCAACAGCTGGCATTTCGGCGATTGGCTCAACCTTGACGGCAGCAGCCCCGAAGACTGCTCAAAAGGCACCGAAAAGAACCTTATCGCAACGGCTTATTATATTTATTCAAGCTTAATTCTCGCCAAATCAATGGCGCTTTGCGGCGAAGATAACGCAGAGCTGCTTGCGAAGAGAGAAAATTCAATTCTCGCGTTCAGGCGCGAATATATGGAAAACGGCAGAATCAAGCCCGAATACGCAACGCAGACCGCCTGCGTGCTTGCCGTTCATTTCGGAATTTCCGATAATATTCCCGAAACCGCAAAGCAGCTCAACGAGCTTGTAACTGAATGCGGACACCTCAAAACGGGCTTTGTAGGCACTCCCTATCTTCTTCACGCGCTGAGCGATAACGGCTACGTTCAGACCGCATATGACATTCTTCTCAGAGAGGAATATCCCTCGTGGCTCTTCTCGGTCAAGATGGGCGCAACAACAATCTGGGAGCACTGGGACAGCGTGAGAGAGGACGGCACAATGTGGAGTACCTCGATGAATTCGTTCAACCACTATGCTTACGGCTCGGTTGCCGATTGGCTTTACGGCGATGCTGCAGGCATCAGGATTGACGAGAGCAAGCCTGCGTTTGAGCATATTATTTTTGCTCCGCTGACCGACGGCAGACTCACCTACGTCAAGGCTTCGATTGAAAGCCGCAAGGGTCTTGTGAAATCCGAATGGAAAACGGAAAACGGAAAGACCGAATATGAATTCACCGTTCCCGAAGGCGCAACCGCAACGGTTATCCTTGACGGAAAATCAACCGAAATCGGCGCAGGTGTTCATAAATTCAATTCGTAATTCGGAATCAGGGTTCGGAACCCGAACACACTGAAAAGTACATAATAAAAAGGCTTGCGAAGGTAAAAATCCTTTTGCAAGCCTTTATTGTTTTTATTCGAGTTCAAACTGACCCGTATAGAGCTGATAGTATTTGCCTTTCTGGGCAATAAGGTCGTCGTGGTCGCCTCGCTCAATGATTTCGCCGTTTTCAAGCACCATAATTGCGTTTGAATTGCGGACCGTTGAAAGTCTGTGGGCGATAACAAATACCGTTCTGCCCTCCATCAGCTTATCCATACCTTTTTCGATAAGGCGTTCCGTTCTTGTATCAATCGAGCTTGTTGCTTCGTCAAGAATAAGAACGGGCGGATTTGCAACGGCGGCTCTTGCGATTGAAAGAAGCTGACGCTGACCCTGAGAGAGGTTTGCGCCGTCGCCCGTAATCATAGTATCGTAGCCGTCGGGCAGGCGTGAAATGAATGAATCGGCGTTCGCAAGCTTTGCGGCGGCAACGATTTCTTCATCCGTTGCGTCAAGCTTGCCGTATGCGATATTATCTCTTACTGTGCCCGTGAAAAGGTGGGTATCCTGCAGAACCATCGCCATAGATTGCCTTAAAGCGCTCTTTTTAATCTTTTTGATGTTGATGCCGTCATAGGTTATCTTTCCGTTATCAACGTCATAGAAGCGGTTTATAAGGTTCGTAATGGTGGTTTTGCCTGCGCCCGTTGAACCTACGAATGCGATTTTTTCGCCAGGACGGGCATAGAGAGATACGTTTTTGAGAACGGTCTTTTTACCGTCATAGCTGAAAGTAACGTCGTGGAAACGGACGTCGCCTTTCCACTCGGTGTAGGTGAGAGTGCCGTCGCCGTGAGGATGCTTCCACGCCCACATACCCGTTCTTTCTTCGCATTCTTCGATTTCACCTTTTGCATTTTTCTTCGCATTGACGAGGGTTACGTAGCCTTCGTCGGCTTCAACGGGAGTATCAATAATCTCAAAAATACGTTCAGCACCCGCAAGTGCGGCAATAATGCTGTTGAACTGCTGCGAAATCTGGGTTATCGGCTGGAAAAACTGCTTTGTATAGAGCAGAAAGCTTGAAAGCACGCCGATGGTTATGGCAAACGGCGAGGATTCGGGAACGGAAATCATAAGAATTGTGCCGAGAGTGGTTGCAACGGCAAATGAAATATAGGAGATGTTGCCCATAATAGGCATAAGAATGCTTGCGTAGGTGTGTGCCTTGGTGGACGACTTGCGGAGATTATCGTTGATTTTTGAAAAATCCTCGCTCGCCTTGTCCTCGTGGCAGAAAACCTTGACAACTTTCTGACCCTCAATGAATTCTTCGATATAGCCGTTGACTTCGCCGACGGATTTCTGCTGGGCTCTGAAGTTGTTTGCGCTCTTGCCTGCGATTGTTTTAACAACAAAGAATGCAATAACGAGCATCAGCATAATGAATGCGGTCAGAATCGGGCTGTGATAAACCATCATTCCGAAGGTTCCTGCAACGGTGACAACCGATGAAATAAGCTGAACAAAGCTCTGGCTGATGCATTCGCGGAGAACGTCGGTATCGTTTGTATATCGGCTCATCAGCTCGCCGTGGGTATGGGAATCAAAAAAGCTGATGGGCAAATCAATCATATGATTGAAAAGGTCGGACCTGATTGCGTGAAGCGTTTTGTGAGAAACCTGAATCATAATTCTCGAATACGCATAGGAAGAAACAACGCCGAAAATATAAATCAGGACGAGGGTTACGATAACCGTGAGAAGCTCGGGCAGAGCCGTTTCAAACGAGCCGTTTGAGAGGTGGGGAGTAATGATATCGTCAATAACCCTGCCTACAAACGAGGTTCCGATTATGCCCGAAAGGGCGCTGACGAGAACGAAAATGAAAACAAGAAAGAGGAGGGCTTTTGACCTGCCGAGATAACCGATAAGCCTGAGAAACGTTGCCTTTGTGTTTTTCGGCTTGAACGCGGGACCGCCCTGCGGCATTTTTTTGCCGTTTTTCTTTGCCATTATTCCTCGCCCCCTTTCTGCTGTGAGTTGTATACTTCGCTGTAAATTTCGTTGGAAGCGAGAAGCTCATCGTGAGTGCCGATTGCGTCGATTCTGCCGTCGTCAAGCACGATGATTTTATCTGCGTGCTGAATTGAGCTTATTCTCTGCGCAACGATAACGGTTGTTACGTCGCCGTGATTTTCCTTGAAGCCTTCGCGGATTTTTGCGTCGGTTGCGGTGTCAACGGCGCTCGTGCTGTCGTCAAGAATAAGCACCTTGGGGGATTTGAGAAGCGCTCTTGCGATGCAAAGGCGCTGTTTCTGGCCGCCCGAAAGGTTAACGCCGCCCTGACCGAGATTCGTCTGATATCCGTCGGGGAATGAGGTTACAAAATCGTGAGCCTGAGCGATTCTGCAGGCGTTTTCGATTTCTTCCGCAGTTGCGTTCTCGTTGCCCCAGCGGAGATTTTCTTCAATCGTGCCGCTGAAAAGAAGATTGACCTGAAGCACCATCGCAACCGCATCGCGCAGGTTTTTGAGGGTGTAGTCCGCAACGGGTCTGCCGCCGACTTTCACAACGCCTTCGGTAACGTCATAAAGACGGGGAATCATCTGAACAAGGGTTGTTTTTGCCGAACCCGTGCCGCCAATGATACCGACGGTTTCGCCCGATTTGATATGAAGATTGATGTTGTTGATAACGTTCTTTTTGCCGTTTTTCTTGTATTTGAAGCAAACGTTTTCCATATCTATATCGCCGTTTGCAACGGTGAGAGAGGGGTCTGCCGAATCGTCGTTGATATCGGGTTCTTCTCTCAGAACCTCAAGAAGACGGGTAACGGATGCTCTCGACATAATCGTCATTGTGAAGATTGCGGAAATCATCATCAGCGACATAAGGATGTTGCTGATATATGCAAGGAATTCGGTCATATCGCCGATGTTGAGCATACCGTCAAGCACAAGCTTGCTGCCGAGGAAGAGAATTCCCGTTGTGCAGCCGTAAACGGTCAGCATCATAACGGGGTTTGTGAGAATGAGGAGCTTTTCCGCTGAGATTGAAGCATCACGGAGTTCATCGTTCGAGATGCGGAATTTATCCTTTTCGTGGCAGGCACGCACAAATGCCTTGATAACTCTTGAACCGATGAGTGTTTCCTGAATGGATGCGTTGATGCCGTCGTATTTTTTCATAAGCTTCTTGAATCTCGGGAAGGCGAAAAGCACAACCGTTGCAAGAAGAATGAGCATGAAGGGTGCGGCAATAACAAAAACCATTGAAAGGTCTTTGCTCTTATTCAGCGCCGCACCGAATGCCATAACAAACATTATCGGTGAGCGCACAAACATCCTGATAATCATCATATAGCCCATCTGAACGGTGTTTATATCCGTTGTCATTCGGGTTATGAGCGAGGGGGTGCTGAATTTATCGGTGTTTGAGAATGAGAAGCTCTGGATTTTTTTGAAAATCGAGGCTCTGAGGTTTGCACCGAAGCCCATACCCGCCTGCGCCGCAAATTTCGCTGCGAGAGCGCCGCAGATAAGCGAAACAATCGCCATTCCGATCATCTTGCCGCCCTCAAGGATAACGAAACTCAATATTTCGTTATTGGCAGCTCCGGCTTCGAGCATAGCTTTGGGGCTGTCAATCAGCTCAGCCATAATCTGAGGAATCTGAACCTCAAGAAAGACTTCAAGCACAATGAGAATCGGTGACAGAAGGGTCGGTATGCGGTAGCCCTTACTCTCTTTTATGAGAGTTTTAATCATTTTTATCATCTCCGTTTCTGTTATCTGAATTCTTTATATATTCAATAATTTCTTTATCGGTAATTCCGTCTTCGGAAAGATTTTTTGTTATTCTTGAGAGCATATCCGAGAAAACCGCAACTTCATCATCCGAAAAATCGGAAAACATAATTTTATCAACCTTATCGCATCTTTTCCTGCCTTCAAGACGGGTGTTTTCGCCTTTTTCGGTTATTTTGAGGCGGTTTATGCGTCTGTCGTTTTCGTCGGGTGTTCTTTTGATAAAATCTTCCTTGCTCATACGCTTGAGGCTTGTTGCGATTGAAGCAGGGGAAACGCCGAGGGAATCCGCAAGCTCTTTCTGGGAGCAGTCGCCGTGTTTTGAAAGATATTCAAGGATTTCGGGCTGACCTCTGTAAAGATTCAGACCCGAAAGGGCAACGGATATTCTGTATCGGTGGAGAAGCGAAACTCTGCAGAGCTTATGAACGGTTTCACGGTATGAATTATCCATAAAAATCTCCTTTCGTGAATTGTTAAACGGTTAATAATTAACCGATTAACAAATTGATATTTTAAAACCCCTCGGCGTGAATGTCAAGGGGTTTTGTATATTTTAATAAATTATTTACATTGACTCAGGAACGGTGATGCTGAACATTGTGAGAATGTTGCAAAGCACGTTCTTTACGCAAAGGCAAAGGCTGAGCCTTGCCTGCATAAGAGCCTCATCCTCGCAGTTAACACGGCAAGCATTATAGAACTTGTGGAAGAGGGTTGCAAGGTCAACGGCGTAGCGTGTAATCTTTGCAGGGTCATAGTTCTTTGCGGAGCTTATGATTTCATCGGTAAGCGATGCAAGGTGCTTGATGAGTGCCTTTTCTTCGGGAGCGTTGAGAAGCACAAGCTCGGGGATTGTGCATTCTCTTGCTTTCTTGCCTTCGTCTGCAAGCTTTTTGATGATGCTGCAGATTCTTGCGTGAGCATACTGGCAGTAATAAACGGGGTTCTGCGAACTCTGTTCAACGGCAAGGTCAAGGTCGAATTCCATCTGCGAGCCGGGTTCTCTCATATTGAAGAGGAAACGCACTGCGTCGATGGGGATTTCTTCAAGCAAATCAACAAGAGTGATTGCCTTGCCCGAACGCTTGCTCATACGAACAACCTCGCCGTCACGGGTGAGGCGAACAAGCTGCATAAGAATGATATCAAGGTCGTCACCGTTGCAGCCGATTGCATCGAGTGCACCCTTCATACGGGCAACGTGTCCGTGATGGTCTGCACCCCAGATGTTGATTGCTCTGTCGAAGCCTCTTATCTGAAGCTTGTTGCGGTGGTATGCGATATCGGCGGCAAAATAGGTGGGATTGCCGTTTGTTCTGATAAGAACTTCGTCCTTAAGCTCAAGCTTTTCGATTTCTTCGGGGGTCTTGCCTTCCTTGAGAAGCCTTGCGCCGAGAATTTCTTTGTTCTTATACCAGAGTGCGCCGTCTTTTTCGTAAGTAAGACCCTTGTTCTTCATAATATCAAGGGTTTCTTTGAGTTCGCCGCCGTTGTGAAGAGTGCTTTCAAGGAACCAGGTATCGTATTCAATGCGGTACTTGGTAAGATTCTCTTTCATTGCGGCAATGTTCTTGGGCAGAGCATAGTCAACGAGAGCCTTTCTGCGGTCTGCCTCTGAAGCGTCAATATATTTATCGCCGTGGATTTCGGCAAATTCCTTTGCTCTGACGATGATATCTTCGCCGTGGTAGCTGTCCTCGGGAAGCTCAACGGCATCTTCGCCCTTATAAAGCTGCTGATATCTGATATCGAGCGAAAGACCGAATTTTTCAATCTGATTGCCTGCATCGTTAACGTAGAACTCGCGGCTTACGTTGTAGCCTGCAAAATCCATAACCGAAGCAAGGCAGTCGCCGAGAGCGCCGCCTCTTGCGTTACCCATATGCATAGGACCCGTGGGGTTTGCGGAAACGAATTCGATGTTTATTTTTTTACCCTGACCGTAATCCGAGCGGCCGTAGTCTGCGCCCTTTTCAAGAATATCCTGAATAATGCAGGCGTTGAAGCTCTCTTTAAGATAGAAATTCATAAAGCCGGGGCCTGCGATTTCGCATCTGTCGAAGAAAGTGTCTTCAAGGAAAAGACGGTCTGCGATAGCCTGAGCGATTTTTCTGGGCGCGGAGCGAAGGTCTCTTGCCCAAGCCATGGCGGCATTTGAAGAATAATCGCCGTTATCTCTGTTTGCAGGCACTTCGATGATGAAGTCGCTGAGAGGAACTTCGGGGAATTCGCCGTCAGCAACGGCTCTGCCTGCCGCATCCATAATGGCGGTGCGGATTTCTGTGATTGCCTGTTTAACTAAAACTGACATTTTTTATTCCTCCTGTATTTTTTCGGCAACGGTGATCAGAAGCTCGTTTTCCGATGCCGGAGTGTTGTTGAAATCAATGGCATATGCGAATCTGAGAGTGCCGCCGTTTTCGCCGATTTCGTTTGAAATAAGGTTGGCATAAATGCCCATCATCAGCTCGCCGTAAGGCGTTGTGTAGCAGCAGAGATGGCGGCGGTCTTTCTCAATCACCATTTCGGTGTTGTATTTGCCCGTGCGTGTCATTGTTATTTTCTGAGAGCCTTCAACGGTGAGCTTTGTGTGGCAGTCTGTCATTTCTTCGTCGGTTTCAACGTAGTTGACAATGCAGCCGTTTTCCGTAACCTCAAAGCTGCCCGAGGTTGTCAGCTCGCAGGAATATTCTTCGCCGTCCTGAAAATGACGGTCCGATATTGTTATAATTGCGTTTTTCATAATTTATCTTTCCATTGCAAAAGTGAGAAGTCTGTCAAGCAATTCGGAATAGGGGACACCCGATGCCGCGAAAAGCTTGGGATACATACTGATTGAAGTGAAGCCGGGGATTGTGTTGGGTTCGTTGAGCATAATCTCGCCGTCGCTTTCGCGAACGAAGAAGTCAACTCTCGTGAAGCCCGAGCAGCCGAGCGCTCTGTATGCGTTTACGGCAGCTTTCTGAATATCTGCAAGCTTTTCTTCGGGGAGCCTTGCAGGGATATGAAGCTCGCTTTCGTTTGCGAGATACTTTGCGTCAAAATCATAGAATTCGTTGCAGGGAACGATTTCGCCCACAACCGATGCAATCGGCTCGTCGTTGCCCATAACGGCAACTTCAACTTCCTTGCCGATGATTCCTTCTTCAAGCACAAGCTTTTTATCGTGAACAAAAGCCTTTTCGCAGGCAGCCTCAAGCTCCGCAATATTCTTTGCCTTGCTGATGCCTACCGATGAGCCTGCGTTTGCAGGTTTGACAAAAATGGGGAAGCCGAGCTTTTCAGCCGCATTTTCAAGAAGAGCGTTTTTGCTGCAGGAATAAGCGTATCTGTCGAAAGCAACCCATTTTGCCTGAGGAATTCCGCTGAAATCAGCCATGGCGTTTGTTGCGGCTTTATCCATACAGATTGCACTTGCGGTTGTGTTGCAGCCTACGTAGGGAATGCCTGCAATCTCGAGAAGACCCTGCATGGTGCCGTCTTCGCCGTTTTTGCCGTGAAGCACGGGGAAAACAACGTCGATTTTTTCAATTTCAGAGCCTTTTTCAAGGCGGATTATGCCGTGATGGGAACGGTCGCAGGAAATGACGGCTTTTTCGAGATTAGCCTCATCCTCAAGCCACTTGCTTTCGGGGAGCATATCGGCATCGCCGTTATAGATATAGCATCTGCCGTCTTTGGTGATGCCCATTTTAACAACGTCGTATTTATCGGCAGGAATGTTTTTGATAACCGAGGATGCGGAGTTGAGTGAAACGTCGTGTTCGCTCGAAACACCGCCGAAAAGAACGAGAACCTTTTTCTTCATAATAATCTGTCTCCTTAATCGGCATTCTGACCCATTATAGTATTTATAACTTAACAATATTAACATAACTTAAAAAAATAGTCAACATTGCGAAGCAGAGCTTTATATACAAATTTTTACAAAAAATATATAAAATATTTTATATAAGTTCAGTTATTATT
>JAZSBC010000087.1:0-12077 GCA_045602245.1 Acutalibacteraceae bacterium | reverse complement strand
ATCAAAAAACACGAGCATACAAGAGCGGATAAAGAAGCCGACAGAATCAACCACGTTGATTACTGCGATGCAAACACGGGTCCGATTTTCCTGACCTACCGTCCGCGAAGCGAAATTTCGGCGATTGTTTCCGACTGGAGCAATTCGCATACACCCGATTACGATTTTGTTACCGATGACGGCATCACAAACACCGTATGGGTTATAAACTGCGATGAAACAAACAAAAAAATCTCGTCACTTTTCGGCGGTGTTGATTATCTCTACATTGCAGACGGCCATCACAGAGCCGCATCAGCCGTCAAGGTCGGCTTAAAAAGAAGAGAACAGTATCCCGATTATAACGGAAACGAAGAATTCAACTTCTTCCTCGCCGTGCTTTTTGACTGCAACGAGCTTGAAATTATGGACTATAACCGTGTAATCAAAGATCTTAACGGTTACAGCGAAGAACAGTTCATTGAAAAAATCAGCGAAAAATTCACCGTTGAGGTTGCAGGCGATGAAGCATATAAGCCTGAACGTGCGCACACCTTCGGAATGCTCCTCGGCGGAAAATGGTATAAACTCACCGCAAAAGACGGAACGTTCAACACTGCAGATCCCGTTGAATCTCTCGACGTTTCAATTCTTCAGAACAACCTTATTTCCCCCGTTCTCGGAATCAATGACCCCCGAACAGACAAAAGAATTGATTTTGTGGGCGGAATCAGAGGACTCGGCGAGCTTGAGCGCAGAGTGAGCGAAGATATGTGCCTTGCGTTTTCAATGTACCCCACAACTCTTGAAGAGCTTATGAATATTGCGGATGCAGGTCAGGTTATGCCTCCCAAATCAACCTGGTTTGAACCCAAGCTTCTCAGCGGACTGTTTATTCACAAGCTGAAGTAATAAATTTAATATTTAAGCAAATAATAATTCTATCAAATATTTAGGAAGATATAATGGACAGAATTGCTTTTTTTGACACAAAACCTTATGACAGAATCTATTTTGATGCGCTCAAAGAAAAATACAACATCGAAATAGAATATTTTGAATCCAAACTCAGCCCCCGTACAGCGGTTATGGCGAAAGGCACGCGCGCCGTCTGTGCGTTTGTAAACGACGATATCGGCGAAAAGACCATTTCGGTGCTTAAAGAAAACGGCATCGAAATGATAGCGATGAGATGCGCAGGCTACAACAACGTTGACCTTGCCGCCGCAGACGGAGTTATGCCCGTTGTGAGAGTTCCCGATTATTCAACCCACGCCATTGCCGAACACGCGCTTGCGCTTTTGCTTACTCTCGTCAGAAAAACCCACAAGGCATATATCCGCACAAGGGATTCAAACTTCAGCCTCAACGGATTTGTCGGTTTCGACCTTCACGGCAAAACTCTCGGCGTTATCGGTACGGGTAAAATCGGTGCAACGTTCATTGAAATCGGCAGAGGTCTCGGTATGAACGTTATTGCTTACGACCCCTTCCCCTCACTCGGCTATCTTGAATACGTTTCTCTTGAAGAGCTTTTTGCACGTTCCGACGTTATTTCGCTTCACTGCCCGCTCACAAGCGACACGCATCATATCATCAACGAAAAATCAATAAACCAGATGAAAGACAAGGTGTTCATTCTCAACACTTCAAGAGGTGCATTGATTGACACCGAAGCTCTCATCGACGGAATCAAAAGCGGCAAAATCGGCGGCGCAGGTCTTGACGTTTACGAAGAAGAAAGCGAATTCTTCTATGAGGATTTATCCGAAAGTATTCTTAAAGACGACGTGCTTTCACGCCTGATTATGATGCCCAACGTTCTCATCACTTCGCATCAGGCTTTCCTCACCCGTGAAGCGCTCGAGTGCATTGCCGACACAACGCTCGGCAACCTCAGAAGCTTTTTCGACGGCAAGCCGCTTGTTAACGAAATCAAAAAGAGAAAATAATCCGTACAGCAGGATGCCAAGTCCTGCTGTATATTTGTGACAAATTGCACAAACTATTCAGACAGACATAAGTTTGTTGCATAATATTCAACAACAAAGCGTGATTATGCAATTATTTCTTGACTTTATGCAAAAATAATTGTATAATTATTCGTATATCAGTTCCAGAGGTACATAATTATGAATAAAACCAAAATTTTTATAGACGGCAAAGAAGGCACAACGGGTCTGAGGATTTTTGAACGCCTCGCAAACCGTGACGACGTTGAAATCATAACTCTCAGCGAAGAGCTGAGAAAAGATACGTCGGCAAGAAAGCAGGCTCTCAACTCCTGCGATATTGCTTTCCTCTGCCTGCCCGATGCGGCGGCAATCGAAGCGGTTTCGCTTATTGATAACCCCGAAGTTAAAGTTATTGATGCTTCAACAGCTCACCGTACTCTCCCCGAATGGGCATACGGTTTCCCCGAGCTTTCAGCCGCACATCTTGAAAAAATAAAGAACTCAAAGCGTGTTGCGGTCCCGGGCTGTCACGCAAGCGGCTTTATCGCACTTGTTTATCCGCTTATCGCCGCAGGTATTCTTCCTGCCGATGCACTTCTCACCTGCCATTCAATAACGGGCTACAGCGGCGGCGGAAAGAAAATGATTGCACAGTATGAAAACGGTTCAAGAGAAGCTTTCCTCAATTCACCCCGTCAATACGGCCTTACTCAGGAGCATAAGCACCTCAAAGAAATGAAGGCGATAACGGGCATTGAAAACCTCCCCGTATTCTGCCCCATCGTTTCGGATTATTACAGCGGAATGGCTGTTACCGTTCCCCTCTTCAAAGAAAATCTCTGCGAAGGCAAGGGAATTGCAGATATCATTGAGGTTTATAAAAATACATATAATTCGGATTTTGTTAAATTCACGGAAGACACGGGTGCAGACGCAATGTTCTGCGCCGAAAAAATGAGCGGCAACGACGGAATGGAAATTTTCGTCAAGGGCAACGAGGACAGAATACTTCTTCTCGCCCGTTACGATAACCTCGGCAAGGGTGCATCGGGTGCCGCAGTTGAATGTATGAATATTCTCATGGGAATCGACCCGAAAACAGGTCTTTCTCTCTGATTGAAAGGAAATAAAATATGAAACAGATTTCGGGCGGCATCTGTGCCGCAAAAGGTTTCACCGCAAGCGGAGTTCACTGCGGTATAAGAAAAAACAAAACAAAAAAAGACCTTGCTCTTATTTTCAGCGAGAAAAAGGCAACTGCCGCTTGTGTTTACACAACCAATCTCGTTAAGGGCGCTCCCATAACCGTTACAAAGAACAACGTTGCCGACGGCTGCGCTCAGGCTGTTATCTGCAACAGCGGCAATGCCCACACCTGCAACGCAAACGGAATTGAAATTGCAGAGGAAATGTGCGCTCTCATTTCAAAAGAACTCGGCATCAGCGAAAAAGATATCATCGTTGCCTCAACGGGCGTTATCGGTCAGACTCTTGATATAACTCCCATTGCGGAGGGTATCCCCTCGCTTGTAAAAGAACTCAAAGCGAGCAGTGACGACGCCGCAGCCGCAATTATGACAACCGATACGGTTGAAAAATGCGTTTCATATTCATTTGAAATCGGCGGCAAGGAATGTAAAATTGGCGGCATCGCCAAAGGCTCGGGTATGATTCATCCCAATATGGCAACAATGCTTGTTTTTGTTACAACAGACTGCGCAATTTCACGCGATATGCTTCAGAAAGCACTCAGCGAAGACGTTAAGTCTTCTTTCAATATGGTCAGTGTTGACGGCGACACTTCAACAAACGATATGGTTTCCGTTATGGCAAACGGACTTGCAGGCAACGATGAAATCACCTGTGAAGGCGCAGATTTTGACGAATTCTGCAAGGCTCTGAGCGCCGTTACAACCCATCTCTGCCGTATGATCGCAGGCGACGGCGAAGGCGCTACAAAGCTTCTTGAGTGCATCGTTGACGGAGCGGCAACAAAGGAAATTGCGGTTACCGTTTCAAAATCGGTTATCTGTTCATCGCTTTTCAAGGCCGCAATGTTCGGCGCTGACGCAAACTGGGGCAGAGTACTCTGTGCAATCGGCTACAGCGGTGCAGACGTTGACGTTACCAAAATCGACGTTTCATTCAAATCCGCGGCAGGCCGGATTGACGTTTGCAAAAACGGAGCAGGCATTGATTTCTCGGAAGAAATTGCAAAAGAAGTTCTTACCGAAAAGGAAATTCAGGTGCTTATCAGCCTCAACAGCGGCGATGCAACCGCAACGGCATGGGGCTGCGACCTGACTTACGACTACGTTAAAATAAACGGCGACTACAGAACTTAAGGTGAAAGAAATGGAAATAACAAATAACCTCAGGGGTCAGGTGCTTGTTGAAGCCCTCCCCTATATTCAGAAATATTCAAACAAAATCGTTGTTATCAAATACGGCGGCAACGCAATGATTAACGAGGACCTCAAAAATGCCGTTATGGGCGATATAGCTCTGCTTTCGCTCATCGGCATCAAGGTTGTTCTTGTTCACGGCGGCGGACCCGAAATCAACGATATGCTCGGCAAAATCGGCAAAAAGAGCGAATGGGTTGACGGTCTGCGTGTTACGGATAAAGAAACCGTTGACGTTGTTCAGATGGTGCTTGCAGGCAAGGTTAACAAAAGCCTTGTTGCTCTTCTCGGCAGGCTCGGTTGCAAGGCAATCGGTCTTTGCGGCGCAGACGGTCATCTCATAACGGCAAAAATAAAGGATGAAAGACTCGGCTACGTTGGTGAAATAACAGACGTTAACGCCGAACCCATTCTTGATTTGCTTGAAAAGGGCTACGTTCCCGTTATTTCAACAACAGCCTGCGACAGCGAAGGTAATATATATAACATCAATGCCGATACCGCGGCTGCAAAAATTGCCGCTGAACTCAAGGCTGAAAGCTTCATTTCAATGACGGATATCGCAGGTATTCTGCGTGATAAGGATGACCCCTCAACACTTATTCCCAAAATTTACGTCAGCGATATTCCTCAGCTTGTTAACGAGGGCATTATCTCGGGCGGTATGATTCCCAAAATCGACTGCTGCGGCGAAGCTATCCGCAGAGGCGTAAGCAAGGTATTTGTTCTTGACGGAACAGTTCCTCACTCTCTGCTTATCGAAACTCTGACCGATGAAGGTCTCGGAACAATGTTTGTTCAAGGTTAAGGTGAAATTATGGCAATTTTTGAAACAGATAAAAAATACGTTGCAGGCACTTATGCCCGTTTCCCCGTTGAGCTTTCGGAGGGCAACGGCTCTCTGCTTTACGGCGAAGACGATAAAGAATATATCGACCTCGGCAGCGGAATTGCCGTCAACACGTTCGGCGCCGCAGATGCGGAATGGGTTGAAGCGGTAACCGTTCAGGCTTCGCTCCTCGGTCACACCTCAAATCTTTATTATACCAAGCCCTGCGCCGAGCTTGCTCAGTTGCTCTGCGAAAGAACGGGAATGAAGAAAGTTTTCTTCTCAAATTCAGGTGCGGAAGCAAACGAATGCGCAATCAAGGCGGCACGTCTCTGGGCGCTTCAGAACAAGGGTGAAGGCAACTCAACGATTATCACCCTCAAAAACAGCTTCCACGGCAGAACGATAACAACCCTTGCCGCAACGGGTCAGGATAACTTCCACAAGAATTTCGGACCTTTCACAGAGGGCTTTGTTTATGCCGAAGCAAACAACCTTGACTCCGTCAAAGAGCTTGCCGAAAGCAACGGCTGCGCCGCAATTATGATGGAAACAATTCAGGGCGAGGGCGGTGTGCTTTCGCTCACCGATGAATTCGTAAAAGGCGTTTTTGAAATCGCAAAAGAAAAGAATATGCTCGTTATTATTGACGAGGTTCAGACGGGTAACGGCAGAACGGGCAAGCTTTACAGCTATATGCACTACGGCGTTATGCCCGATATCGTTTCAACCGCAAAGGGTCTTGCAGGCGGTCTGCCTTTAGGCTGCACAATGCTCGGCGAAAAGCTTGAGAATATTCTCACCCCCGGCAGCCACGGTTCAACATTCGGCGGCAACCCCATCTGCTGTGCAGGCGCAATCAGCGTTCTTTCAAGAATTGACGATAATCTGCTCACGGACGTCACAAAGAAGAGCGAATATATCATTTCAAGGCTTTCAGAATGTGAAAAGGTAAAGAGTGTTTCGGGCAGGGGCTTTATGCTCGGCATCGAATGCGAAAAGCCTGCAAAGGACGTTATCGCATCGGCTATGGAAAAGGGCGTTCTCGTTCTCAGCGCAAAAACAAAGGTTCGCCTTCTTCCCCCTCTCAACATCCCCTTTGAACTCCTTGAAGATGCGATTGACAAACTCATAGAAGCTATCGAAGAATAAAAATTAACGGGTCGGAAATTCCGACCCGTTTTCTTATTGTTCGTCTTTCTTGAATTTCTTTTCAAAATAGCCCATAAGCCATATTGCGGCAACAACGTCAACCGCAATTTCAAACAGCGAAAGGAATATTGCAAGTATCGTTTCTGCCGTGTCGCCCGTAAAAACGGGGAAAAGCTCTGCAAGTATGCCTGCGATATAATGCACTATGCTTGCCGCTTTTGATGCAACGTAAACAACGCCGAGAAACATCACTCTGTCTCTGAACTTATGATATGCGGCGTGGGCAAAGCTGTCGTAGATTATAAACGAAACGATAACCGAAACTATCGCCACAACGTCGCCCCATATGGTAAGGTGAGCATAGTCCGAATAGAAAAAGTTCAGGAAATCGTGAAACGCAATCGAGAACACCGCATTTACCGCCGTTTCAAGAAAAACTGCAAGGGCTATGTATTTTTTTGTGTTGATTTTTGTTTCTTTTCTTTCTTTTAATTTTTCCATATCTTATTTCTGATAAATCTTGACGTAGTCAACTATAAATTCCGTTTTGAAATTATCTTTATCAAGGCCCGCCATCTTTTCAGCATCGGGAATTTCAAGTGAAACTATAACGTCTTCAGGCACCTGAGAAACGCCGTTGCCGAACGTTGAACGCACGGTTTCAACACCGTTTACATAGAAAATATATTCATCCTCCGTCCATTCAAGACCGTAGGTGTTATATTCCTTGCTGACGTTGTTGCCTTTGAATTTGCCGAGCAATGCTGACTGGAAGCCCTCTTCAACGCCGTCAACGCCTGCGCAGTGAATGGCGTTTGTTATTGCATATTCATTTTCGCCGTAGTTATAAGACTCAAAAATATCAATTTCCGCGCCGCCGACGCCGCCCTTCGAAACCGAAGCGGTATAGGGCGAATCAGCCTGAATCCAGAACGCACTCCAATAGCCGGGGCTGTCGTTTACGATGCACTTGATTTCGAAATAGCCCTGCTTATATCTCTCTTTAAGCTTGATTGCGGCGGTATACCAGCCTTCACCGTAGAAGCCGTCTTCAAGATATTCGCCCGTGATAACAAGATTTCCGTCCCTGACCGAAACCTGACTTGTATGGTTATAGCCGCATCTTCTCGGGCCGTTGCCTCTGACTTCCCACAAATCCTCATTGAGAGAATCGCCGTCAAACTCATCATAAACAACGATGTTGTAGCCTGTCAAATCAAGCGTTTCGCCTCTCGGAGTAAGCGGCAAGCCGAGAATAAGCATCTGAAGAATTTCAACCATTGCAAGAATGAGCGAAAAGAATTTCTTAGGTGAAAAGGTTGTAAAAAGGTTACCGAAATATTCAAAGAATTTTTCGATTGCCCATACTTCTCTTATGCTCAGGTTAAGCAAATCAATAATTTTTTCCCACATATTATCTCCTCCTCGTATCAAAATGACCCCACAAAAAAGCGGGGTCATTTTTGTTTATATCTGTGAAGCTTCGAGTGCCTGCTTTACGTCTGCGATGATATCGTCAACGTGTTCAATACCGACAGAAAGACGGATAAGGTCATCGGAAATACCGCAGTCGATAAGCTCCTGAGCCGTGAGCTGGCGGTGAGTTGTGCTTGCAGGATGCAGGCAGCAGGTGCGTGCATCGGCAACGTGGGTTGCGATTTCGGCAATCTGCAGGCTGTCCATAAACTTTGTTGCAGCTTCTCTGCCGCCCTTGATTCTGAATGAAATAACGCCGCTTGTGCCGTCGGGCATATATTTCTTTGCAAGCTCATAACCCTTGCTGCCTTCCATACCGGGGTATGTTACCTCGATTGCACAGCCGCTGTCACGGATAAACTCTGCAACCTTGAGAGCGTTTGAGCAATGTCTTTCAACTCTCAGAGGAAGAGTTTCGAGACCAAGATTAAGAAGGAATGCGTTGAAGGGTGAAGGAATTGAGCCGAGGTCGCGCATAAGCTGAGCCATACACTTTGTGATGTATGCCGCTTCACCGAAACGCTCTGTATATGTGATGCCGTGATACGATGCATCGGGAGTTGTGAGACCGGGGAATTTGTCGTTCTGAGTCCAGTCAAACTTGCCGCCGTCAACAACAACGCCGCCAACGCTTGTTGCGTGGCCGTCCATATATTTTGTTGTGGAATGGATAACGATATCCGCACCGAGTTCAAGAGGACGGCAGTTGACGGGTGTGGGGAATGTGTTATCAACGATAAGGGGTACGCCGTGTGAATGAGCGGCATTTGCAAAGGTTTCAAAATCAAGCACTTCAAGAGAGGGGTTTGAAATTGACTCTGCAAAAACTGCCTTTGTGTTGGGCTTGAAAGCGGCGGCAAGCTCTTCTTCGGTTGCCTGAGGGCTTACGAAAGTGAAGTCAATGCCGAGCTTTCTCATCGTAACGTTGAAAAGATTGAAAGTTCCGCCGTAGATTGCGGCTGAGCTTACGATATGGTCGCCTGCACTTGCAATATTGAAAATCGAATAGAATGAAGCCGCCTGACCCGATGAGGTAAGCATTGCGCCCACGCCGCCTTCAAGGTCTGCGATTTTTGCGGCAACCGCATCGTTTGTGGGGTTAGCAAGGCGGGTATAGAAATAGCCCGATGCTTCAAGGTCAAAAAGCTTGCCCATTTCAACGCTTGAATCGTATTTATAAGTTGTGCTCTGATAGATGGGTACCTGTCTGGGTTCACCGTTTTTGGGTGAATAGCCGCTGAGAATACATTTTGTGTTAATTTTATAGCTCATTTTTTATGCCTCCAGAAATTCTTTCATAAGTCCGCAGCCGATTTCAACAAAGTCACCCGTTGCCTCGGCAGTCTTTTCGTTTATGGTTTCAACGCCGTCAACCTCACCGTTTTTATGGTAAATCATAAAGGGTACGGGGTCCGATGCGTGAGTTTTCGTAACAATGGGTGTGGGGTGGTCGGGAAGAATCATAATTTTATAATCCTCGCCGCAGCCGTTGAGATAATCAAGCAGAATCGGAAGCACTCTTTCGTCGATAAGCTCGATTGCTCTCACCTTGTTTTCAGGCTCGTTTCGGTGTCCGCATTCATCGGGAGCTTCGATATGGATATAAACAAGGTCTTTGCCGTTTTTCCATTCTTCGATTGCGGCGTTTGCCTTGCCCTCGAAGTTTGTGTCTATGTAGCCCGTTGCGCCCTCAACCTCAGGCACGCCCATACCTGCACAGATTGCAATGCCCTTGAGCAGGTCAACGGCTGAAACGATGCTGCCCTTAACGCCATAGGTTTCTTCAAAATCGCTCAGCGCAGGCTTGCTGCCCTCGCCCCAGAGCCAGATTGAGTTTGCAGGCGATTTGCCCTCTGCAATTCTCTTTTTGTTGACGGGATGGTCTTTGAGCAGGTCATAGCTCTCTTTCATCATCGCGATAAGCTTTTCCGCATTGGGTGAAGTTGAAAGATATTCGCCGACCACTCTGCCCGAAATATCGTGGGGAGGAGTCATTTTGCCCAAATCGGTTGTTCCGTTGTTCCAGATAAGGCAGTGACGGTAGCTTACGCCGTTATAATATCTGAATTCATCGTTGCCGAAATGCTCCTGAACGGTTTTGATGATTTCAGCCGCATCTTCGCTCGAAATATCGCCTGCGGAATAGTCTATCATTGTTTTGTCTTCGTAGTTTTCTTCGTCGCTGAGGGTAACAACGTTGCAACGGAGCGCAACGTCTGTATCCTTCATCTTAACGCCGATGCTGACAGCTTCAAGGGGTGAACGGCCCGTATAGCAAACCTTGGGGTCATAGCCGAGAACGCTGAGGTTTGCAACGTCGCTGCCGGGCTTAAGACCGTCCGCAACGGTTCTCACAAGACCTACCCTGCCCTTCTTTGCAAGCGCATCGAAGTTGGGCTTTTTTGCAAGCTCCATGGGAGTTTTGCCGCCGAGTGCGGGAACGGGATAATCCGCCATTCCGTCATAAAGCACTACTGCATATTTCATATATATCATCCTTCCGTGAAGTGATTTATTTTATTTCTTTATCCTGAAAAACTCTTGAACCCGTTGCACCACGCTGACCCTGATACTTACCGTTATAGGGATTGAGTGCTTTTTCGTCCATTTTTGCAAAAACAAGCTGACCTACTCTTCTGCCTGCTTTCAGTTGAATTGCACAACGGTTTGCATTGAAAAGCTCAAGAGTGATTTCACCTTTGAATCCGGGGTCAACCCAGCCTGCGTTCTGAATAAACAAACCCATTCTGCCGAGTGAGCTTCTGCCTTCAACAAAAGCCGTTAAATCATCGGGAAGTTCAAAATATTCCATTGTTGTTGCAAGCACAAACTGACCGGGAAGAAGCACATATGTATCGGTCTCAATGGTTTCATATTCGATTTTATCTTCAAGATTAATAATTCCCGTTGAGGAATCTCTGACAATGCTGAAAGTGTTGCCGAGACGGATATCTATGCTCGCAGGCTGAACCTGAGCAGGTTCAATAGGTTCTGCAACCAAAGTACCCTCATCAAGCATTTTCATTAATGTTTTATCAGAAAGTATCATATCTAAATTTCTCCTGTTAATTTTTATCCATTTTACATTATATCACTAATAGAATATAAAATCTATATATTTTACAAAAAAATTCGGGCACACACGCAACGTGTGTACCCGAAAGCAATTACCAGATTTTCTTTGAAGCGATGTCTGCAAGTGCCGATGCGATGAATTCGTCAACGCTCTTTGCGCCGATATCTCCTTCACCTCTCTTACGGACCGAAACTGCGCCGTCTTCAATTTCCTTATCGCCCACAAGAAGCATATAGGGAAGCTTTTCAAGTTGTGCTTCACGGATTTTGTAGCCGATTTTTTCGCTTCTTTCATCAACCGTAACTCTGATTCCGAGATTTTCAAGCTTTGCGGCAACTTCCTTTGCATATGCGTGATGACGGTCTGCGATGGGAAGAAGTCTTACCTGCTCGGGTGCAAGCCACAGAGGAAGTGCGCCTGCGAACGTTTCAAGAATATAAGCAAGTGTTCTTTCGTAGCAGCCGAGGCTTGTTCTGTGAATGATATAGGGAAGCTTCTTCTGTCCGTCCGTATCAACGTAATACATACCGAACTTCTCTGCAAGAAGCATATCAATCTGAATTGTAACGATTGTGTCTTCCTTGCCGAAAACGTTCTTATACTGAATATCAAGCTTGGGACCGTAGAATGCGGCTTCGTCGATGCCGATTTCATATTCTACGCCGAGGTTATCAAGGATTTTGCCCATTGTGTCCTGAGCGGCGTTCCACTGCTCGGGAGTGCCTTCGTATTTGGCTGTATTTGCGGGATCCCACTGCGAGAAACGGAAGGTGCAGTTATCAAGCATACCGACGGTTCCGAGGAAATATTTGCAAAGACTGAGGCAGCCCTTGAATTCTTCTTCAAGCTGGTCGGGACGGAGAACAAGATGACCCTCCGAAATTGTGAACTGGCGGACACGGATAAGGCCGTGCATTTCGCCTGAATCTTCGTTACGGAAAAGGGTTGAAGTTTCACCAAGACGCATAGGAAGGTCACGGTAGCTTCTTGCGGCATTGAGATATACCTGATACTGGAACGGGCAGGTCATCGGACGGAGTGCAAGGCATTCCTTCTCTTCATCATCGGGATCGCCGAGAATGAACATACCGTCACGGTAGTGATCCCAGTGACCTGAAATTCTGTAAAGATCTCTCTTTGCCATAAGGGGAGTTTTGGTGAGAAGATAGCCGTTTGCCTGCTCAACGTCTTCAACCCATCTCTGA
>JAZSBC010000086.1:0-32275 GCA_045602245.1 Acutalibacteraceae bacterium | reverse complement strand
TAATCAAACGGCAGGAGGAATAGATATTATGTTTTTCAGAAGGGTGCTGGCGTGGCTGCTTTCGGCGTTGATGAGTTTTTCATCTGCTCCCGTACAGGACGGTAATCTTGATTTTGACTTTGATTTCGGAACCGAAGGAATAAAAAGCTCTCTGTTTGAGGACAAAGAAATTACTTTGCTGAAAGTAATTCTTGAGGCAAATACAGTTTTGCTGAGATATTTCGGTAAAAGCGATGTTTCGGAAGGTGAAATCGCTGATTCCTTCAGCTCAATGGGTGATGATACGATAAACGCCGCAAAAAGGGATATAAGAGATTTTATATCCTTGTTTGACGGCTTATCAGAGCTTAATAAAACGTCGTTCATATCAACAAATTCCGCACGTGCTCTCTCGGCTTTTGCCAAACTTCTCGGAATTGATACCGGACTCAACGCATATTCCGTAAGCGCACCGCAGAGTAAAACAAGCCTTCTTGACGGCAAGGTTGAAATTACTGATTCTGCAGGCAGTCTTTCGGCATCGGGCAATTATGCTTCAATTACCGTCAAAGCCGGTCTTGTGCAGGCAAAATCGACCACGATTGATATTTATAACAACACAGATGCAATTTCAACCCTCAGCTTTGACTATGCCGCATCCAATTATAAATCCTTCAGTTTAGGCAATGCCACGGGTTCATATTCCGTGCTTTTGAATCCCGGTGCAGGAATAACCATCGGGCTTGAAGCCGGCGCACCTTATAAAGAAGCAAAGCTTGAACTGAAAAACGTAAGCCTTGTTGCTGCGCAGGAATCGTCTGACGTAACGTTTGAATTTGATTCCGCATACGGCGGCGTTACCGTTAACGGTTCGGCGGTATCAAATAATTCCGTAAAAAATATTACTCTTAAAGACGGCGCAACCCTTGTTGCAACAGCTAAAAACAACGGTCAGTTTCTTGGCTGGATAAACACTTCAAACAGCGTTATTCTTTCAACGGAAACTACTTATAAACTTACTCCCGTTGCCGATATGACGGTAAGAGCCGTATTTACGGGCGCAAGCGGTATTGCTTATTTCAAAGCAGGCAGCGGCAACTATCTGTTTGATAATCTTAATAATGCGATATCATATGCAAGCAAGTCGGGCAATTCAACTGTTGTTCTTATGAATAACGGTACGCTTTCGGCAGGCAACTATACCGTTCCCTCGGGAGTGACACTCCTTATTCCTTTTGACGCGGCAAACACAATATACACCTCCGCACCCGAATCGGTATCCGATGTATGGACAAAGCCTACGGCATACCGTACCCTCACAATGGCAAACGGAGCGAATCTTACCGTTAACGGTAACTTGTGTGTTCCTGCAAAGCACTACTCAACCCACGGCAGCAAACTCAGCGGCAACTCGCCGAGCGGTCCCTGCGGCTTCATAAAGATGAACGATAACAGCAATATCACCGTTAACAGCGGCGGCAATCTTTATGCTTACGGTTTCATAACGGGTACCGGTAAGGTTGTTGCCAAGAACGGCGCGAATATCTATGAATATTTCCAGATAATGGACTTCAGAGGCGGAAGCCAGACAAGTGATATGGAAAACGGTGTATTCCCGCTTTCGCAGTATTATATACAAAACATCGAAGTGCCCCTCGTTCTTGAAACGGGTTCTGTTGAAAACTGCTATGCAACAATGTTTATTTCGAATATGTCGCTCAGCGCATCGGTAACGTTTATTGCGAAAAGCGGCGGTATGTTCAATCTTACGTCCGGTACTCTCACAAAGAGATACGACGGCTCAACCGACAGACTCATTTTTGAACTTGACGGTACAATGTCAATCAGCCCCATCGAGATGGAATTCGGTTCGGGCCTTCTTTCAACAAAGATAAATTCAAAGAATTACGAACTCCCAATCAACAACAATATCACCGTTAAGGCAAACAGCGGTTCTGTAACCCTCAGCCAGGATGTTGCAATGCTTCCGGGTTCTGAATTCATCATTGCCGAGGGTGCAAAATGCGTTGTTGCTTCGGGATGTAACGTATACGTCTACGATGCCGACCAATGGGGCGGCTTCTGCGGACCTGCCAATAAGGAATTCTTCCCCGTTCAATATGCACCGGGTAAAAAGTATAACCGTACTTCAGCTGACCTTAAAGACGCATCAATCAAGGTTTACGGCACGCTTGATGCATCATCGGGATATATTTATACAACATCGGGCGGAGCGGATATCAGCGGTGCCGCACCCGGAAAGGTTCTTCTCAAAAAGGGTTCACAGACCAAAACGTATCAGCTTGTCCAGAAGGTCGGATACACCGAAATTCCCATAACTCCCGCAAAGTTGAAAAACGCCGACGGAACGTATTTCACTCCGTCCGCTTCATCATCAACAAACTATTGCGTTAACGGTATGTGGCGTGAACATTCGGGTCATTCATACACCGAAACGTTAACAACTGCTCCGACTTGTGAAACCGCAGGTCTGAAGACTTTCACCTGTTTCTGCGGAAGCAAATATACGGAGTCTGTTCCTGCAACGGGTCATACCGAAGGAGCTGTACCGGATTGTACAACAAATCAGGTTTGTACGGTTTGCGGAAAAGAGCTTGCACCCTCGCTGGGTCATAATTACAGTTCTGTTATAACTGCACCTACCTGCACCGAAAACGGCTACACAACACACACTTGTTTGCGTTGCGGCGATATTTATACAGACAGCATTGTTGATGCCAAGGGACATAAGGAAAGTGCGGAAGCGACCTGCACAACCAATCAGATCTGTACTGTTTGCGGCATTGAACTGAAGCCTGCAACGGGTCATAATTACAAAGACGTTGTGACCGAAGCAACCTGCACCGAAAACGGCTACACAACCCATACCTGCCTTAACTGCGGCGATGAATATGTTGACAGTGAGGTTTCGGCAACGGGTCATACCGCAGGCGCCGATGCAACCTGCACTGAGCCTCAGAGCTGTACAGTTTGCGGCGAAATTCTCAAATCCGAAAACGGTCATACTGCAGGCAATGAAGCCGATTGTACCAATCCGCAGAAGTGTACGGTCTGCGATGAAATTCTTGTTGAAGCTCTCGGTCACGATATGATTCACGACGATGCGCAGGATTCAACCTGCACAGAGGAAGGCTACAGCTCGGGAAGCGTTTGTTCTCGTTGCGGACACACCGAAGGAAAAACCGTTATTCCTGCCAAGGGACATAAAGCAGGCGATGAAGCAACCTGCCTTACAAACCAGATTTGTACCGTTTGCGGTGTTGAATTGAAGCCTGCAACGGGTCATAACTATCAGGAAGTAATAACATTACCTACCTGCACCGAAGAAGGCTATACAACTCATACCTGCTTGAATTGCGGAGATGCATACGTTGACTCCAAAACCAAGGCAAAAGGTCATTCGGAAGGCGATGCTGCAACTTGTACGTCTGCTCAGGTTTGTACGGATTGCGGTGTTGAGCTTGCTCCCGTTCTCGGTCATCTTCCCGGTGCAGAGGCAACCTGCACGGAGCCTCAGCTTTGCCTTGACTGCGGTGAAGTTCTGGAGCTTTCAAAAGGTCATACTCCGGGCGAAGCGGCAACTTGCACGTCTGCCCATATCTGTACAGTATGCGGTGAAGAGCTTGCTTCGGCAACGGGTCATAACTATGTTTCAACCGTAACTGCTCCTACTTGTACCGAAAAAGGCTTCACAACACATACTTGCTCGGGTTGCGGCGATACTTATACAGACAGCGAAGTTGATGCAACGGGTCACGATATGATTCCCTCAACCTGTTATTCGCCTGCATTCTGCGTTTCGTGTACATATACAGAGGGCAAAGCTCTCGGTCACAAGATTGTTGAAGACGTTGAAATCCCCGCAACTTGTACTCAAAGCGGTTTTTCGGGCGGTGAACACTGCGAAATCTGTCACGCAGTTATCGTTGAACCTCAGTTTGTTGAAGCTTTGGGTCACGATATAATCAAACACGAAGCAAAGAATCCCACCTATACCGAAGTGGGCTGGAATGCATACGAAGAATGCAGCCGCTGTGATTATACTACCTACGAAGAAATTCCCATGCTTGAAGAAGCAACGGTTACCGATTACGAAACGTTCATTGAAAACCTTGCCGTTCTTGAAGAACTTGCAATGGCTTATGCAATGGAAGTTCCGGGAAAAGATCCCCTTGAACTTGTAATTAAATATATCCGCACGGGTGTTGATAAATACAACGAAGGCTCGTGGGGCATTATGGCAGGCTATGCGGATGCCGATTTTGAGGCGTTTGTATCAAACATTGAGGATGAAATAAACGCAAGTGCTTCTGCAGACGAAATGATAACCGTAAGCGGTCTCAAGAATATTGAAACGTTCACCCTTCCCAACGGTGATCTTGTTGATTTCGGGCATATGTTCGGCTCGATGGATATTACTTATTACAACAAAGGAAGCCTTAACCACGCCGATGTTTCGGGCTGGGCAGGCGATCTTGTTGACCTTCTTGAATTCTCCGATTACGGCGGTGTTTCAGGCACACTCAACGAGATGATTGCCGAAATATCAACCAACTATCTTCTTCAGGAAGACCCCGAAGAAATCGGCGGATTTGATCAGCAGGATATGTACGGCGACCTTGATTCGTATTATATTATGAAAGCTCTCGAAACCGTTGAATACGAGCAGGGCATTCTTACGGAAATTCTCTCCGAGTATTTCACCGAAGAGCTTACAATGGAAGACCGTGCCGATTTCTTCCTTCAGAACAGACTCGGCGGCGTAAGCACCCGTGCAAACGTGCGCGATGCCGTTTATAATGCATATACGGGCAACAAGATGATAACCACTCTTGAAGCAACAAAGGAATTCAAAACAGAAGACGTTGCTGCAATGAGAAAAGCCTGCTGTTATGCGTTTGCGGATTATATATGTAAGCTTGCAGGTGACTACGTTGAAGTAACGGAAAACCCCTATTTCACGGTTTTTGAAACAGAAACGTCAACTCTTGCCCCCGGTATTGTTCAGAATATCAAAAAGGCAACGTCGGCGGATAACAAGCAGATGGTTTATTATACCGCAACTGCCGACCTTACCAGAAACGACGTTGATGTTTTTGCAAACTACAGAAACAACGATCCCACGGAGTGGGGTATGCAGACCGTTCTCGGTCAGGCAAATGCCGCTCAGGAAAAATACGGCAACCCCGAAAGCGATAAATATATCGAAAACTACAACGTAATCGCCAGCATCAACGGCGACGGATACAATATGGGTACTGGTGAACCCGGCGGTCTGCTTATTATGGACGGCAGGGAATATCACGCAATCGACGGCGGCGGTTTCTTCGGAATTACCAAGGACGGCAAGGCGATTATCGGTTCCCAGAGCGATTATAATAAAATTTATAAGGATCAGCTTCGCGATGCAATCGGCGGCTTCGGTACAACACTTATCAGAGACGGTGAAGTTGTTATAACCGCAACGTCAAACTACTATACAGACCGTGCAAGCCGTACTGCGGTAGGCATCACAAAGACGGGCAAGGTTGTCTTTATGGTTCTTGACGGCAGACAGGAACCGATTTCTTGCGGCGGCAGTATGATTGAAATTGCACATATTATGTATGAAGCGGGCTGTATTCACGCAATCAATCTTGACGGCGGCGGTTCAACAACTTACGTTGCAAAGCTTGAAGGCGCAGATAAACTCAGTGTTGTAAGCAAGCCTTCGGATGGCACTGCGCGTTCCGTAAGTACGTCGCTTATTATGGTTTCAACAGCTCCCAGCTCAACCGCATTTGACCATGCGATTATTGAGAGCGAAACCGATTATCTTACAAAAGATTCTTCTCTTCAGCTTACTGCACACGGTGTAAGCGCAACGGGTAACTCTGCGGATATCCCAGAGGGAACACACTGGGCGGTTTCGGATGAATCATGGGGCAGTGTTACTCAGGACGGCGTATTTACCGCACTCAGGAACGGTTCGGTTGACGTTTATCTTATGCTCGGCGATGAAATCATCGGCTCGAAAACGCTCAACATTGTTGTTCCTGACAGAATTTACTTCACCAAAACAAATATCAACGCAACTTACGGTGAAATGGCGGAATTGCCCCTTGTTGCTCTTTATCAGAATAAACCCGTAACGATAAAGGAAAGCGACGTTGTATTTACACTCGGCAACGATGCGGCAGGTGTGATGGACGGCTTCGGATTTATCGGTACCGATGGTACGGGTATCAAGACCGTCAATATCACTGCATCGCTTGCGGCCGATTCGCAGAAAAACGCCGTTATAACCGTTTCGCTTTATAACAAAGGCGAAATCTCATTTGACTTTGATAATGCAACGGGCGGCGACAGATTGCTAGCTTGGAGCCGTAAGGTATCCAATTCAACAACCGAGGATAATGCTGTATACGAAATTGTTGATGAAAGCAAACCTATGGTCACCGATTATACTTTTGCCATAGATATGACTTATCTTCCTATTCCCGAACAGCTTGCAGAGCTTACAAGCCTGCTTCCCGGTGCTGAGATTGAAGGTGCGTCTGCGTGGACTTTCCTTATGCAGCTCGCAGAAAGAGTCAGCGTTCTTACTGAGGTAAAGGCAAGTGTTACTTTTGATAAAAACCTTGATGTTGATTATTCGGAAGTCACTCTTGTGAATGATTATTTCGAGCTTAACGCAGTTCAATTTGATGAGGAAACAAATACTCTCACTCTTGTGCTGAATTGGATTGATCAGACTCAGCCCATTGACCCTGCAATGGCTAATCCTCTTTGCATTCTCAGAGGAATCAAGGCTGTTCCGAAGGCTGATGCACAGTGGCATAAGGATATGCTCAATCCCGTCAATGCGGGCGAAATCAGCTATAAAGTTTATATGCGTGCAAACGCTCTCTATACATTCGCTCTGAAGCCTGAAAATCAGCAGGAATACGGCGTTCAGCCTTTTATCAATATGTTTGAAGGCAAGGAAGAAAAGGGCGGCTGGTTCGGTAGCGTTTACGGAAACTTCAACGATACGTATACTCTTTCAAAAGCTGTCAAAGACGGCTGGGTAAATGAGGACGGCGGCTTTGCGTATTATATTGACGGCGTCAAGTGTACGGGAATCAATCTTGTTGACGGTTATTATTACGATTTCGGCGAGAACGGAATAAATGCAGGTCAGACAAAGTATACAGGTCTTTTCTATGACGAAACAGCAGGCGTTTACCGCTATTCAAAGATAGGCGAGCTTGCATCGGGCTGGCATCAGATAGGCGAAGACTGGTACTATTTCCATTCCGACACAATGGCAGCAAAAGCAGGCACTTACAACGTAGGCACTGTTCCGTATGAATTTGAGGAAACAGGAAAAATTACGTCGGGCGTATGGGTCAAGTGCGTGTTTGGCTACAGATATTACTACGGTCCTTCTTATTACAGAAAAGGCTGGGCGGAAATCGACGGCAATACCTATTATTTCTACAACAGCTACAGATACGAGGGCTACCGTTGCGTTCAGGAATCAAACAGCAAGGATTATACGTGGTATAATTTCGGCGATGACGGTATTCGCAGAGATGAAGTTATACCCGACGGATTCTATACCGAAAAAGACGGTTCCGTATACTACGTTAAGGACGGAATTGCATTAAAGGGACTTAATAAGATTGACGGCGATTACTATTATTTTGACTACCGTGCACGCGCCGTAACGGGTAAACAGTATTGTGAAACAACTTTCTGTGACCTTCCCGTAGGCACTTATGAGTTCGGTCCCGACTATAAGGCACTCAACGGACTTGTTGAGAAGAGCGACGGCACAATCTGCTACTACGTTTACGGCAAACCTAAGGCAATAGGTCTTGTTGAAATTGACGGCGACCTCTATTTTGCACAAGGTTCAAACGGTGAAATTGCCGTGAACGTTGATAAATACGTATGGGAAGGCAACGGAATTCTTCCCGAAGCAACATATGCTTTCGGCCCCGACGGCAAGATGCTTGACGGCATTGTTGAAAGAAACGGTGTTCTTTGCTATTACGAAAAGGGCAAACCCAAATCCAAGGGTCTTGTTGAAGTTGACGGCGCTCTCTATTTTGCATACGGCGAAAACGGCGAAGTTGCCGTAAACGGTCAGAGATACGTGTGGGAAGGCAACGGTATTCTTCCTGAAGCAACTTATGAATTCGGTCCTGACGGTAAGATGCTTGACGGCGTTGTTGAAAAAGGCGGAGCTCTTTTCTATTACGTGAAAGGCAAGCCCAAGATGGCAGGTCTTATTGATGTTGACGGAGCGATTTATTATGCATACGGTTCAAACGGTGAGATTTGCGTAAGCGAAGCCCGTTACGTATCGTCAACAAACGGAATTCTTCCTGCGGGTACGTATGAATTCGGCCCTGACGGAATACTGCTTGACGGTTTGGTTACCAAAAACGGAGCGCTTTACTATTACGTTGGCGGTAAGCCCAAGATGGCAGGACTTATTGAAATTGACGGAGCATATTATTTTGCATACGGCGAAAACGGTGAAGTTTGTGTTGACGAATCCCGTTACGTATGGGAGGGCAACGGCATACTTCCCGAGGCAACTTATGAGTTCGGTCCCGACGGCAAAATGCTCAACGGCATTGTCAATAAAGACGGTGTACTGTATTACTATCTTAACGGAAGACCCAATATGGCAGGTCTCATCAAAATTGACGGAGCATATTATTTTGCAAACGGCAAAAACGGTGAGCTTTGCGTAAATGAAACAAGATATGTATGGAATACCAACGGTCTTATTCCCGAAGGCACATATGAATTCGGCGCCGACGGTAAACTGCTTGACGGCATTGTTAACAAAAACGGTACTCTTTACTACTATGTATTGGGCAGACCCAAAATGGCAGGACTCATTTATATTGACGGAGCATATTATTTTGCAAACGGCTCAAGCGGTGAGATTTGCGTGAATGAAACGAGATACGTATGGGAAGGCAACGGACTTCTTCCCGAGGACGAATATGAATTCGGTCCCGACGGTAAGATGGTTGACGGCTTCTTTGAAAAAGACGGCGTTAAGTATTACTATGTAAACGGACGCCCTGCACCCGTAGGTCTCAACTATGTTGACGGATACTATTATTTCGTTAAATATGACGGCTCACTCATCTGCAACCAAACATACTATGCTTGGGAAACAAACGGTCTCTCAATCGAAATGAACTACGTCTTCGATGAAAACGGAAGAATTGTAGGATAAAAAAATACGGCGTGACTTCGGTCACGCCGTTTTCTTTATGAATGTTTATTTGAGCTTTCTTGCAAGGTCATTAAGGAAAAGCTCATTTTCAAGGCTTTCGGGAGTGGTGTTTTTGTTGATGTGAACAAATTCGATATCCATTATTCTTGCAAAGTCACGGAGCATTTCGGCATCAGCATCATACGAAAGAACAGTGTGGTGTGCGCCGCCTGCGATAATCCAGCATTTTGCGCCGGTGCAAAGATCAGGCATTGCTCTCCACATAACTCTTGCAACGGGAAGATTCGGCATCGGAAGAATGGGCTTTACGCATTCAATATCCTGACAAATCATTCTCAGCCTGCCGCCCATATCAACAAGGCTGACTACGACTGCACTGCCTGCTTTACCTTCAAAAACAAGCCTTGCGGGGTCTTTTCTGTTGCCGATTCCGAGGGGATGAACTTCGATTCTGGGTTTATCTGCGGCGAGAGTGGGGCAAACTTCAAGCATATGTGCGCCGAGCGAGTATTCTTCGCCGGGAGTAAGGTTATAAGTATAGTCTTCCATAAAGGCAGAGCCGCCGCCCATACCTTCGGTCATCGCTTTCAGAACAGCTGTCATTGCTGAAACTTTCCAGTCACCTTCACCTCCGTAGCCGTAGCCTTGCTCCATAAGTCTCTGGCTTGCGAGACCGGGAAGCTGCTCCATACCGTAAAGGTCTTCAAAGGTGTTTGTGTATGCCTTGCATCCGTGTTCATCAAGCATTTTTTTCATTGCGATTTCTTCTTTCGCCTGATAACGGACTGCATCAAGGTTGTCTGTTGCAATTTCGTATTTTTCGGCATATTCAGCCATAAGCGCATCAACTTCAGCTTCTGTTACTGCGTTGATATATTCAACAAGAGTGCCGACGGGCCAGGTGTTTACTTCCCAGCCGAGAATTTCCTGAACGCCGACCTTATCGCCTTCGGTAACGGCAACGTTTCTCATATTATCGCCGAATCTCATAACCTTGAGCTTCTTTGAGAAAGCCGCGCCGACTGCGGAACGCATCCATTTGCCGAGTTCGCCCAGAACTTTTTCGTCCTGCCAGTAACCCATAATAACTTTACGCGGAGTGCGGAGCCTTGCTGCGATAAATCCGTGTTCTCTGTCGCCGTGTGCAGCCTGATTGAGGTTCATAAAATCCATATCAATTTCTTCGTTGGGGATTTCTCTGTTATATTGGGTTGCAAAATGGCAATAGGGTTTCTGGAGATTTTTCAGACCGTTGAGCCACATTTTTGAAGGTGAGAAGGTGTGCATCCAAGTGATGATACCGGCGCATTTATCGTCGAAATTCGCTTCTTTAACAACGCTGCTGATTTCTTCGGTTGTTTTTGCGGTTACTTTGTAAACAACCTTGCAGGGGAGAAGACCGCTTGCGTTCATTTTTTCTGCCATTTCAGCAGCTCTTTCAGCAACGATATCAAGAACTTCGGGGCCGTAAAGAAACTGACTGCCCACAACAAACCAGAATTCGTAATTTTCCAAATACATAACACTCATCCTTTGCATTATTTATGATTTTAATCTTATCATTTGTTTAATTTAAAGTCAAGTAAAGATAAATATACAAATTAATCTTGCAATGTTACCGTTATTCTGTTAAGATATTATTCGGAAAAATATTCGAAAGGTGACAAATATGGCAAAATGTAATGTTATTTCTCACAGAGGAGCAAACAAAGAAGCGCCTCAGAACACTCTTCCCGCCTTCAAAAAGTCAATCGAAATCGGTGTTGACGGCTTTGAAACCGATATACACCTTACTGCTGACGGTGTGCCCGTTATCTGCCATAATTATACGATTGATGAAACCTCAAACGGTCAGGGAAACGTTAAGGATATGAGCCTTGAACAGCTTCGTTCGTATGATTTCGGTTCGTATTTTCACGAAAAGTTCAAAGGCACAACTCTTCCTACTCTTGAGGAATTTCTGACCCTGTGTGAAAATGCAGATATTGAAGTGATGAATATCGAAATCAAGCCGCCTCTTGACGGAAATATGGAAATAGTCGGCAAAACGATTGATGCCGTTAAGGCACACGGCCTTTTCGGCAAGCTTCTTATTTCGAGCTTTGACCCCAACGTTCTTATAGAATGCAAAAACATTGATCCTGAATGTAAAACAGGTTATCTTTATGCACCGAATAAAGCTCATTTCTATAAAACGATGCTTTTCGGATATGTTAAATTCGCAAAGAAAATAAAAGCGGATTATCTTCATCCGCATTATTATTCGGTAACAAAAAAGTTTGTTAATGATCTTCATAAAAACGGAATAAAGGTTAACGTATGGACAGTCAATAAGCCTGAAACGGTTGAAAAACTGCTGAAATACGGCGTTGACGGAATTATTACCGACGTTCCGCAGATGGTTAATGCACTTGTTGAAAGATTTGAAAGATAATATGGCTGATTTTATAACTAAAAGTCCCGCAGAAACCGAATTTATCGGTGAAATGCTGGGAAAATCCGTTAAAGACGGTTCTGTTGTTGCAATGTTCGGTGATCTCGGTGCAGGCAAGACCGCGTTCACAAGAGGTTTTGCAAGGGGAATGGGCATAAACTGCGATGTGAGCAGCCCCACTTTTGCGCTCGTCAATGAATACAGAGGAGATAAAAGAACGCTGTATCACTTTGATATGTACCGTATCTCAGGTTGGGATGACCTTTATTCAACGGGATATTTTGATTATCTTGATGCCGGCGGATGCCTGATAATCGAATGGAGCGAGAATATTGAAGCAATTCTTCCCGAAGACTGCATCAGAGTAACAATTACAAAAACGGATGATTTCAATGAAAGAAAAATAAATATAATCGGAGATGAAACAATATGAAAATATTAGCTGTTGATTCTTCGGCAAAATCCGCAAGCGTTGCCGTTGCGGAAAACGGAAAACTGATTAGCGAATGCTTTGTCAACAATGCTCTTACACACAGCCGTACACTTATGCCGATGGTTGACAATGCTTTATCACAGGCGGATATGTTGCTCTCGGATGTTGATGCGCTCTGCGTCAACGTCGGTCCCGGGTCGTTTACGGGTATTCGTATCGGTGTTGCGGCAGTGAAAGGGCTTGCTGCGGCTGATGATAAGCCTTGTGCAGGTGTTTCAACACTCGAAAGCATTGCATATAATTTTGCCGATGAAAACTGCATAGTGTGTGCCGCAATGGACGCAAGATGCAATCAGGTTTATACTGCGGTTTTTCGTTGCAACGGTTCGGAAATAAGCCGAATCTGCGATGATAAAGCTGTTTCTGTTGATGAACTTGGCGAAGAGCTTTCGGGGTATAATGAAAAAATTTATCTTGCGGGCGACGGCGCTGAAATCTGCTTCAAAGCATTTGCCGAAAAGCTTGAAAAAATTCATCTTGCAGGCGAAAACCGCCGATATCAGAGGGCTTTCGGCGTTGCTCTTGCGGCGGAAAAAAATAATAATTTTACAGATTCCGCGTTGCTTGCGCCCGTCTATTTGAGACTTCCGCAGGCGGAACGTGAACTCAGAATAAGAAAAGGAGAATCATTATGATAGCAATAGGAAGCGACCATGCAGGTTATGAACTCAAGCAGGTTATAATCAAGCATCTTGAAGAAAGAAAAATTGAATTCAAGGACTACGGAACTTACTCATCCGATTCCTGCGATTACGCAGTTTATGCCGAAAAAACGGCAAGGGCTGTTGCCGGCGGAGAATGCGAACTCGGTTTGCTTTTCTGCGGCACGGGTGTAGGCATTTCGATGGCAGCTAATAAAGTCAGAGGTATCCGTGCGTGCTGCTGTTCGGATCTTTTCTCGGCAGAAATGACAAGGCTTCATAACAACGCAAATATGCTTTGCCTTGGCGGCAGAGTTGTAACTCCCGAAAAGGCTATCGAACTCGTCGATATTTTCCTTGATACTCCGTTCAGCGGTGAAGAACGACATCAGAGAAGAATCGACCAGATTACAGATCTTGAAAACAGATTTTAATATTTAATTGTTCATAAAATTCAACCTCATCGGTTCAGAAGCCGATGGGGTTTGTTTTATGAAATTTATTGAAGAAATTTCAAGATTTTGTATTGATTTTATTATGTTAATATTATATAATAAATTGAGTTTATATATAATTATATGTTATCTTGATAGATATTAAGGGAGATAAAGAAAGAATGGAACAGTCAAAAACAAACAACCTCAAAGAATATTATGTTATTGACTTTGCTCACGTTTTAAAAACCGTATGGCACAGAGCTTGGGTCATCGCTGTTTCAAGTGTTCTTGCGGCGGCGATAGCTTTTTCCGTTGCAGCGTTTATGATAAAGCCTACCTATTCATCTTCGATTATGCTTTACGTAAACAACAGCTCGTTTACCGTCGGCGATCTCGGATTCAGCATCAGCTCATCTGAAATCAGTGCTGCACAGAGCCTTGTCAAAACATATACGGTGCTTCTGAAAAACCGAACAACCCTTAATGAAATAATCAAAAACACCGATGTTCCTTATACCTGGCAGGAACTTTATGATATGATTGAAGCAGCCCCCGTTAACGAAACGGAAATTATGGAAGTTACCGTAACTTGTGAAAATCCCTATGAGGCTGAAATGCTTGCCAATGAGATTGCCAAGGTTCTTCCCAAAAGAGTTTCTGAAATCGTTGAAGGCAGTTCAATGGAGGTTGTTGACTCGGCAATCGCTTCAAACGAAAAAGTTGCTCCCAACATAACGAAATACACCGCAATAGGTTTCATATTAGGTGGATTGTTGGCAATAATTCTTCTCGTTGTTCTTGCGCTGTTTGATAACACGATTCACGATGAAGAGTATATTATAAATAACTATTCTTATCCCGTTCTTGCAAAAATTCCCGATTTGCTTGACAGCGGAGCAAAGAAATACTCATACTATAACAGCTATAAGAAGTCGAATTGAAAGCAGGTGAACTGAAATGGGTAAAAAAAGTAAAAAAAGCGGCTTCTTTGCAAATGCAGACAGCCAGAAAACTCTCCACCAGAATCTGGAGTTCACCGCTACCGAGCAATATAAACTTCTCAGAGCAAATCTTTCGTTCACCTTGCCTGAGGATAAAGAGTGCCCCATCGTCGGCATAACAAGCGCAATGAGAGGCGAGGGCAAAAGCACAACGGCGGTTAATCTTTCCTACGTTCTTGCCGAAAGCGGTAAAAAGGTTCTTCTTGTTGACGGCGACCTCAGAATTCCCAGCATCGCCAAGAAAATGAGAATTGACGGAAACGTAGGTCTTACAGATCTTCTCCGAGGCGGCGAAACCGTTCAGATGAGTAATTTCAAATCGCTCTATCATAACAACTGGTACATTATGCCTGCAGGTCAGCTTCCTCCGAACCCTTCGGAATTGCTCGGCTCAAGAAGAATGGAAAACGTTTTGAAAACTCTTTCATCAAACTTTGATTTTATTATTCTTGATTTGCCGCCCGTAAATATCGTTTCGGATGCTTTGACCGTTTCAAAGTATATCGACGGAATGATTGTTGTTGTAAGAGAAGATTACACAGAAAAGAAAGAGCTTGAAACCTGCTTCAGACTGCTTAAACTTTCTGACGTAAACGTTCTTGGCTGTGTTATCAATGAATCCAAAAATGGCAAGGGTTCATACAGTAAATACCGATACAAGAGATACTACAAATACTACAAAACCTACGGCGACAGCGAAAAAAAGTAAGAAGGTGCAGGAATGATTGATTTTCACTCGCACATTCTGCCTCAAATGGATGACGGAAGCAAAAGCGTTGAAGAAAGCCTGGCGATGCTTAATGAGCTTTCGCGGCAGGGAATAAAAACCGTTGTTGCAACTCCTCATTTTTATGCAAACGATGAAACGGTTCAAAGCTTCATTGAAAGGCGATTGAATTCATATAAAAGCATAGAAGCTTCGCTGACTCCCGATATGCCGAGGGTTCTTCTTGGCGCAGAGGTAAAGTATTATGAGGGTATAAGCCGTATGGAAAATCTTCGTGAACTTTGCGTTGGGGATACGGAACTCCTTCTTCTTGAAATGCCGATGAGAAGATGGACCGAATACGTTCTCAGGGAGCTTGTTGATATTTCATGCAGCGGAAACGTTACTTTGGTTCTTGCTCATATTGAAAGATATATAAAGCTTCAGAGCGACAAAGCAATAGGTCAGTTGCTGAGTAACGGAATTCTGCTTCAGATTAACGCAAGCTTTGTTTGCGATTTCTTTACCAAAAGGCAAGCGATGAATCTGCTGAAAAACAGAGCCGTGCATCTGATTGGCTCAGACTGTCACAATATGTCAGACAGAGCGCCCGATATCGGCAGGGCGTATGAAAAAATTTCAAAAAAACTCGGTAATGAATTTATAACTGAGTTCGATAATTACGCGAAAAATTTTATCAAATAAACTATTTATTGCGAAAGGAAGATTTATTATGAAAAAAGCATTGGCAATTATTCTGGCACTTGTTGTTGTGGTTTGTGCAGGCTTCACTATTGTAGCATTTGCTGAGCCCGGCGCATTCGTTTCAAGCCCGTCAGGCAATGAGGCTCCCGAAGTTGTGGAAGTAGACTATGATGACGATTCCTGCGAACCCGAAATTGTTGTTACTCCTTACAAAGACCGCGAAACCCTCGACGAGGATAAAGAAGATGATATGAACAAGGCTTATGAAGAAATCGCAGCAGACGATGATCTTACAAAGCTTTGCCCCGAACTTAAAGGAGTAGCTGACGCAAAGGGAATTCCTGCAGAAAGACTTGCAGTAAGCGATCTTTTCGACGTGAGCGCATATCACACCCGCAATGACCACGAATATTGCGGAACCACTACAATCTCACTCAAATCTGAAACAATCAAAAAATTTGTTGCACTTCTTCACCGCGATCCCGATACGGATAAATGGGAAGTTGTTGACGGCGTTATTGTTGACAAAGTGAATAACACAATCACATTCAGCGCAGAGGATTTCTCACCCTATGCAATCGTTATTGAAAAATCACTTGATTCAGCTCCCGATACAGGCAGCAGCCTCTATATCCCCGCAATTCTGATGGTTGTATCAGCAGTTTCTCTTGCAGGCGTGCTTATCAGCCTTAAGAAGAAGCAGAGAGCATGAGTAAGACGTATACTTCTCAGGAAAAGAGAACGCGCAACCTTAAATATGCGGCGATAATTCTTGCGGCAATATTCGTTGTGTCTGCGTTTTTCTTTGGTATGAGAATTTGGGAAAAACTCTCATCATCGCAGTTTCAGTCGGAAGAATCGGGTTCGATAAGTACCGATGTGAAATACAAAGGTAAGGAATACGTTCTGAAGGATAACGTTCAGACTATTCTTATTCTCGGTCTCGATAAGTTTGAAGGTGCCGATGTTGAGTCGTATAACAACGATAAGCAGGCGGACTTTCTTATGCTTCTTGTTGTTGACCACGATAATGAATCGTGCACTGCACTTCATATAAACCGTGACACAATGGCGCAGATGAATGTGCTCGGCGTTGCGGGCGATGCAATTTCAACCGTTGAAAAGCAGATTGCTCTTGCTCATACCTACGGCAACGGAAGAGAAGTGAGCTGCCGCAACACTGCAGATGCAGTTTCCGATCTTCTTATGAACGTTAAAATTGATCATTACGTATCGGTCAAAATGGATGCCGTATCTGTTTATAACGATCTTCTCGGCGGTGTTGAAATTACCGTTCTCGATGATTTCAGCGGTATTGATGATACGCTCGTTGAAGGCGAAACGGTCACTCTTCTCGGCGAACACGCACTCAATTACGTCCGTACCCGTTACGGTCTTGATGACAGCACCAACTCAAGAAGAATGATTCGTCAGCGTCAGTATATAGAGGCGCTTTATGAAAAAACCGTTCAAACCCTTGATGCCGACAGCAATTTCGTTGTTAAAGCGGCAACAAAACTTGCAGACTATATTGTTTCCGACTGCACGGGAACGGGTCTTCAGAAAATAGCAGAAAAGATTCTCGGCTATGAATTTGCCGAAATATGTGAGCTTGACGGCAAGCTTGTCCGCGGAGATGAACATATGGAATTTTATCCGTATGATTCCTCGATTGAAGAAACCGTCATAAAGCTCTTCTATGAGCCCAAAGAATAAATTATGAATGAAAGGATGTGTGCCGGATGAATAAGAATTCTGCAGTAAAAAGCGAAACCGTCAGTCAGAATACCGATTCTTTTGAAAAGGTACACATCCTAAAAAAACCTGCATATGAGTTCTTTAAAAGAGCATTTGATATCTTTGCTTCTCTGTTTGCTCTTATCGTTCTTTTCGTGCCTCTTCTTATTGTGGCTCTGATTATTGTAATCGACAGCCCCGGCGCATCTCCCGTTTACGTTCAGAAAAGGGTTGGAAAAAACGGAAAAGAATTTAAATTCTACAAGTTCAGGTCAATGGTGCCCGATGCGGAAAATATGCTTGAGTCGCTTCTTGATAAAAATGAGATGGACGGTCCTGCGTTCAAAATCAAAGATGACCCGAGAATCACAAAATTCGGTCGCATAATCAGAAAAACCTGTGTTGACGAACTCCCTCAGCTGCTTAACGTGCTGAAAGGGGATATGAGCCTTGTAGGCCCCAGACCTCCTCTTCCCCGTGAGGTCGCGATGTATAATGAGTATCAGCTTCAAAGGCTTTCGGTTACTCCCGGACTTACCTGCTATTGGCAGGTTTTACCCAAGAGAAACGACGTTTCATTCGATGAATGGATGAAGTATGATATAAAATACATAGAAGAACGCAGTGTTAAAACAGATCTTAAAATCTTAATAAAAACATTTGGTGCGGTTTTTGGTATGGAGGGCATTTAATGGCTTGCAAAAAAAACGGAAAACTGCATATTGCTATGCTCGGTCACAAAAGAATACCGTCTCGTGAAGGCGGTGTTGAAATTGTTGTGGGCGAGCTTTCTGCAAGAATGGTAAAGCTCGGTCATTCCGTGACCTGCTATAACAGAAAGGGCCACCACGTCAGCGGCGAAGAGTTTGATGCGGAAGAATTGTCTGAATATGAGGGCGTTCGGGTAAAGAGTGTTTTCACTGTTCAGAAAGGCGGTCTTGCCGCTGTCAGTTCATCTGTTTTTGCTTCACTGAAAGCGGCTTTCGGAAGATATGACGTCGTTCATTTTCACGCGGAAGGTCCTTGTGCAATGCTTTGGCTGCCGAAGCTTTTCGGCAAAAGATGCGTTGCAACAATTCACGGTCTTGACCATCAGAGGGCAAAGTGGGGCAGATTCGCTTCGTGGTATATTTTAACGGGCGAAAAATGCGCCGCAAAGTTTGCTGACGAAGTTATAGTTTTGAGCAATGGTGTTGAAAAGTATTTTCAAGATACATATAACCGTAAAACCGTATTTATTCCTAACGGAATTGTTCCCGCCGATAAAAAGATCGCTGATGAAATAATCCGCAGATATTCCGTTGAAAAGGACGGATATATTCTTTTTCTCGGCAGGCTTGTTCCCGAAAAAGGTCTGCGTTATCTGATTGAGGCTTATAAATCCGTAAAAACAGATAAAAAGCTTGTTATAGCCGGCGGTTCGTCAGATACCGCGGAATTCGAAAAAGAAATAAAGGCTATGGCGTCTGATGATTCAAGAATTATTTTTACGGGTTTTGTTCAGGGCAGAACACTTGAAGAGCTGTACAGCAACGCATATATTTATACCCTGCCTTCGGATCTTGAGGGTATGCCTTTAAGCCTTCTTGAAGCTATGAGCTACGGAAACTGCTGCCTTACCTCGGACATCCCTGAATGTGCGGATGTGACAGGGGAATACGGGTTCACGTTCCGCAAAGGCGATGTAAACGATTTGAAAGAAAAGCTTCAGTTTTTATGCGATAACCCCGATTCTGTTCAGAAGTATAAAAACGCAAGTTCGCAGTATGTGTGCGGCAGATATAATTGGGACGACGTTGTTGATAAAACGCTCCGCCTCTACGGAGCAACAGATATAAAGGAAGAAATCAATGAAGATTTTGCTTGTAAATAAGTTTTTATATCCCAAAGGCGGCGCTGAAACCTATGTTTTCAAGCTTGGTGAAATGCTGACAGCCAACGGCAATGAAGTTGAGTATTTCGGCCTTGAAAACGAAAAAAACACAGTCGGAAACAGTGCAGGCGCTTATGTTTCGGAAATGGATTTTTCCCGGGGAACAAGCAAGAATCTTAATGCTCCGTTAAGAATAATTTATTCTTCCGAAGCCCGTAAAAAAATCAGTGCAGTGCTGAAAAAATTTCAGCCTGACGTTGTTCATCTTAATAACATTCAGTTTCATCTTACTCCAAGCATTATTCTTGAAATCAACAGATACAGAAAATCTGTCGGTAAAAAAGTTAAAATAATTTATACAGCTCACGATTATCAGCTTGTTTGTCCGAGTCACGGTATGTTTGATTCAGAAATGAAAGTGTGTGAGAAGTGTCTCGGCGGAAATTATACAAACTGCATCGGTAAAAAGTGCGTCAAAAATTCGCGGATGAAAAGTATTCTTGCTGCTGCGGATGCTTATTTTTGGAAATACAGCAGAGCTTATTCGTATATTGACAAAATAATATGTCCCTCCGAATTTTTGAAAACAAAACTTGATACTCAAAAGAGATTTGCCGATAAAACGGTTACACTCAGAAATTTTTTTGAAGCAGAGAGAATTTCTGAAATAAAAAAAGAAAACTATGTTCTTGAGTTCGGTCATCTTTCAAAAGATAAAGGCACTCTGACTCTGCTTGAAGCGGCAAAGCGTATGCCTGAAACGAAGTTTGTTTTTGCAGGCTTCGGCAAGGCAGAAGAGGATATAAAAAAAGTACCCAACGCCGAATACGTCGGATTTAAAACGGGCGATGAATTGAAAATTCTTATTTCAAAAGCTTTGTGCAGTGTTTATCCGTCAGAATGGTATGAGAATTGTCCGTTTTCCGTAATTGAATCTCAGTTTTACGGCACACCCGTTATCGGTTCAAGAATAGGCGGTATACCCGAACTTATAATTGAAGGCAAAACGGGTTTGCTCTTTGAATCAGGCAACGATGAAGAACTTGAAGAAAAACTGCGGTATATTCTTGAAACACCGCAGAAGCTTGAAGAATTAACCGAAAACTGCAGATACGTTACTTTTGAAAATTCACAAACATATTACGCAAAGCTTATGCAAATTTACGGAGAATAATCTATGAAAATATATGAAATCGGAACGGGCTATACACCGATTCCGGCTCAGGTTGCAGCCGCAACAGAGAGCGTGGTTGAAGAGTTAACCAAGGCATATATGAATATGGGGCAACAAGTTGAAATAATTGATATTTCATCTTCTTGCAGAGCAGAGCACAATCTGCCCATAACTCAGGTGAAAGTCCCTTCGGTGTTTACCAAATCCGATGTGAGCCTCGGTCTTGTCCATAAATTAAAAAGAGTAGTTTATTCCGTCTTTCTGGCATTAAAACTGAAAAAAATTCTGAAGAATCTGAAAGAAAAAGTGATTTTTCACTTTCATAATCAATATAATTTATTTTTCTTTATTAAACTTGTTCCTCAAAAGCTTCGCTCAAAAGCAGTTGTTGTTTATACAAATCACAACGGTTTATGGTGCAAAGAGTGGAATGAAGTTAAAGACGTTCTTCACAGTCGCTATTTTCAGGAGATTGCAGCGATGAAGAGCGCCGATTTTGTTTTTGTTCTTAACGAAAACACAAAGAAAAACGTTGTTTCCGAGCTTGGAATCGACAAGAAGAAAGTTTTTGTAATCCGTAACGGTGTTAATACGGATACATACAAACCTCTTGATGATTTAAATATCAAAAGCAGATATAATCTCTCTGATAAAAGAGTCATTCTTCAGGTTGGTTCGGTTTATGAAAACAAAGGGCAGGCAAGGGTTGCAGAAATGCTCGCTCCGCTTCTTAAGAACAGTAAAAATCTTGTTTATGCATATGTTGGCGGCATTGTTTCGCAGGAATATGCCGAAACTGTAAAAAACACTGCTGAGCAATATGATGTGTCGGATAAGGTTGTTTATCTCGGCACCGCTTCTCCCGGCGAAGAAATGAATGCACTCTATAATATTGCAGATGCAACGGTTTTTGCCTCCGAATACGAGGGCTTTCCTCTTGTTTGCGTTGAATCTGTTTCGGCAGGAGTACCTGTGATTTTTTGCAGCGATATCAGTATTAATATCGGCGACGGCTGTATTGTTACAACTCCCGAAAAAGCAGTTGATGATATTAAAAAAAATATACTCGGAAATACCGATGAATATAAAAAGCTCTGTGTTCTTGCAAGAGAGAATGCCGTTAAGAATTATTCGTGGCAACGCATTGCTGATGAATACATAAGAGCTGTTAAAGGTGAATGAAATGTCCAAAAAACTTAACGGTACCGTTATCGTAACCTACAGATGCAACGCAAAATGCACAATGTGCAACCGATACAAAGTGCCGTCAAAACCCGAAGAAGAAATTTCAATCGAAACAATCCGCAAACTGCCTGAAATGTATTTTACAAACATTACGGGCGGTGAGCCGTTTATTCGCGAAGACCTGAAAGATATTGTTCGTGAACTTTATAAAAAGAGCGACCGTATCGTAATTTCAACCAACGGTTTTTTCACCGACAGAATTGTTGATTTGTGCAAGGAATTTCCTCAGATTGGAATCCGTATTTCTATTGAAGGTCTTGAACAGACAAACAATGAAATACGAGGCCTTGAAGACGGATTCAACAGAGGATATACAACGCTTAAAACTCTTGTTGATATGGGAATGAAAGACGTCGGTTTCGGAATGACGGTTCAGGATAAAGACGCTCCCGATCTTGTTGCGCTTTATGACATATCCGATGAGCTTGGAATGGAGTTTGCAACGGCATCTCTCCACAACAGCTTTTATTTTGTTGAGTCAAACAACATAATTCATGACCGTCTTATGGTTGCTGAAAATTTCGAGAAGCTCATCAATAAACTTCTTGAATCCAACAGCCCCAAAAAGTGGTTCAGAGCATATTTTAACCACGGTCTTATCAACTATATTTTCAGCCAAAAAAGATTGCTTCAGTGTGATATGAGCTTCGACACTTTCTTTATTGACCCTTACGGTGACGTTATGCCTTGTAACGGTACAAAAGAAAAAGAAGTTATGGGTAATCTTAATGAGCAGAGTTGGGACGAGCTTTGGGAAAGCGAACAAGCTGAAGTTGTTCGCAAAAAGGTGCGTTGCTGTGACCGCAACTGCTGGATGATAGGCTCCGTTTCACCTGCAATGCACAAATATATTTGGGTTCCTGCTTTGTGGGTTATAAAACATAAATTCCTTCGCTTTTTCAAAAAGAAAAAGTATTCGATGTATGAAAATAAAATTGTCCGTGACTACCGCGACGGCAAGGTAACAAAAGAACAGCTTGATGCCTGCTCAACCTGCGAAAACTGTGTCATAAAATAACTTACGGAGAAATTATGCTTATTTTATCAAACGCGTTAAGCAACACGCCTGACGAAGGCTGTATCAAAGTTGCAACGAGCATTGTTAAAAGAATAAAGAAGGCAAAATCCGATACAAAAATTATATCCTATGATAGAGAATCTGAATTATCAGATTATCATTTCGGGATTAATAAGTTTATGCTCAGCCGTGAACTGTTTTCTTTTATTCGCAGGAATAACGAACCTATTCTCTATATTCCTTTTCCTGCAAAAACGTTTTCAACTGCGCTGAGGGTTTTTGTTTTGTCATTATATACCCGAAAAAAACTCAGCGTTGTTTCGGTTATGAAATATCACACAAATTCATTTTCAAAGCTGCTTTTACGCCTCAGCGGTGCGGATTTTGTTGTTTTTTCAAAAAGCGCTTATGATTTTTACGAAAAAATTGTTGGCAAAAAACGCGTGGTTTACCTTAAAACCGGTGTGGATACCGATAAATTTGTACCGGTTGATGATGAAAAAAAAGCAGAACTAAGGCGAAAATACGGTTTTTCGGATTTGCCGGTTATTCTTCACGTCGGCCATCTCAACCGAGGCAGAAACGTTGCGGAATTAATGAAGTTTGGTGAAAAATATCAGGTTTTGCTTGTGACAAGCACTCTTACAAAATCCGAGCAGGATGTTGAGCTTAAAAATGAACTTCTCAGCAGACCCAATATAAAAATAATTGATGATTATATTTCTGATATTGAAGAAATATATCAGCTTTCGGACGTTTATTTCTTCCCCGTAACAGAGCAGGGGAAATGTATTGACGTTCCGCTTTCTGTTATGGAGGCGGCTTCGTGCAACAAACCCGTAATAACAACAGATTACGGTGAAATGAGAGAATTCAGAGGTAAAGACGGATTTTATCATATTGATTTGTTTGATGAAAATAAGATTAACGTTCTTGTTGAAAAAGCAATCAAGCTCAATGCGTCAAGCCGCAATTCGGTTTTTGAATATGATTGGAAAAACGCAGTTGATTATTTTTTGAATATGTAAGAAAGGAGCCGTTATATGAATCAGCCGTTGGTTTCGGTTGTTGTGCCGATATATAATGTTGAAAAGTATCTTGACAGATGCATAACCTCGGTTGTAAATCAGACCTACAAGAATCTTGAAATTATTCTTGTTGATGACGGCTCAACTGATAATTGCCCTGCGATGTGTGATGATTGGGCAAAAAAAGATTCCAGAATAAAAGTTATACACAAGAAAAATGCAGGCCTTGGTATGGCTCGCAATACGGGAATTGATAATGCACAAGGCAAATATATATTCTTTTTTGACAGCGATGATTATGTTGATTTATCGGTTGCAAAAAAATGTGTTGATACAATAATAAAGAATAATTCCGACGTTGTTATCTATGGCAGATACGATGTTTATGATGACGGGAGAATTGAAGAAAAAAAGATTACCGTAAGCGAGAGCTGTTTTGATGCCGAATCAATAAAAAACAAACTTCTCCCGGGTATGTTTACATATGATATGGGTTTCGGCGTCAGCTCCTGCGGAAAAATGTTTAGTACAGAACTGATTAAAAATAATAATTTGAGATTCAAATCCGAGTCTGAAATTATATCTGAAGATGCATATTTTGCTCTTGAGTTTTTTTCGAAAACAGATTCTGCAGTTGTTATTTCCGATATGTTTTATTATTACTGCAAAAGAAACAATTCTTTAACCCGTTCATTCAAGAAAGACAGACAGAATCAGAATAATATTTTTCTTGAAAAAAGCCTTCAATATGTTAAAGAAGCATCATTGCCCGAAACGGTTGAGACTCATATAAAGGCAAGATATCTTTTATACTCTCTTGAAGCAATAAAGCAGGTTTATTCATCTGATTTATCGGCAAAAGAAAAGAAAAATGAAATTTATAAAATTTTTAAAGACCCAGTTTTGCTTTCTTCGCTTGAAAAAAACGTTTTATCTCTTGAAAGTGTTTTTGTGAAAATCTTTTTTGCATCAGTAAAAAAGAAATGCTTTTTTATTAGTTTTCTTTTGCTGTGGTTAAGGTCGTTAAAATGATTTGATAGTGAGGTCCTTTTGTGAATATTAAAAGCGGAAATATATATATAAAAAAACGGCCTATACCGGAATGGCTGACTTTGTTTGTTTTTGCATTCCCGTTTGCAATGGCATTCTTCACGGATTTTCTGGGATTACCGGGATTTTTAAAGTATCTTATGGATGCTGCCTATTTGTTGGCCGCCATGTTTTTGTTTATGAAAAAACAAACGCTTCTCGGCAAAAAAACCATGCCGATTTTTATTTATACGATAACTTTCTTTCTGTATACGTTAACGGTTCATCTTTTTAATTTTCAGTCACCGTTTTATTATTTATGGGGATTCAGAAATAATTTCAGGTTTTTTATTGCATTTTTTCTTTTTACTACCTTTTTTGAAGAAGAAGATATGAAAAAATGCCTGAAGTTTATGGACGTTATGTTTTGGGTAAATGCACTGATTTCAATTTTTCAGTTTGTTATTCTTGATTATGAACAGGATTATCTCGGCGGAATTTTCGGTGTTGAAAAAGGTGTTAATACTTTTACGCTGATATTCTTCAGCATTGTTATAAGTAAGTCAGTTATTTCGTTTATGAGCAAAACCGAAAACACCGTTCTCTGTTTTGCAAAATGTACAGTTTCGCTTATCGTTGCGGCAATGGCAGAGCTGAAAATATATTTTATTATTTTCCCGTTCATTCTTGTTGTTTCAGCTCTTATAACAAGATTCTCTTTCAGAAAGCTTATGCTTATGCTTGTTTCAACGGTTATGCTTATTTTTGCAAGTATGCTGTTAACAACCATATTCAAGGATGACGGTATGCTTTCGTTTGACCGTATCATAGAGATGGTTACAGCTTCAAACTACGCAACAGCAGAGGATTTGGGAAGATTTACGGCTATTCCTACAATATCAAACAACATTCTTACAAAACCGTTTGAAAAGATTTTCGGTCTCGGACTCGGTAACTGCGATACGTCTGCTTTTGCAATATGTAATACGCCTTTTTATCTCAGCCATTCATATCTTCATTACGAATGGTTTTCAAGCGCAATTATGTTCCTGGAAACAGGTTATATCGGGCTTACAGTTTATGTGAGTTTCTTTGTAATCTGTCTTATTCTGGCGAGAAAATATATGAAAAACAGAACGTCAAACGAACTTTTCTGCCGAATAAGTATGATAACGGCTCTTATCTGCGTTATTATGGTTTTTTATAATTCAGCTCTCAGAACAGAGGCTGCATATATGTCTGTTTTCGCTCTTGCATTGCCGTTCGCCAAGAGTGAGAAACAGAGCGAATTTGATATTGATTCTGGTGAAATATGAACTACGGTAAGGTATTTAAAAATGCCAAGTGGATAGTGGTTTGCAAGGTGCTTCAGTCGCTGCTTCAGCTTGTTGTCGGTATGCTCTGCGCAAGATATCTCGGTCCGTCAAACTACGGTCTGATAAATTATGCGGCAAGCGTTGTTGCTTTTGCAATGCCGATAATGAAACTCGGTTTTGATGCAACTCTTGTTCACGAGCTTGTTGAAAGACCTGAAAAAGAAGGCGAAATTCTCGGCACGTCGCTTGTTCTGAATTTACTTTCCGGTCTTGCTTGCGTAGGCGGAGTTACTGCGTTTTCCGCTGTTGCAAACGCAGGCGAAAGAGTGACTGTTGTCGTTTGCTTTCTTTACAGTCTCTCTGTTATTTTTGCAGCAGCTGAAATGATACAGTATTGGTATCAGTACAAGCTTCAGTCCAAGTATTCATCAGTTGTAATGCTTGTCTCATACGTTGTTGTTGCTGCATACAGAATTTTTCTTCTTGTTACGGGGAAAAGTGTTTATTGGTTTGCAGTTACCCATTCCGTAGAATTTGGCTTTGTAGCAGTGTTTCTGATATTAATTTATCTTGGGAAAGGCGGTAAGCTTCGATTTTCGTTTGATACCGCTAAAAAAATGTTTTCAAAAAGCAAACATTATATTCTCGCATCTATGATGGTTGTGGTTTTTCAAAGTACGGACCATATTATGATTACAACTATGGTCAGCGAAGCGGAAAACGGTTTTTATACCGCTGCCATAACCTCTGCAACGGTAGTTCAGTTTGTTTATACCGCTATTATTGATTCATTCAGACCCGTTATTCTTTCGGATAAAAAAGAGGGCAACAAAGAATACGGCAAACTTGTTTCGCTGCTTTACAGTATAATAATTTATCTTTCGCTTGCACAGTGTGTTTTTTTTACGGTATTTGCGGAAGTTTTCATTCTTGTGCTTTACGGCGAAGCTTATACAGCTTCAGTACCCGTGCTCAGGATTCTTATCTGGTTTATTGTGTTCTCTTATATGGGTACCGTTCGCAACGTGTGGATTCTTGCGGAGCAGAAGCAAAAATATCTTTGGATTATTAATCTTTCGGGTGCGTTGTTTAACGTGATTCTGAATGCGGTTATGATTCCTCATTGGGGAGCGGCAGGGGCTGCTTTTGCATCTCTGTTGACTCAGTTCTTCACAAATTTTGTACTTGGATTTATTATTAAACCCATTCGCGAAAATAACCGTTTGATGCTCAGGGGTCTCAATCCCGTTTTCGCCTTAAAAGAAGCAAAAAATATGGTTTCACTTTTGAAAAATCGAAAAGTCAAGGAATAATTGGTGTGAAATATGGATAATAAAGATAATATTAACGTAAACCTTAATAATGATTCCGACGCTGTTTTGCCTGAAGAAAGCAAGCACAGCCACCATCATTCTTCAGAACACCGTCACAGTCATCATCATCACCACAGCCATCACCGAAAAAGCAACTCCAAAAAAGAAAAAACAAAGCGTTTCTTAAAACGCAACAAATATAAGCTGGCAAACGGTTTTGTTGCAATTTTATTCGTTACGGTGCTTGTTATTATGGGCGTTGCACTTGATAACATTTCAAAAACCGGCGGCGAAAAAACAAACGCAGGCGAAGATGTGATTGTTGAAACAGAATCGACCATTCATATTGAGATTCCGTTTTTTGATAATCCCGTTTCGATTGCGGGAGCAGCTGTTACGGAATATATTAATTCCGATATCAATACCTCTGCATATGATATTTATAAAAAATATGCAGCTTACGGTCAGCTTGACAAAGGCATACCCGTTACGCTTTCATATTCCGTCAAAGGTATTCCTGACGGCTATTCCGTTAAGAGTGCTGAACTTTTTGTTTCTGAAAACGATAAATTTACCGATTCTGCCGTTTATAATCTTTCGGCAGAGGAAACAAGTGTTGACGTATATAATTTAAAGGCAGATACCCAATATTATTATAAGTTTACACTTAATATTTCAAAAGGAATCAAAACAAGCGCCGAGGGCAGTTTTTTCACTGCAGATACCCCGAGAATGCTGAATGTTGACGGCGTCAATAATATCCGCGATTTCGGCGGATGGAGTGCGTTCGGCGATAAAAAAATTAAACAGGGCCTGCTTTTCAGAAGCGCTGAAATAGACGGTGCGGTTGAACCCAAGCATAAAATCACCCCCGACGGTGTAAATACTCTGCTTACCGTGATAGGAATACGCACCGAAATGGATTTACGCTATCAAAGTGACAATCCCAACAATATAAATATGCTCGGCGTAGGTGTTGAACATAATTATTACGGTGTTCCCATGTATTCAGAGGTGTTCAGCGATAAGGGTAAGGCATCAATAAGAAGAATATTTGCAGATCTTGCGGATGAAAGCAATTATCCCGTTCTTCTTCACTGCACGCACGGTATGGACAGAACAGGTACCGTCTGTTACCTTCTCGGCGCGGTTCTCGGTATGAGCGAAGAGGATCTTATGAAGGATTATCAGCTTTCCGCAATGTATCACGGAGATTTGTGGGGCGAGAATCAGATGAGTGAATTTATCGGTCAGCTCAAATCATATGAAGGAATGACTATTCAGAAAAAAGCAGAGAATTATCTGCTTTCTGCAGGTGTAACTCCCGATGAAATCAACAACATAAGAGAAATCTATCTTGAAAAATAATTTAACCTCCTCACTGCGTGTTTACAGTGGGGAGATTTTTGAAAACGGTTGTGATATTAATGAAAATTATCGGCAGCGACTATGACGGCACTCTCAACCACGGCGGAATTGATGACGTCAAACGAAATGCAATAAAAAAATGGCGCGATTCGGGGAATATTTTTGCTCTTATAAGCGGCAGAGGACCCGACAGTGTTATGAGAATATATAATGAAAAGCAGTTCGGCTGTGATTACCTTATTGCTAACAACGGAGCAGTTATTCTTAAACCCGACGGCACAGTTGTTTCCGATATAAGATGTGACGGCGCGCTGACCGTTCCGCTTCTTGAATTGCTTTTTGAAAACGGTTGCCCGTGGGGAGATATAGAAACGGCTTTTCCGTGCAAGGTTTGTGCAGACGAAACCGACTGCAACGACGATAATGAATATATTCTTCGCAATATGCCGTCTGTTGAGTATTTTAATCAGATAAGCACGGTGTTGCCCGATTATGAAACCGCAGAAAAGGTGACCGAGCTGATAAGAGAATCTTTCGGCAGCGAACTCAATCCGCTTCAGAACGGTGTTTGTATTGATATTGTCAGGGCGGATATGAACAAGGCAAAAGGGCTATATCTTCTTATGGATATTCTGGATGCGGAATATGATGATATTATAGCCGTAGGCGATAACGTCAATGACAGGGCGATGATTGAAGAATTCAGATCATATGCAATGGAAAACGGCGTTGATATCATAAAAAAACTTGCAGATTATACTGTTGCAAGTGTAACGGAACTTATAGAAAAAGAACTTTCGGAATAAACGAAAGGGGATTGTTATGGAGAAAATAAGATTCGGAATTGTGGGAACGGGTACCATTGCACGCCGTTTTGCGCAGGCTGTAAAAAACGTTCGGTGTGCAGAGCTTGTTGCCGTTGCATCAAGAACAAAAGAAAAAGCCGAAAAATTCGGCGATGAATTTGATATTCCCGTCAGATTCGGAAGCTATGAGAAAATGGCGCAGTCAGATTGCATTGACGCGGCGTATATTGCCGTTCCTCATTCCGGTCACATCGGGTGTTCGTGCCTTATGATGAAAAACGGCAAAAACGTGCTTTGCGAAAAGCCTATGGCGGTTAATGCCGGCGAAGCCGAGGAAATGTTCCGCTGTGCAAAAGAAAATAACGTTTTGCTTATGGAGGCAATGTGGGCAAGGCTTGTTCCGGGTACTCTGAAAATGCTTGAAATTGTTGAAAACGGAGTTCTCGGTGATATTCTCGGCGTTGAGGGTAAATTCTGTTATACAATGGATGAAGATGAATTGGACCATCACGTTTTCAAACCCGAACACGGCGGAGGTTCGCTTCTTGACGTTGGTGTATACGGACTTAACTTTGCAAGCTGGTATCTCGGCAATGACGTTGAAAACATCAGTGCCCAATGCTCGGAATATAACGGCATTGACAGCCATACCTGCGTATTGCTTAAATATAAAAACGGTTCAATCGCCGATATTTCGAGCGCTGTTCTGCTCCGAAAGCCCAACGAGGGATACGTCTATGGAAGCAAGGGCTACGCTCATCTGCGCAGGTTTTATGCGCCTCAGGAGATTGATTTGTATTTCAACAACGGCGAAACCGAAAAAATATCTGTTCCGTATGCAGGCAACGGCTTCGAAGAACAGATTGAGCATTTTTGCAGCTGTGTTGCCGACGGCTTTGTTCAAAGCCCCGTTGTTACGCATAAACATACTCTTTACATTACCCGTCAGATGGATGAAATAAGAAAAATGATGGGTATTACATACCCTCAGGATAAATAACAAAAGAGGTAACGCTGTTCATTTTGCGTTACCTCTTTTTTGGTTACTTCATATATGCTTCAAGTCTGTATATCGGCATACCTATTGAAGCGAATTTGTGCTCGTATTCCGTTTCAATATTGCCCTCAAAATTGCTGTTGTGAAGGTCAAGCGATATATTTTTAAGCTTGAAACCGTATTCGCTGAACTGCTCGATTGAATATTCAAAGAAATGCATATTATCCGTCTTCTGATGAATTTCAGCGCCTTCTTTCAGCAATGCATCGTAGCTTTTGAGAAATCTGATATTTGTGAGTCGGCGGTTTTCGTATGCTCTCTTCGGATACGGGCAGGAGAAGTTGAGATAGATTCTGTCAAGCGAACGGGGCTTTATGTATTTTTCAAGGTATTCCGCTCCCGTCTGAATAAATCTGAGGTTTGTGATATTTTCTTTCATTGCTTTTTCGCAGGCGATAACGATAACGTTTGCACATTTTTCGAGTGCTATCACGTTGATATCGGGATTCTGTTTTGCAAGCTCGCAGGCAAAATTGCCTTTTCCGCAGCCTACTTCAAGCACAACGGGATTGCCGTTGCCGAAAAGTTCATCTGTATCAATGAATTCCTTTTTTTCGATTGCAGTTTGAAAATTGCTGTCATCACTGTAAAGAACAAGGAGGTTGTTGCAATTTTCAAGGCGTTCTTCAAGGTGTTTTTTCTTTCTCATTCTCATATCAATTACCACTTTTTACAATTATTTTTTTACGGCAGAACGTTTCCTGCCGCTCTGTATATTTCATACCACTCTTCGCGCGTGAGAGTTATTTCACTTGATGTGATGCAGTCTTTCAGGCGGGTGAGGTTTGTCGTGCCCGTAACGGGCTGCATCTTTGCAGGGTGGCGGAGAATCCAGGCAAATGCAACCGCCGTTTTTGAAACTCCGTATTTGTCACCGATTTCAGCAAGCGTATTGTTAAGCTCGGGAAATTTTTCATTGTCAATGAAACAGCCTTCAAAGAAGCCGTATTGCATCGGCGACCAGGGCTGAATTGTTATTTTGTTGAGTCTGCAGAAATCAAGCACGCCGCCATCGCGGTTTGTTGCGGAATCGTTATACATATTAACGTTAATTCCCGATTGAATCATCGGCGTGTGCATAACCGAAAACTGAAGCTGATTGACGCAAAGAGGCATATCAAGGCAGGATTGCAGAAGCTGTATCTGATACGGATTATGATTTGATACTCCGAAATGGCGCACTTTACCCGAGCTTTTCAACTCATCGAATGCTTTTGCAACCTCTTCAGGCTCCATAAGTGCATCGGGTCTGTGAAGAAGCAAAACGTCAATATAATCCGTTTTCAGCCTCTCAAGACTGCGGTTGACCGATGAAACAATATGCTCATAAGAAAAATCGAATCTGCCTTGCCTTATTCCGCATTTTGTCTGAATAATTATTTCATCACGCATTGAAGGTGTTATCGCATTGCCGAAAACGGCTTCACTTTTACCTCCTCCGTAAATATCGGCATGGTCAAAAAAGTTCGTTCCGTTTTCAAGCGCAGTATCTATAAATGCAGATACTTCTTTTTGGCTCATATCGCTTATCCGCATACAGCCTACGGCAACAGCAGGCACCTGCAAACCGCTTTTTCCGAGTTCAAATTTATACATATATTTATTTCCCTTACTTTTTGATTTATTAAAGTATACATCTCTTTAATGAATAATGCAACACTTGAAATA
>JAZSBC010000085.1:0-11619 GCA_045602245.1 Acutalibacteraceae bacterium | reverse complement strand
CGACAGAAGACTTCACACGGGTGCAAAGCAGATGAAAAACGTTTACAGACCCGTAAGAGCTGAATACAGCGACGGGATCATAACGTTCTGCAACACCAACAGATTCAGAAACACTTCATATCTTACGGCTGTTTGGGAACTTGTTAAAAACGGCAATATTCTTCTTGCTGCTGACGAGCTTATTCTTGATATAGAGCCTGAATCAAAGCTTGAATATGAAGCAGAAATCAAGATTCCCGAAGGCGAATGTGACTGCCACCTCAATATTTATTATTTTGACGGCGATAATGAAATTGCTTTTGAACAGATTGCGCTTAAAGAAGAATATAAGTTCGAAACAGAAAAATCAAAGTCAAAGCTTTCTCTTTCAAGCGACGGCGAAAACAGCGTTATCGGCTTTGAAAACGGCAGTGTTACGTTCTCCAACAAAACGGGAATGGTTGAAAGTTATATTGCAAACGGCAAGGAGCTTATCAATAACTCCCCTGCTTTTGCAAAAGGTCTACTTCCCAATATTTACAGAGCGTTCCTTGATAACGACCCCAATCACATAGATGATTGGATTAATGCAGGATACGACGATTACAAATGTAATTGTGTTGATTTTGAAGTTGAACTTGAAAAAGACAAAGCTGAAATTGAAATAACATACCGTCTTAAGAGCAAGAAATCTCTTCTTCCGCTTGCAGATGTTGAGATTGAATATGATATTTATTCAAACGGAGTTATTAAGGTTGAAGCAAAGCTTAAAACGATAGCAAAGAAAAAGGCTGCCGCAAGTCTTCCGAGATTCGGTCTGACGCTTGAAATGCCTGAAGAATTCAGAAATATTGAATATTACGGTATGGGTCCCGATGAAAATCTCAGCGATATGTATGCTCAGTCAATCGTCGGTGTATATAACACAACTGTTGAAGAAATGGATGAGCCTTATATCAGACCTCAGGATTCAGGCAACAGAACAAAGGTCAGATATCTTAAGGTTACAGATAATGACGGCGACGGTATTAAGTTTGCGTTTGATGAAAATTACTTTAATTTCAATGCAAGAGCTTATTCACAGCGACTTCTTAACGATGCAAAACATCAGGAAGACCTTCACGATGAACATACTACCGTTATCAACATTGACGGCTTCACTCGCGGAACGGGTACAAACAGCTGCGGTCCCGACGTTCTTCCCCGGTTTGTTGTTGACGGCAGAAAAGAGCTTGAATTCAGCTTCTTTATGATGCCTGCAAATATCTAAAATTTTAACCGGTGTAGCTTTCATTCAAGCTGCACCGGTTATTTTTACTTATCCTTATTGTCTTTTTTATTTGCTTTTCTGTTTGCTCCGATTGTTCCGAGCGCTGCAACCGTTACAAGTGCTATACCTCCGAAAATTGCGGTTAATATTTTGTATTTTGTGCCTTCAGTTGTTGAAACGGGATAATTTGCAGGCGAAATATTGTTGATGCTTTCAGAAGCTGTTTCTTCGTTCAAAAATGTATTAATTGCTTCTGTGTTTTGAGTTTCGGTTATCTTTTCGTATTTAACATTTGCTTTCTTTGTTTTTGCAGAAGATTTCTTTGTTGTTTTTTCAGCCTTAGTTGATTTTATTGTGGTTTCGTCTTTATCATCAAAAATAAAATCGAACAAACCGTTATGGTTTTTCCTTGTTGTTTTTGAAGTTGACTTTTTTGTTGTTTTTTCAGCTTTGGTTGTTTTGGCCGATACGGAATTTGTTGTTTGTGCAATTTTTGTTGTTGTGTTTTGTGGTTTTTCCGTATAATCGTCAGGTTCATAAGGAATGTAAGATTCAGATTTGTTTTCTATTACAAAATCATATACGTTGGAGTATGAGCCGTTTGAATCAATAAACCTTACCCTGACCGGTATTTCCGAAGTTAAACCGTATTTTGCACCGACTCTTATTTCGCAAACTCCGTCATTTGGATAATCAACCGATGCAACGCCTTCAAAATGATATTTTTTTGAATCTGATTCCGCAGGAGATGAGCCGACCGTAACGGTAAATTCATCAGAGTCGCCTACAATTACGGAAACTCCCGTCAAAGAAGAATCTTCCGGAATCTTTTCTTCAATGAAAATAAAGCAAAGATACAGACTTCCGTCTTCGATTGCCCAATTTACAGTGCCGAATTTGGTTTTGTTGTTGCTTTCTTCTCTGTCTAAAAGAAGTACCGATGCAGCGTTTTCCCATTCAGTACCTTTTGCCCTTCCGTCAACCACGTATGCGTTTGCATTTAAAACACACGTGAACATAATAATAAATGAAATAATCAAACAAAAACAACGCCTCATAGTACACCTTTTTAAAACCTTGACAAACTAATTCTTTCGTGATAATATCAAAAAGATATTTGCAGCTGTGGCGGAATTGGCAGACGCGCCAGATTTAGGATCTGGTATCTTTGATGTGCAGGTTCAAGCCCTGTCAGCTGCACCAAACGGAACAATATCAACAGATTGACTGATATTGTTCCGTTTTTTTATTAGAATTATATGTTATCAAAGCATTAAAGTCAACAACATATTTATACAAAATTATAAATCATATGACAAAAAGCGCTCTTTAACAGAGCGCTTTTTTTACATAGTATCTGCGTTTTTTATTGCCTTAACAATTCTGTCTGTGTGTTTTTTGCATAAATCATAAGACGATGCTTCTGCCATAACTCTGATAACAGGCTCAGTTCCTGATTCTCTAACGAGAATTCTCCCTGAATCTCCAAGTTCTTTTTCGCTGTCTTTGATTGCCTTGATAACGTCAGCGTCGTTTATTGCGTGGGGTTTGTCGTTAACTCTGACGTTTATCAAAACCTGAGGATATACTTCAAAACCATTTGTCAGCTTAGTCAAAGGCAGTTTTTTTGCAAGCATAACTTCCATAAGCATAAGGCTTGTTAGTATTCCGTCGCCTGTTGTTGCGTAGTTTGAAAAAATGATGTGACCTGATTCTTCACCGCCGAGCGGGTTTTTGTTTCTCATCATATATTCATAAACGTATTTATCACCGACAGCTGTCTTTGCATAGTTAATTCCAAGCTTGTCGAATGCTTTGTAAAGACCGAAATTTGACATAACGGTTGTAACGACAGTGTTATTTATGAGTTTGCCGTTTTCTTTGAGGTAATTCGCGCAAATATAAAGAATATGGTCGCCGGTCAGAACGTTTCCGTTTTCATCAACACATATGCATCTGTCCGCATCGCCGTCGTAAGCAAAACCTGCGTCAAGATTGTTTTCGGCAACAAATTTCTGCAATCCTTCAATATGTGTTGACCCTGCATTGCTGTTAATGTTAAATCCGTTAGGCTCGGCGTTTATAACATAGGTTGTTGCGCCAAGAGCGTCAAACACAGCTTTTGCAATAGTCCATGCACTTCCGTTTGCACAGTCAAGCGCAATTTTTCTGCCTCTGAATGAAAAAATACCAAGAGAGATAAGATACCCTATATATCTGTTTCTGCCTGAAATATAATCAACAGTTTTGCCGATTTTATCCTTTTGTGCAAACGGAATATTAAAATTACCGTCAAGGTATTTTTCAATTTTTTCGATTAAATTATCATCAGCTTTTTCGCCGTTTCGGTTGATCAGCTTTATTCCGTTGTCATAATACGGATTATGGCTTGCGGAAATCATAATACCGCAGTCAAAACCGTCTGTTTTTGTTATATATGCAACCGACGGCGTTGTTGTAACGTGGAGCAGATATGCATCTGCGCCTGATGCAGTAAGACCTGCAACAAGAGCATATTCAAACATATAGCTTGATCTTCTTGTATCCTTTCCGATAACTATTCTCGGAGATTCATTTATATTTTTGTTTTTCTTGATTTCTCCAAAGTGCCAACCGAGAAATCTGCCGACCATATATGCATGGTCGGCAGTTAAATCTTTGTTTGCTTCTCCCCTGAAACCGTCAGTGCCGAAATATTTACCCATTAAAACACCTCATCAATTATATCTTGTTTATAATGATACCGTTTGTTTTAAATATACAGTTACTTTCAACAATTCCTCTAACGCTTGAAAGCGGATAAATATTTGATTTTTTTCCTATAACCGAACCGGGATTCAAAACACTGTTGCAGCCGATTTCAACAAAATCGCCGAGAAATGCACCGCATTTTCTGAGCCCCGTTTCTGTTTTGTTATTCTCAGATTTAATATCCACAAGGCTTTTATCTGATTTAACGTTTGAAGTGATTGAACCTGCGCCCATATGAGCCTTGTAGCCGAGAATGCTGTCACCGACATAGTTATAATGGGGAACCTGAACTCCGTCAAAAAGTATAACGTTTTTTAATTCAACAGAATTACCGATTACGCAGTTGTCGCCTATCAGCGCAGAACCTCTGATGAATGCACAGTGCCTTATTTCGCTGTTTGCGCCGATTATGCACGGTGAACCGATATATGCACTCGGAGATATTACGGCGGATTTATGAACCCAAATACATTCTGAGATTTCGGTAAATTCGGATTTATCAAGTGTTTTGGTTAACTCAATTATCATCTCTTTGATACCCGAGAGAGCTTGCCAGGGATACTCAAAATTCAATAAATAATCTTTTGCAAGCGTGTGAGTCAAATCAAACAAATCTGTTATTTTTATCAATAAATAACACTCATTTCATATAATTTCATTATGTATTATATGAAACGAGTGTTAAAATATTAATCAAATCAATCAAAAAGATAAACTCTTGTTTCGTAGGGTCTTGTAACAAAACCGTTGTTTTCAACAGTGTTATCTTTATAATTGCAAAGAATTTCTTTGCCTTTTGTTAATTCATAACCCGAAGGAGCTTTGAATTTAACAGGTTTATCGGAATATGAACAGATTACAAGCATACGCTTGCCTTCATACGTTCTCTCATATACATATAGCTCTTTGCTGGATTTGTTATATTCTTTATATGCGCCGTAAACGGCAATGGGATTTTCCTTGCGGAATTTAATAAGAGCCTTGTAATGGTTGAAAATTGAATCGGGATTTGCCATTTCAGCCTTGGCGTTGATTCCGTCTTTGTATTTGGGGTTAACGGGCATCCAGGGAGTACCTGTTGTGAAGCCTGCGTTTTCACTGTCATCCCACTGCACCGGTGTTCTTGCGTTGCCTCGGCTGCTTGTCTTGAGGCGTTTCTGAGTGTTTTCTTCAGAGAATCCCAAAAGACGGAGAGTTTTATAATTGTTAACAGCAAAAATATCCTGATAATCTTCAACATTCGGCAAATCAATATTAACCATACCGATTTCCTGACCCTGATAAATAAACGGTGTGCCGCACTGAAGCATATATGAGTTTGCGATTGCTTTTGCACTTTCGGTTCTGTATTCTACGCTGCCGAAACGGTTGATGATTCGGGGATGGTCGTGGTTTTCCATATAAAGAGCATTCCAGCTTTTGCCGTAAAGACCTGTCTGCCAAGTTGAGAACGCCTTTTTGAGTCTTTTAAGGCTGAATCCGATGCAAAGACAATCCATGAATATGCAGTCGGCTTCCATATGCTGGAAATGGAACATCATATCAAGCTCCTGATTCGGAGTTTCGTCTATGTATTTAAGCGCTTTTTTAACGGTCATCATCGGTGCTTCGCCGACTACAAAGCAATCATATTGGTTAAGTACCTGACGAAATTCGGTGAGATACTGATGGATATTTGGACCGTCAGCGTAATGTTCCATACCGCAAGCCTGGGGAATCGGGAAACCTGCAGGAAGTCCGTTTCTCTTTGATACAAACGTTATAACGTCTTCTCTGAAGCCGTCAACGCCCATATCAAGCCAGAACTTCATAATGTTTTTAACTTCTTCGCGAACCTCGGGATTATCCATATTGAGGTCGGGCTGTTTCTTTGAGAAAAGATGAAGATAATACTGCCCGTTATCTTTATTATATTCCCAAGCTTTACCTTCAAAAAGAGATGACCAGTTATTGGGAAGCTTTTTGCCGCCTCTCTTACCGTCACGCCAGAAATAATAGTCGTGATATTTGCTGTTCTTATCAATGCCCTGCTTGAACCATTCGTGTTCGTCTGAAGTATGATTAACAACAAGGTCCATAATAACCTTCATATCTCTTGCGTGAGCTTCGTCAAGAACTTTTTTGAACAACTCATTATCACCGTAATCCGGTGAGATTTTTTTGTAATCTGAAATATCATATCCGAAGTCGGCATTCGGCGAGCAATAAAGCGGAGAAAACCATATACAGGTTATTCCGAGTTCTTTGAGGTAATCGAGTTTTGAAAGAACGCCTTCAAGGTCGCCTATTCCGTCGCCGTTTCCGTCACAGAACGAACGGGGCCAGATCTGATAGCAAACCGCATCCTTATACCATTGTGTTTTTTTCATTACGCAATCCCCTTTCGGATTTTATCATTGTTAATTATATCAAAATATTTATAACTATACAATAGAAATATGATTAATTTTGGAATTGTATTATATTTATTTGTTTGTTATAATTACTCGGTAAGGTTGGTGAAGATTTATGTATAATTTTTTTGCGGAAATAAACAGCAGAAACGGCGATTGTTATTGCATTTCGGGCGCTGATTTTAATCATATCAAAAACGTTCTCCGAATGAATCACGGTGACAAATTTCTTGTCAGCGATGACGGCAAAAGCCATTTGTGCGAAATAGATAAATACGAGGGCGAATACGTTATTGCCCGAATTATTGAAGAAAATTATCAGGATACAAATCTTCCATCAAAAATATATCTTTTTCAGGGGCTTCCCAAAAGCGATAAGCTTGAACTGATAATTCAGAAAGCGGTTGAGCTTGGCGTTGAAGAAATTATTCCTGTTGAAATGAACAGATGCGTTGTTAAACTTGATGACAAAAAGAAAAAAAGCAAAGTACAGCGTTGGCAGGCAATAGCCGAGAGTGCCGCAAAGCAGAGCAAAAGAACTTCAATCCCCGTTGTATCTGACGTTCTTACATTCAAGCAAGCACTGGAAAAAGCAGCTTCGCTTGATTGTTTTATTGTTCCGTATGAAAACAAAGACGGAATGAAATCAACCAAAGAAGCTCTTTCACAGATTAAAAAAGGAACGTCTGTTGGAATTATGATAGGACCCGAAGGCGGATTTGAAGAATATGAAATTGAAAAAGCTGTTTTTGTAGGAGGAAAAACCGTTTCTCTCGGCAAACGAATTCTGAGAACAGAAACTGCAGCAATCACTTCCGTTGCAATGTGTATGCTTTATATTGAAATGAATGTAAACGGTGATGAATGATGAAAAAGTTGCCAGATGAGTTTCTTGACAGAATGAAAAATCTTCTCGGCGATGAATTTGATGATTTTCTTTCTGCATATGATCTTGAACCTGTAAGGTCATTCAGGGTTAATACCGATAAGATTTCTCTTGATGATTTTGAAAAAATCAATATTTTCTCAAATGATAAAATCCCGTACGTTTCAAACGGATATTATTTCAATTATGATAAAATCGGCAATCATCCGTATCATCACGCAGGGATGATATACGTTCAGGAGCCTGCGGCAATGGCGCCTGCAGAATGTATTGATATTAATCCGGATTGGAAAATCCTTGATATGTGTGCCGCACCGGGCGGAAAAAGCACGCAGTTAAAAAATAAGCTCGGAAAAAACGGAATTCTTGTTTCAAATGAAATTATTCCGTCACGTTGTAAGATTTTAACGGGCAATATTGAAAGGCTCGGTTTAAGAAACTGCGTAACCACCTGTATGGATACGGGCAGACTTGCAAAAACTTTTCCGAAAATTTTTGATATGATTATGGTTGATGCTCCTTGTTCGGGTGAAGGAATGTTCAGAAAAGACGAAGTTGCCATTGATGAATGGAGCGTTGAAAACGTTAAAAAATGCGCTGAAAGACAAGCTGAAATCCTTGAAAACGCAGCATTGCTTCTTAAAGACGGCGGATATATTGTTTATGCAACCTGCACTTTCTCACTTGAAGAAAATGAAATGACGGTTGATAATTTTCTTGGTTTACACCCCGAGTTTGAGATTGTACCCGTTAAACCGGCAGTTGCCGAACATACATCTGACGGTATATATTTTGACGGTTGCAAATGCAAAAATATAAATTATTGCCGAAGGTTTTATCCGCATACTGATAAAGGCGAAGGTCAGTTTATGGCTGTTCTTTTTAATACAAACGAAAGAAACAGTTTTAAATCCGATTATAAAAGAAAGACAGATGAAATTGATAAAACCGTAACATTTTTTCTTGATGACGTTCTTGTTGAATACAACATCAATAACGTTATTATGTATAACGGTAATCCCGTATATTTCACGCCCGATTTTGAAGTTTCGAAAGGAACGGCTTTTTCTTGCGGAGTAACCATCGGAGAAATCAGAAAAAACTATATACTCCCCCATCATCAGTTTTTTATGGCAATGGGTAATGATTTTAAAAGAAAAATCAGTCTTTCTGCCGACAGCACCGAAGTAAATAAATTTCTTCATGGCGAAGAGTTTGACGTTGACTGCGAAAACGGTTGGGCTGTTGTTACGGTTGATGGATGTACTCTCGGCGGAGTTAAGGTCGTTTCGGGCAGAGCGAAAAATCATTATCCAAAGGGATTGAGATTAAAATGAAAGGAAGTTTAAAAGTGAAATCACCGTTCACAAAAGGATTATCTCAAGGTGTTCCTATTGCATTGGGTTATTTTTCCGTTTCCTTCGGATTCGGAATTATGGCGGTGCAGTCAGGAATCAAAGCTGTTGAAGCGATAATGATTTCATTGACTAATCTCACATCCGCAGGACAGGCTGCAGGCGTTACAATAATAGCAGCTGGCGGATCTCTGTTTGAAATGGCGCTTACTCAATTTGTTATCAACTTAAGATATTCTCTTATGGGTCTGTCTCTTTCTCAAAAATTATCGGATAAGTTCACAACGCCGCACCGTATTTTAGCCTCATTCGGAATAACGGATGAAATATTTGCGGTTGCTTCATCTCAGAAAGAAAAAATTGACCCTTCATATATGTACGGAATGATTCTTATCGCGTCTTTGGGTTGGACGGGAGGCACTGCTTTCGGCGCCTTGGCAGGTATGGGACTGCCTGAAACAATAACTGCTGCAATGGGTATTCTTTTATACGGTATGTTTATTGCGATTATTGTTCCGGCGGCAAGAGCAAACAGAAAAGATCTTGTGGTAATTTGTCTTGCTGCGGTTTTCAGCATTGTTTGCAAGTTCGCTTTTCCTGCTTTATCTTCGGGGTTTGCAATTATCATAAGCTCGCTTCTTGCAGCTGTTATCGGCGCTCTTCTGTTTCCGATTGAACTTGCGGAAAAGGAGGATAATAAATAATGACAATGATTCTTTATATTATTGTTATGGCAGGCGTGACTTATCTTATCAGAATGATTCCGTTTACTGTTTTTCGTAAGAAAATCAAATCAAGGTTTATTCAGGGTGTTTTGTATTATATTCCTTATTCAGTTCTCAGTGCAATGACATTCCCTGCTATATTTTATTCAACGTCTGATACCGTTACTGCGATTGCAGGAACGATTGTTGCAATCGTATTGGCATACTTTAAGCTTCCTCTTACTGTTGTTGCGCTTTCGGCGTGTGCAGCTGCTTTTATTACAGGATTGATAAAATAAAACAAGCCCCTCATCCGAGGGGCTTTAACTTTAGATTTCGACTGATAAAACGTCTTCGTCTTTTTCTGCAATAACAAGAATATCGTTCATTGAAGTGGTTCTTGCTTTTTTTATCGTTATATCAAGAGTTACGGTTGAATCGGGGTTTCTTGACATTTTGCATTTCTCAATTAAAACTTTGTTCTCTTCAAGAGTATATCTGAAATTCTTAACGGCATCAGGGTCGTCACGAAGAACAACAGTGAATTCGTTTATTGTGTTTTCAAGCCCTCTGAAGAATCTGTGAAAACCGAACTGAAAAATAATCATAACTATTGTTGCGCCGATACCTACGGTATACATTCCGGCGCCGATTGCAAGACCGACGCTTGCGGTTGCCCAAATGCCTGCGGCAGTGGTAAGACCTTTGATTGATACGTCTCTTACAAAGATAACGCCTGCGCCGAGGAAACCGACGCCCGTGATAACGTTTGAGGCAATTCTTGAAGCATCCGCCCTGAGTCCTTCAAACTCAAGCAAATCAAAGAAACCGTACTTTGATACAATCATTGCAAGTGCTGCACCAAGAGCAACGATCATATGAGTTCGTATACCTGCATCTTTCTGGCGGCGACTTCTCTCAAACCCGATAAAAATACCGCAGATACATGCTATGAGCATTCTCACGATATAATCGCCGTTCTTTGTGAAATCGGTAATCAATTCATTGAAAATACCCTTAAAAGACAATAAATCAAAATTTAAACTTGCGGGAATTATATCTAAATATAAATCCATAAAACATTTCACCTCTATAATCATATTGTTCCATTATATATATTTTAATAAATATTGTCAACATTTTTGATATATTTTAATGATTTTGATAAAGAATTAATCATTTTTTATTTGGGGTTGATTTTTTGGAAAATGTGTGATAGAATAAGTCAGCAAAGTTATGGGGGCGTAGCTCAGCTGGGAGAGCGCTTGAATGGCATTCAAGAGGTCAAGAGTTCGATCCTCTCCGTCTCCACCAGAATCCGAGGAGTTTTTCCTCGGATTTTTTGTTTTAATTTGTTACAAAATTATGCAAATAACCATAATTGTTTTTGTTATTGTAATATCATTGAAAAAGCCGACGGGTTTTAATCCGTCGGCTTTGGTTATTAATACATCAGATTTATCAACCGAAAATTTTAGCAAAGAAATAGTTTACAGATAAAATTAAGGCAGGGATTTTCGTCCCTGCCTTTGCTTTATCTCAATTACAATCAAGACACAGATTGAACGCCTTTATGAAATCAGAATCATTCTGTGGCGTTCTCTTTGGGGGACCTTTTGTTCTGTTACCTGCCATACGCTCTTTCTTGCCGATATAACGGGTGAAAAGCAGTTTTTCGATATTCGTATCAGAATATATCAGACCGTTCTGATTAAGCTCTTTACCGGCTTTTCCGAGCACAAGAGCTGCAAGACCGTAATCCTGAGTAATGATAACATCACCCTTTACGGTAAGATTCGCAATCTTGCAATCGGCAGAATCTGCACCCTTGTCAACAATAATCGTTTCAGCACCGTCTTTCTGAATGAAATGAGTGTTGTCGCAAACAATTATACATTCAAGTTTGCGTTCTTTGGCTATGCCAACGGCAATATCAACCACCGGACACGCATCCGCATCAATAATAATTTTCATAGTTCACCTGATCATAATGTTTTTGAGTTCTTATATTCATAATCATAACACAGTATTCAACCGAATGCAAATTATACACTATAAAATTCTTTTTAGAAACAATCAAGCCACTGTGGCGTCGCTCGGAGAGAATTTATTGGAAATTCTTCTCCGATTTTTTCAGGGATTTGGGGAAAATATTTCACCAACAAGCGAGATAAATTGCAAATGAATTTTTGTGTTTGTGTTCACGTTTGCCTTGCTTGCCAATTTAGTGTTGCAAATAAAAAAGAGCCGGAACCCGTTGATTTATTTCGGGATTCGGCTC
>JAZSBC010000084.1:0-52191 GCA_045602245.1 Acutalibacteraceae bacterium | reverse complement strand
AGAATTGAAGATTACCTTTCACTCGGCGTAAAGCGTGTTATTCTCGGCACCGCCGCTATCAGAAACTACCCCTTTGTTGAAGAGGCGGTTAAGGAATTCGGCAATGCGGTTGCAGTTGGCGTTGACGCAAAGGAAGGCTTTGTTGCGGTAAGCGGCTGGCAGGAAACAACAAACGTCAATTCCGTTGAGTTTTGCAAAAAGCTACGTGATTCGGGCGTTTCAACCGTTATTTACACCGATATTTCAAAAGACGGTATGCTCTCGGGCACAAACCTTGAAATTTACAAAGAGCTTTCCGCAATCAAAGGTCTTGATATCGTTGCGTCGGGCGGCATAACCTTTGCAGACGAGCTGAAAACTCTCAACGAAATGGGTATTTACGGCGCAATAGTCGGCAAAGCGGTTTATGAAGGCAAGCTCAGTCTTAAAGATGCACTTGCCGCAGGAGGTGCTTTATGATTACAAAAAGAATAATCCCCTGCCTTGACGTTAGAAACGGCAGAGTTGTTAAAGGCGTTAATTTTGAAGGCATTCAGGACGTTGCCTCACCCGTTGAGCTTGCTCATTTTTATAATGACAGCGGCGCAGATGAGCTTGTGTTTTATGATATAACCGCTTCATTTGAAGGCAGAGCGCTTTTCACGGATGCTCTCACTCAGGTTGCAAGCGAAATTTTCATTCCCCTCACCGTTGGCGGCGGAATCAACACTCTTGATGATTTTGACAGAGTGCTCAAATGCGGTGCAGATAAGGTTTCCGTAAACTCGGGCGCAATAAAAGACCCTTCGCTCATTGAAAAAGCGGCAAAGAAATACGGCGACCAGTGTGTTGTGCTTTCAATGGATATAAAGCGCGTTGACGGCTCGTTCCATATTTTCAGCAAGGGTGGAAGAATTGATACAGGCATTGATGCTCTTGAATGGGCAAAAATGGGCGAAAACAACGGCGCGGGCGAGCTTGTTGTTAACAGCATTGATACCGACGGCGTGAAGAAAGGCTTTGACCTTGAAATGCTTCAGAAAATCAGCGACCTTGTTTCAATACCCGTTATCGCAAGCGGCGGTGCAGGCAAAAAAGAAGATTTCCTTGAGCTTTTCAGAGCAGGCTGTGCAGATGCGGGTCTTGCCGCTTCAATCTTCCATTTCAAGGAAGTTGACATTATGGATCTGAAGAGATATCTTAACGATAATAACATAGAGATGAGGATATAAAAATGGTTGAACTTAAATATAATGCAGACGGACTTATCCCTGCAATCGTGCAGGATCATTACAGCAAAAAGGTGCTTATGCTTGCATATATGAACGCTGAAAGCCTTGATATCACAATCAAAGAGGGCAAAACCTGCTTCTGGAGCAGAAGCCGTCAGGAACTCTGGAGAAAGGGCGAAACCTCGGGCAACACTCAGCAGGTTGTTTCAATCCGCACTGACTGCGATAAGGATACTCTTCTTATCGACGTTATCAAAAACGGTCCTGCCTGCCATACGGGCAGCGAAACCTGCTTTTTTGAAGATATCGTTGCTCCCGAAGAGGAAGCTTTTTCATATGAAGGTCTTTATGAAATGCTTGTCGGAAGAAAGGTTGAAAAAAAGGAAGGCTCATACACAACCTATCTTTTTGAAAAGGGAATCGACAAAATTCTCAAAAAAGTCGGCGAAGAATGCACGGAAGTTATTATCGGCGCAAAGGGCGGCGACAAGGCTGAAACAATTTATGAAATTGCAGACCTTCTTTATCACGTCACAGTTATGATGATTGAAATGGGCATCACTCTTGACGAGGTAACCGCTGAACTTGCAAAACGCCACATCGTTGACCACAAGGTTAAGCAGGAAAAAATGCAGTAATCATATAAAATAACCAAAAAACAAAGCACCGTCACACGGTGCTTTTATTCTTTTTATTGATTGACAAAGCTATACACTTTATGTATAATTAAGACAAGAAGTTTACATGACTGACGGAAAAGCGGATCACCGCGGGGGAATGTAAACATATACCTTCATAAGTAAGGTATACTTTTTGAATCAATAATATCATATGTCTGAAATACAAAAGTATTTCAGATGCGAAGCAGTTTTGAAAGCGAAGATTTTCGTCACAGCAAGGCGAAAATCTGCAGGAATACGAGGTTATTTCAAAGTTTTTCAACGAAGCTGTGGCGGAAATATTCCGTTCAAAACCATATCAATTATTGAGTCGAAAAGTATTATATGCCGACCGTCTGGGCGATCAGTTTTTCAAACTGATTAGCCCTTTTTTGTTTTTTTAAAGGGGTAATCAGTGCATCACGAAGGAGGACTTTCTATGGAACACAAGAATTGGAACGGCTTTAATGCAGGCGTATGGCAGGATGAAATCAACGTTCGTGACTTCATTCAGAAAAACTATAAGGAATATGAGGGCAACGGCGATTTCCTTGCAGGCGCAACAGAACGCACTCAGCAACTTATGAAGAAGCTTGAAGCACTCTTTGCCCTTGAACGTCAGTTTGGTGGCGTGCTTGATATTGACACAGCTACCGTTTCGTCGCTCACAAGCTATTCGCCCGGATATATTGATAAAGATAACGAATTAATCGTAGGTATGCAGACCAACCGCCCCCTCAAAAGGGGTGTTAACCCCTTCGGCGGTATGAGAATGGTGCGTCAGGCCTGCGAAGCCTACGGCTATAAACTCAGCAAAAAGGTTGAGGAAGAATTCCGCTTCCGTACAACCCATAATGACGGCGTTTTCCGCGCATACACCGAAGAAATGCGTCAGGCACGCAAATGCCACGTTATCACAGGTTTGCCCGATGCATACGGAAGGGGCAGAATCATCGGCGATTACCGCAGAGTTGCTCTTTACGGAATAGACAAGCTCATTGAAGAGAAGAAGAAAGATAAAAACGCACTTTCAAACGAAGCTTTTAACACCGAGCAAATCCGCCTTGACGAAGAACTCTTCCAGCAGATCACGTTTCTCGGTTATCTTAAAGAAATGGCGGCTATGTACGGCTTTGATATCAGCCAGCCCGCTTCAAACGCAAGAGAAGCCATTCAGTGGACCTATTTCGGCTATCACGGCGCAATCAAGGAGCAGAACGGCGCCGCAATGTCGCTCGGCAGAGTAAGCACTTTCTTTGATATTTATATTGAAAGAGATATTGCAAACGGTGTTCTTACCGAAGAGGGCGCACAGGAGCTTATTGACGATTTTGTTATGAAGCTCCGCATTGCCCGTCATCTTCGCACACCCGAGTACAACGAACTTTTCGGCGGCGACCCGATGTGGATAACCGAAGCAGTCGGCGGTATGGGTGAAGACGGCAGAACCCTTGTAACAAAAAACAGCTACCGTATTCTTAATACACTTTATACTCTCGGCTCGTCACCCGAACCTAACCTTACCGTTCTCTGGTCAAATTCACTGCCCGAGAATTTCAAGAAATTCTGTGCAAAGGTTTCAGCTGATACAGACTCAATCCAGTATGAAAACGATGACGTTATGCGCCCCATCTACGGCGATGACTATGCGATTGCCTGCTGTGTTTCGGCAATGAAGGTCGGCAAGCAGATGCAGTTCTTCGGCGCACGCTGCAACCTTGCAAAGCTTCTGCTTATCGCAATCAACGGCGGTTACGATACCACAAGCGGTATGCATATCGGCCCGCAGATGCCCGTTCTCGGCGGCGATAAGCTTGATTACGAAGAGGTTATGGAACGCTTTGATATTTATATCAGCTGGCTGAGCAACCTCTACGTTAACACAATGAACATCATTCACTATATGCACGATAAATATGCCTACGAAAAGACCCAGATGGCTCTTCACGATACCGACGTTGAGCGTTTTATGGCATTCGGCATTGCAGGCCTTTCCGTTGTTGCGGACTCACTCAGCGCAATCAAATTTGCAAACGTTCAGCCCGTTAAAAACAGCAGCGGATTCATTGTTGAATTCAAGACAGAGGGCGATTTCCCCAAATACGGCAACGATGACGACAGAGTTGACCTTATTGCAAAGGATATGGCTCATAAGGTTATAACAGAGCTTCGCAAAACTCCCACTTACAGAAAAGCTATTCACACTCTTTCTGTTCTTACTATCACATCAAACGTTATGTACGGCAAGAATACAGGTGCAACACCTGACGGCAGAAAAGCATCCGCACCCTTTGCACCCGGCGCAAACCCGATGCATAACAGAGAAGAAAACGGCGCACTCGCATCGCTTAACTCAGTTGCAAAAATCAGCTATGACGATTGCCGCGACGGTGTTTCAAATACCTTCTCAATCACTCCCGATGCACTCGGCAGAGATGAAGATGAAAGAATCACAAACCTTGTTTCGATTCTTGACGGCTACTTTGCAAAGAAGGCTCACCACATCAACGTTAACGTACTCAACAGAGAAACGCTGATGAAAGCTTATGAAAACCCCGAAGAATATCCTAACCTCACTATCCGAGTTTCAGGCTATGCGGTTAACTTCAACAAGCTCTCAAGAGAGCAGCAGAGAGAGGTTATCAGCCGCACCTTCCACGAAGCGATATGACGGGTAAAGTTCATTCTTTTCAGAGCCTCGGCGCGATAGACGGCCCGGGAATACGCTTTGTTGTGTTCACTCAGGGCTGCAATCTCCGATGCGGCTGCTGCCATAATCCCGACACCTGGAAAATCGGCGACGGCACTGAATATTCCGCAGAGGAAGTTGTAAAAAGAGCCGTGAGATACAAAGAATATTTCGGCGCAGAGGGCGGAATAACCGTTTCGGGCGGTGAACCGCTTCTGCAGGCGGATTTTGTGAAAGAGATATTTGAGCTTTGCCGCAAAGAAGGCATAAACACCTGCCTTGACACTTCGGGCAGCATTATGAATGATTCTGTGAAAGCTCTTTTAAAAGAAACGGACAGAGTTCTGCTTGATATAAAATACACCTGCGATTCTCTTTACAGAGAATACGCAGGCTGCGGAATGCAGAACGTTCTTGATTTTCTTGATTATCTCAACGCAGAGAATATTCCCGTTACGCTCCGTCAGGTGATTATCCCCTCTCTTAACGATAACGAAGAGAATATTCTTGCGCTCAAAGAAATTGCAGGCACTCATAGCTGCGTTGACAAAACAGAGCTTCTGGCGTTCAGAAAAATCTGTCAGGTGAAATATGACAAAATGGGAATTGATTTTCCGTTTGAACATATCCCCGAGCCTACGAAAGACGCAATGGCAAAACTTAACAGCATATTAGCATAAAAAACCGCAGGATTGCTCCTGCGGTTTTATTGTTTAAAAACACTTTGACATAAATTTTTCAACTTCGCCCCAATAAAGCTCGTTATCGGCAAATGCGGCGTTTGCGTGGAACGAATCGGGTATCGTAACCATCTTTTTATCCGTTGCCGCGCAGGCTTCATAAAGCGGTTTCATCATATGATACGGCACAAAATCGTCTTTGTCGCCGTGAAGGAATATAGTGGGCGTTTTTGATTTCTTAATTGCTTCAATCGGCGAACACTTTTTGAAATCAAAGTTTTTCTGCCTTTTTGAAACAACGTTTGCGTAAGCTACAACGGGGAATGCGGGAATATGGAACATATTCTTTGCCTGATAAACGTATTCATCCCAACAGCTTGTGTATCCGCAGTCGGCAACCGCACAAACCACGTTATCGGGAATATCTTCGCCCGTTACAAGCATAGTTGTTGCGCTGCCCATTGATACGCCATGCATAAGAATTTTTGCATCGGGATTAAGATTGACAATATAGTTAATCCAGTCAACTATAACAAGTTTGTCATAATAACCCATTGAGCAGTATTTTACGCTGTCTGAATCGTGACCGACCATATGAGGCAGTATAACGTTATAGCCGAGAGTGTGATATTTCCACGCAAAGTGAGCCATAAACGAAGTTCCTGCAGTATAGCCGTGAATAACAATAGCCCATTTATCGCTCGGAGCATCAGCAGGAATGAAATCAGCTCGCATATCTCTGCCCAGTCTTGAGAAGATGGTCAGCGTTTCGGGTTTAATCTCTTCAAACCACTTGAGGCTGTCCTGATAAATATCGCATTCTGCCCAGAATCTTTCTTCATCAGGGTCTCTGAGAATGCCTTTTTTTGCCGCCCACATCTGAATATCCATATTGAGAACAGCGTGATACATAAACTCGCCGAGAGCAAGAGATGCAACTGTTGCGCCTACGGCGGTGCCGATAACGGCTTTTGTTAATTTTTTCATTATTCTGACACTCCTTTACTTAGTATTAAAGCAGAAACTTTTCAATCGCCTGAGCAACTCCGCAATCCTTTGCGGACGCGGTCACGTAATCGGCAATATCGAGTATGCTCTGCTGTGCATTCGCCATTGCAACGCCGATTCCTGCATAATTTATCATATCAAAATCGTTGTTGCTGTCGCCAATCGCGATGGTGTTTTCTTTTTTTATGCCCGTAAGTTCAAGCACCTTTTCAATGCCCGTTGCCTTGTTGACGCCTTTGATGACGCAATCGGCATAAGTATCAAACTGAAAAACGGTTATTTCGTCGCAGAATTTTTCTTTGAAATCATCGGGTACTTTAATGCCCATTGCAATAACCTGAATTTCGTCATCGTTCATCAGGATATAATCCCCTGCTTTTTCAAGCGGTATCTGATAATCGGCGCGTGAACGGATTTCGTTTGAAACAACGTAAATTCTGTTAAGTCCTTCAAAGATATACCAATATTCACGGTGTTCAAAAGCATATTCCGTCAAACGTCTGACCAGATCATTGCTCATTGACTTTTTATATACGGTTTCACCGCCCATTGTTATCATAACACCGCTGCCTGCAATAATACCGTCAACGTTGAATTGACTGCAAAGCTGCGGCGGAATGTTGCCCCACGATCTGCCCGTATTGATAAACACCATATGCCCCTTTTCCCTTGCGGCGGCAATAGCCTTTAAGTTGCGCTCGGGAATCTGAAAGCTGTTACTTATCAAAGTGCCGTCAATATCAAGGAACACAGCATATTTTTCCATTTTATGCCTCGATCTTGTGGAAGATTTTCTTACCCTTCTTAACTACGACGGGCTTTTCCTTAAGAGCAGCCTGAGTGAAGCTGAGAGTGAAATCGGTTACCTTTGCATCGTCAACCGAAATACCGCCCTGCTGAACAAGTCTTCTGCCTTCGCCTCTTGACTTTGTGATTTCAGCCTTAACGAGAATTTCGAGAATATCGATTGAGCCGTCTGTGAAATCTGAATCAGCAAGAGTTGTGGAAGGCATATTGTCAAGGTCAGCCGCACCGCTGAAGATTGCCTTTGCGGCAGCCTGAGCCTTTGTTGCCTCTTCTTCGCCGTGAACAAGCTTTGTAAGTTCAAAAGCAAGGATTTCCTTTGCAGTGTTGAGCTGGCTGCCTTCCCAGCTGTCCATAGCGTCAATCTCTTCAAGAGGAAGGAAGGTGAGCATACGGATGCACTTGAGAACGTCGTCATCGGCAACGTTACGCCAATACTGATAGAACTCATAGGGTGATGTCTTTTCAGGGTCAAGCCATACTGCGCCCGAAGCGGTTTTACCCATCTTTTTGCCTTCTGAATTAAGAAGAAGAGTGATAGTCATTGCATAGGCATCCTTGCCGAGCTTTTTACGTATAAGCTCTGTACCGCCGAGCATATTTGACCACTGATCGTCGCCGCCGAACTGCATATTGCAGCCGTATTCCTTGAAGAGATGATAGAAGTCATAGCTCTGCATAATCATATAGTTGAATTCAAGGAAGCTGAGACCCTTTTCCATTCTCTGCTTATAGCATTCTGCACGGAGCATATTGTTAACTGAGAAGCAAGCACCAACTTCGCGGAGAACTTCAACATAGTTAAGGTCAAGAAGCCAATCAGCATTGTTTATCATCATTGCCTTGCCTTCACCGAATTCGATGAAACGGCTCATCTGTTTTTTGAAACATTCAACGTTATGCTCGATTGTTTCCTTTGTAAGCACCTGACGGAGATCGCTTCTGCCCGAGGGGTCGCCTATCATACCCGTACCGCCACCGAGAAGAGCAATGGGTCTGTTACCTGCCATCTGAAGACGCTTCATAAGGCAAAGTGCCATAAAGTGACCTACGTGGAGGCTGTCAGCCGTGGGGTCAAAGCCAATATAAAAAACAGCCTTACCGTTGTTGATAAGCTCTCTTATCTCCTTTTCATCCGTTACCTGCGCAATAAGTCCTCTTGCAACAAGTTCTTCATAAATCTGCATATTAAACATTCCTTTCGGTTTTATTTACTGAATTATATTATATTTAAGTGTCTGATATTGTCAACACTCGTTTACACGTTTAAGCCATTCTTCTGCAATAATCATATGGCCTGCAATGCTGGGATGAGTACCGTCCCAGACAAAATACTCAATTCTCGATCTTTCTGCCTGCTCTTTGATTTTATCATAAAGAGGCACAAAAACACAGCCGAATTCCTCTGCAAGTTTTCTTGTTGCCGCTCTGATTCTGATATTAGCCGCCTCACGGTAAGCAACGGAATCCTCCGGGTCATTACTGTCAGGTCTTTTAAAAGGACCCTCAACGCCGTCGGGATGCGGTGTGTATCTATAAGAATAATCCGATTTATCAAGCGGAAAATAAAACGGCTCGCAAACAATAATTTTAATATCGCCAAGTTCTTTTCTTGTCATTTCAAGAATTGCGCGGAGATTTGTTTCGTGGCGGTTTGCAGCTTCATCGGGAGTAAGACCGTTATGGTATCCGTAACCGCCGTCGTTTACGCCTACAAGTATGCTCAACACAGTCGGCTTATTGTCGATAACATCGGCTTGCCACTTTTCATAAAGTCCTTCCGCATTTTCGCCCGAATAGCCTTTGTTGATGAATTTGGGCATATTCTCCGCATTATCAAGCGCAAGCCTGCCTGCAACAATATACTGATAGCCGTGGCCCATAATATGGTTGCAGTCCATACTTTTGCCTCTGTCGCCGTCGGTTATGGAGTCACCCGAAAAAAGAACAACGTCATTTTTATTAAGTTTCATATTTTACCTCAACTCCTTAAGCACTTCATATGCGCCTCTTGCATCGCTCTCAAAATCAATCACGTCTGCTTCGATTGAACAATACTTTACGCCGACTGCCTTAAGCGGCTCAACAAACGATGCCTGAGAAAAAGCATCACCTTTTTGGGGATAAATTCTTTTTTTGTCTGATGACGGGTCAGGGTCGGGATTTGAGGTATGAGCGTGTACTATACTGCCTTTATAATCAAGAATCTTCTCCATAGACTCATTCTGGCAATACATATGCGCAACGTCGGCAAGCACTTTAATATAAGGTGAATCAACTTTTTTTGCAACCTCAACGCCGTCATCAATCGTGTTGATTGCGTTGCATTCCTGAGGTCTTAAAGGCTCAATCGCAACTGGAATATTATATTTTTCCGCCTGAGGCACAACGTGATATTTAAGGAATTCAACTATCTCCGCCCTGCCCTCTTCAAGACTCATACCTTCGGGGATTCTTCTTGCAGCTGACGAGCCGAAAACAAGATATTCAAGCCCGAGATACGATGCTTTTTCAAAAAGAGTTGAAAGATAAGAATCAATCGCTGCATAGTCCTTTTCTTCGCCCACAACACGCATACCGATAAAGCAGTTTGCGGCAACAACGGGCAAGCCCGCAGCTTTCATTTCGTCAAGATGTTCAAAAGATTTTGAGGCAATTTCCTGACAGTGGCTCTCCGCATAATCATAGCCGATTTCTTTTATCAGCTTCATTTTTTGGATATCCGTGCCGACACATACTCCGAATTTCATTATGGATTACCTCCGTTTCCTGCGTTTATCAGCATTTCTTTTGCTGTTTCAATCTGCAGTGCCGTTACGTTTTCGCCTGCAGTTATCCTTGCAATTTCGGCGGCTCTGCCCTCGAAGTCAAGAGCGTCGATTTTGGTATAAGTTTTATCTTCATCAACAGATTTCGAAATTTTCATCTGCCTGTCCGCCTGAGCGGCTATACGGGCAAGATGGGTAACGCAGATAACCTGCCTGCCCTTTGAAACCTGATGAAGCTTGAGCGCAATTTTTTCTGCCGCCGAGCCGCTTACACCCGTATCAATCTCATCAAAAATAAGCGTCGCAACCTCGTCTTTATCAGAAAGCACGTTCTTTATCGCAAGCATAATTCTTGATAATTCACCGCCCGAAGCGATTTTTGCAATGGGTCTCGGCTCCTGGCCGGGGTTTGCGCTGATTAAGAATTCGATTGCATCCGCACCCTTTGAAGTGAGCGCGGTCTGTTTGCGGTCAACAACAAACGTAACCTTCGGCATATCAAGGAATTCAAGCTCCGCTTTAACGCTTTTTTCAAATTCTCCTGCCGCTTTCATACGGCTTTCGGTAAGCTTTGCTGAGAGAATTTTTATTTCATCCGAAAGAGCAAAAAGAGTTTTTTCAAGCTCTGCAATTCTTTCGTCAGAAACTTCTATTGCACTTCGTTCGGCAACGGCTTTTTCAAAAGCAGAAAGAATCTCCGCTTCGGTTGCGCCGTATTTCATTGAGAGACGATAGAGGAAATCAAGCCTTTCGTTTATCTCTGAAAGCCTCTCGGGGCTGTAGTCGAAGCCATCAATAAGATTCCTTATTTCTGCCGAATACTCGGCAAGCTCATAAGAAATCCCTCTTATTCCCTTTGCGCTGTTTTCTGCATTTTCGTAGTATTTGGAAGCTGTTTCAAGCTCATATGCACAATCTTCAACGCCTGCAAGAATTCCGCTGTCGTCGCTTAATGCGGCATAAGCCTTTTCAAGCGATTTGATAACTCTTCCGCTGTGCTGAAGAAGTTCTTTTTCTTTGGCCAGTTCATCTCTTTCGCCTTCACGCACGCCTGCCTGCTCAATTTCATTAATCTGAAAATTGAGATAATCAAGCCTTGCCGCTTTTTCATCCCTGCTGTCATAAAGAGCATCGAGTTCTCTCTTAACAGAAACAAGATTCGTGAATACTGTTTTATATTCATTTCTTATATCCGAATTTTCAGCAAGCAAATCTATGAATCCGCAGTGTTTATCGGGCGAGAGCAACGCCTGGCTGTCGTGCTGACCGTGAATATTGATAAGACCCGAGCCGATTTCCTTAAGCACCGATACCGTTGCAGGGCAGCCGTTGACACGGCACACGTTTTTGCCCGACAAGCTGATTGAACGGCTCAGAACAAGAGTTTTATCGGGCATTTTTTCAATCCCCGCTTCGTCAAGAATGCGCTCGGTTTCATCGCTGATATCAGCAAAAGTTGCATAGACATTCGCGCTTTCCGAACCCGTTCTGATAAGCTCTCTTGACGTGCGTTCACCGAGCACGGCGTTTATCGCATCTATAACGATGGATTTACCCGCACCCGTTTCACCCGTCATAACGTTAAGCCCCGAATCAAATTCAATTTCGGCACTTTCTATAACGGCTATATTCCCGATTTTTAAATTGATAAGCATAATTAAAAATCTTTCCTTTCGGGAACTCAGTCAACGAATTCTGCGATTGCGTCTTTCATACGGCTTGCGTGTTCAGGGGTTTTGCAAAGCGCAAAAATCGTGTCATCGCCTGCGAGAGTGCCTACAAGACCCTCCCAGTGCATTGCATCAAGCGCCGCACAGGCAGCCTGAGCCATACCCGTATAGCAACGGATCACTACCGTATGACCTGCAAAATCAGCCGAAAGAACCGAGTGGCTGAAGATGCTCTTGTATTTGCCGAGAAGTTCGCCCGAATCACCGTTATCAACGGCATATCTGCTTCTGCCCATATCGTCAACTTTCTTGATGAGTCTGAGGTCTTTGATATCTCTCGAAATGGTTGCCTGAGTGGTGTCAAAACCCTCAGCTTTGAGCATTTCGAGAAGATCCGTCTGAGTCGAGAGGCAATGCTGTTCGATGAGTCTGATTATCGCCTCGTGTCTTTTCTTTTTCACAATATACACTCCTTGTTTTTATCGTCTTTGTGCAAGCTTTTTATATAAAATATCGATAAAGTTATCGGATTTTATTCTGATGAAATTTGCCGTGAATTCAGCCCTTGAAATCTCCGCACGGCAACCGTTTTCAATAGTGACGGGCTGCACGCCGTCAGCCGAAAGACAGAGCGCCTGATTCTCTGCAGAATTGACCGTAAGCACCGCATCGGGCCTGAAAATCAGCGAACGGTCAACAAGAGAATGGGGGCAAAGTGGTGTTAACAATATGCTTTCAAGCTCGGGGTCAACAACGGGTCCGCCTGCCGAAAGAGAATATGCGGTTGAACCCGTAGGAGTTGAAATCAGCACGCCGTCGCACAGATAGCTGTTGAATCGGCTGCTGTTGAGCGACACGTCAATAGCGGTCATTCTCTGTTTTTCTTCGTTGGTTATAAGACAGTCGTTAACACAGTAGTCGCTGTACAAAACCTCGTTGCCTTTGATTATGTTCGTTTTAAGCATCAGCCTTTTATCAAGGCTGTAGTCGCCGTCAATAAGGCGAGAAAGCAGGTGGAGTTCATTATCCTCAAGCCCTGCCATAAAAGCGAGCCTGCCTGCGTTGACACCGAGAATCGGCTTTTGCTTAACTGCGGCAAGCTTTGCGGCGTGAATAATCGAACCGTCGCCGCCAACCGCTATAACTGCATCACAGCCGTCTATTGCTTCGTTTTCAGGCAGAAAATCTGCACCCGTAAACGCAAAACCGTCTTTATAATCCAACGGAAAGCTGAACTTTGCACCGAGCGATTCAAGGCATTTGCATATTCCTGCAGTTACCACCGGTGCTTCGCTGCGGGTCAGATTGGGTATAAGAGTAATTTTCATAAATGTACCCTCTTTATTTATCCAGATTTTCGTGTGAACGCTCAACAAGTTCTGAAACCGAACCCTCCCAGAGCATTTCACCGCTGTCGGTTTTTTCAATGAACATAAGATATTCTATGTTGCCTTCAGGGCCTTTGATAGGCGAAAAATCAACGCCCAACACCTTGAATCCGTTTTCTGCGGCAAAGGTTGTTATGTTTTCAACAACGGCTTCGTGAACGCTTTTATCCCTTACAACGCCTTTTTTGCCGATGTTTTCTTTGCCTGCTTCAAACTGCGGCTTGATAAGGCAGACCGACCTTCCGCCGTCTTTTAAAAGAGTATGCATAACGGGAAGAATCAGCTTGAGTGAAATAAACGAAACGTCAACCGAAGCGAAATCAACCTCATCAGGCACCTGCTCCCTTGTAACGTATCTGAAATTCGTTCTTTCAAGATTAACAACTCTTTCGTCGCACCTGAGCTTCCAGGCAAGCTGACCGTAGCCGACGTCTATTGCATAAACCTTTTTTGCGCCGTTGGTGAGCATACAGTCGGTAAAGCCGCCCGTTGATGCACCGATATCCATACAGATATTTTCGGTTAAATCAAGACCAAAGCTTTTCATCGCCTTGTCAAGCTTAAGACCGCCCCTGCTGACAAAGGGATTGACCGCTCCCCTGACCTCGATAACGTCTGTTTCTTTTATATTGACGCCGCCTTTGAGGGCCTTCTGACCGTTAAGATAAACACTGCCTGCCATTATCATTGCTTTTGCCTTTTCTCTTGTTTCGGCAAATCCTCTTTCATATACCGCAACGTCAAGGCGTAATTTTTCGCTCATCGCTCAACCTCGTTCAATATCTTTTCATACATTTTTTCTGCGCTCATCGAATATTTTTCGAGAAGTGAAGAAACACTTGCGTGGCTGACAAATTCGTTATCAACCGCAGTAAGAGAAAAGCTTCCGCCAAAGCCCTTTTCGAGAAGCCTTGAAGCCATAACTTCGCCCACACCGCCTGCTCGCATTCCTTCTTCAAAGAAGAATAGTTTTTTGCATTTTGCCGCTTCTTCAACCGCGCCGTCGGAAAGCGGCTTTATTTTATGGAGCTTTATAAGCTTGGTTTTTATGCCTTTTTCAGCAAGCTTTTCAACCGCTTTGACAGCGTTGGAATAAAGCCTGCCGTAGGTCATAATTCCGATATCCGCATCTTCGCCGAAAGCCTCATAATCGGCTCCCGTTGTTTCCGCTTCAGGCGCACTGCCTCTCGGATAACGGATAATAACAAGATTTTCATCTTTATAGAAAGCATTATACATTGCTTTGGAAAGCTCTTCATAAGTTGACGGAGAATAAACAGTTGTGTTAGGAATACTCTGCACAAGCGAAATGTCAAAAAGACCCTGATGGGTTTCGCCGTCTTCACCAACAAAACCCGCTCTGTCTACGGCGATAATCATTTTTCTTCTCTGGAGTGCGCCGTCGTGAATAAGCTGGTCTGCACAACGCTGAAGAAAAGTTGAATACACGGCAAAAACGGGAATCATACCGCCGGCGGAAAGCCCGCTTGCAAAAGTGACCGCATGTTCTTCGGCAATGCCCACGTCATAGAATCTTTCGGGGTAGGTCTTTGAAAACTCTTCAAGACCCGTGCCGATTGACATTGCGGCGGTAATTGCACATATACGCTTATCTTTCGAAGCAAATTCACAAAGAGTTTTGCCGAAATGGGATGAAAAGCTGTCTCCCGACGAAAGCTGTTCACCCGTATTTATATCGAATTTTGAAATTCCATGGAACTTTTCGGGAGAGGTTTCGGCAAAATCATAGCCTCTGCCCTTTATAGTGTTGATATGAATAACAACGGGTGCGGCAATGGTTTTTGCGCTGTTCATCGCCTCGCACAAGCTTTCAATGTTGTGACCGTCAATGGGGCCTATATACTGAAAGCCGAGATCCTCAAAGAAAAGGCTCGGATAAATTGTGTTTTTTAGTGCGGTTTTGAGTTTGATTATGTGTTTTGCAAGCGATTTACCCACAAGCGGAAGCTTTCTGATAGTCTTCGCCGCGCCTGCTTTCAGGCGGTAATACTCGGGTTTTGAACGCACTGCCGCAAGATACCTCGCCATTGCACCCACGTTTTCCGAAATTGACATTTCGTTATCGTTAAGAACAATAATAAGCCTTGCTTTGGTTGAACCTGCGTGGTTGAGCGCCTCATAAACCATTCCGTTGCCGAATGAACCGTCGCCGATAACGGCAACCGCAAAGTTCTTTGAACCCTTAACGGCATTCGCCGCCGCAATGCCTGCCGCCTGAGAAACGGAAACACCTGCGTGGCCTTCATAGAAGCTGTCATGCACGCTCTCATCGGGGCGCACAAAACCTGACATGCCGTTTTCTGTTCTTAACGTTGAAAACGAAGAATATCTGCCCGTAATCAATTTGTGCGTATAAGCCTGATGACCGACGTCCCATATTATTTTATCATCGGGCGAGTTGAACGACTTATGAAGAGCAACGGTCAGCTCAACCGTACCCAGATTTGAAGCAAGATGCCCTCCCGTTGAAGCAACGGTATCAATGAGGGTTCTGCGTATTTCCGAACACAGCGATTCAAGCTGAGAATCACTCAGCGCTTTTACGTCCGACGGATTATTTATATTTTCAAGAATTGAAATTTCTCCACTCATAAATCAGCTTTTTCTTTCGCAAAGTTTATCTGCAAGCTCTGAAAGAAACTCTCCTTCAACACCAAAAATATCAAGCGCCGCCTTCGCCTGAACCGTAAGCTCTTCGGCAACACGCAAAGATTCGTCAAGACCGAGCAATGAAACGAAGGTTGATTTGCCGTTTTCGCTGTCACTGCCGATGGGCTTGCCGAGTGTTTTTTCATCGCTCGTAACATCAAGAATATCATCGAGAATCTGGAAAGCAAGTCCGATATTTTCGCAATATTTTTCTGCCGCTTCGGTTTGCGCTTTATTTGCCCCTGCGGCGATGCAGCCCATAACCGCGGCAACCTTTATCAAAGCTCCCGTTTTGAGCTTTTCGGTTGTTATAATTTCGTCAAGAGTTGCGTTTTTTTCTTCGTTGGCAAGATCCATCACCTGACCGCCTATCATACCCGAAACACCTGCCGCTTTTGAAAGTTCAAGAGCCGCCTTTGATTTTTTCTCTGCATCAATATCGGCGGAAAGAACGGTTTCAAAAGCGAGGGTCAGCAATCCGTCACCTGCAAGAAGTGCGTTTGCTTCTCCGTAAACTCTGTGGCTTGACGGCTTGCCTCTGCGCATATCGTCGTTATCCATACAAGGCAAATCATCGTGGATAAGCGAATAGGTGTGTATCATCTCAACCGCGAGCGCAAACGGAATTGCAGCTTTATAATCTCCGCCGCACACCCTGCAGAATTCAAGAGTTAGCAAAGGTCTTATGCGCTTGCCTCCGTTTTTGAGCGAATATTCCATTGCGTCAAGCATAACATCAAGTCCCGATGAATGTCTGCCCTCAAATGCCGACGAAGAAACGTAATAATCAGCCGCTTCGTTTATTTCAATAACGTAACCTCTGAATTTTTTTTCAAAATCTGTCATCTTTATTATGCCTTTCCTGCCGAAAGCTCGGTTATTTTAACCTGAGCTTCATCAAGGATTTTTGAACACTTTGAAGCAAGTACGGTACCCTCTTCATAAAGCTTCATCATTTCTTCAAGGGGGAGGTTGCCGTTTTCAAGCTTGTCCGTAATTTCTTCAAGCCTTGCAACCGCTTTTTCATAGTTTATTTTTTCCATTTCAGTATCCTCTTATTTCTTTAACTTCACAATCGGCTTCGCCGTTGCCGAGCCTGATATTTATAACGTCGCCCGTTGCAACGTCGCCTATATCCGAAATAATCCTGCCGTTTTTGCTTGCAACGCCGTATCCCCTTGCAAGGATTTTAAGCGGACTGAGCGCATCAAGCTTTGAACAAACAGCCGCAAATTCCTTTGATTTGACGGCAAATGCGCCCTTAACGACGGCATCCATCGTCATAGATGCTTTATCGCATCTGATCCGAAGATTATCAATATAATTTTGAGGGCTTAGCCTCTGAAGTGCGGATTTTCTCAACTCAACAACAGCACTTTCTCTGCCGATTTTATCGTAAAGAGCGCTGTCGATACGCCTTGAAAAAGACGAAATCATCTCTCTTTGCTGGAAGCTGTCGGGCACTGCAAGCTCTGCCGCCGCCGAAGGAGTAGGCGCCCTGAGGTCAGATACAAAATCGCAGATTGTGAAATCCGTTTCGTGACCGACAGCCGATATTACGGGGATTTCACTTGCCGCAACGGCTCTTGCAACGATTTCTTCGTTAAAAGCCCATAATTCTTCAACCGAGCCTCCGCCTCTGCCGACAATAAGCACGTCCGCCGCCTTGCATTCGTTGAACAGCTCAATCGCATTTTTTATCTGCGGCGCCGCATATTCACCCTGCACCGCAACGGGGCAAAGAACAATTTCAGCCAGAGGAAATCTGCGCGAAATAACGTTTATTATATCCCTGATTGCCGCACCCGTAGGCGACGTTACAACGCCGACCTTTTTAGGATAAACGGGAATCGGTTTTTTCTTTCCGACATCAAACAGACCTTCTTTTGCAAGCTTCTGTTTCAGCTGTTCAAAAGCAAGGCTGAGCGCACCCGTACCGTCGGGCTGCATATCGTCAATATAAAGCTGGTACTGACCGTCTCTTTCAAAAACGGCTACCCTGCCCCTGATGATAACACTCATCGCGTTTTCGGGCATAAATTTAAGGCGCATATTTGCGGATTTGAACATAACCGCCTTTATCGACGAATACTCGTCTTTAATTGTCATATAGAAATGACCCGTTTTGTAGTGGTTGGTGAAATTTGAAATTTCTCCCTGAACAAAAACGGTCTGCAGGTTTATATCCTGCTCAATTATTGATTTAACATACCTGTTGAGCTGGCTTACACTCAACACAACTCCGTTGCTCATCGCATTTCACCTTTCAACGCCGCAAGAATCGCAACCCCTGCCGCATTGTCACACGAAAATTCGGGCTTTGCAAAGCTTGCACCGAATCTGCTTTGAATTTTTTCTCTGATTATGGAATTCGACATCACTCCGCCTGCAAAAACGAGCGGAAGATTGCCGTATTCACGAACAGAATACTCTGTCATTTTCTCAAGTGTTTTGCAAATAAAATCAAGGCAATAACGGGCAACGTTTTCTTTCGTTTCGCCGTTATCAAGCATTTTTTTGCATTGGTTTTCAAGACCGGAAAGACTGCAGTTGCCGTCTTTCACGCAGACTTTCGGGCTGTATTTCTCACCGCTTCCGAGTGCAAGAGCCTCAAGCTCTCTGCCGCAGGGGAATTTCAGCCCCATCATAACGCCCGCTCTGTCAACAGCCTGTCCGCAGTTGAGGTCAAGAGTTTCTCCGATTATTTCAACATCAAAAGCCCTCTCACCATCCGGAGATACGAGCAGCATTTCGCTGGTGCCTCCGGAAACGTGAAAGGCGATGAATTTTTCGTTTATTAAGTTCATTCTACCGCTTGAATAAAGGGCGGCGGCAATATGGCCCGACTGATGAGAAAAGCCGTAAACTGGCTTACCCGTCACCGCACCGATACTTCTTGCAACGTTAACGCCCACAAGGAAGCAAGGCATATACGAACCCTCGGCATCCCTCGGCTTTTCAGAAACACCGATTGCATCAATCTCTCCGCCGTATTCCTCAAAAAGCTCTTGAATCAGAAGGTAGAGCCTTGCAGTATGATGAAAAACGGCATCGCTCTGACGCAGACCTTTTTCGCCTTCTTTAACTGGCAGAAGCAGTTTTTTCTGGATAACCGTTTCTGTTTCGCTGTCATAAACGCAAACAGAGGTTGTATAGTTGCTGGTATCAATTCCGAGAGTACGCATCATTCCGCTTCCTTTGAAACCGAGCCGAGAATGCCGTTTACGAATGCAGCGTCATCCTTTGCGGCATAAGTTTTGCAAAGCTCAACAGCTTCGTTGATTGAAACACCGACGGGAATATCCTCAAAATATTCCATTTCACAGATTGCGAGCCTTAGCACGGCAAGAGCAACCTTTGAAATTCGGCTTATCTTCCAGCCGTGAGCATATTTTTCGATAACAGCATCAATATCTTCAACGTTTTCCCAAGTTTTGAAAAGCAGGTTTTTAACGAACTCGCTGCCTGTTATCGCTTCGTTTTCTACGGCAAACGCATAAAGCTCATCAAGTTCAATTTCCTGATTGAATGATTTTTCAAAAAGCAGAATAAAAGCCTGCTCTCTTTCTTCACGTCTTGTCAAAATAATTCCTCCGTTAAACAGCATCAGCCTATTTATACAGAGATTATATCACCTTTTAAATAATTATACAATATATTTTAAAAATATTTATTAATATTCCATTTCCGTAATTGAAATTTTGTCAACCGAATATCCCGTCTGCTTAACGGCAATTTCTTTGATTTTGATTAAGCTCACGTCATCGAGTGAGCCGTTTTCAACGATTATTTCGGCATTTCCACCGTTAAGAATAACAAGATTTTTGCATCCCGCCTTAGCCGAAATAAGATTTTCAATATCGCTTTCGAGAGCAATGGATTTTGCAAGCTCTTCGAGAGCTGCCGTTGCCTTCGAAACAGCCTCCGATGAAGACGAGCCGTCTTTAATGATATCATTCAGCGATTCCGCCGCCTCGTCGTGAGCATTTCTGCGTCTGAGCTTTGCACTCTCAAAATATTCGCTTGCCTGAGCCTGGGCAGCAGTATCATCAAGCATAGCATCGCCTGAAATAACGTAGCGTGCATCGCCGAGGTTAACACCCTCCTGCGCATCGGGCAGAGTTGTTGACGAAACGTCGGCATCCGCCGATTCAATATCGGGGCGTGTATAGTACCAATTCACAAACACCGCCGCCGCAAGGGCAATAACAAGAGTTGCAAGCAAAAGCTGTCTTTTTCTGATAATCATCACAGTTTCCTCCGAAAATACAAGTTTGTAATTTTATGCAAAATGAATGTATTAATTCATTTTAGCCACACTCACTCTCGCACTGCTTATATCAAGCAATGCGGTTACCGCACGGGTTATCTCCGCTTTAACCTTTTCACTGCCTGCGCCTTTGCACACAACCGCAACGCCCCTCACCCTCGGCTCGCTTCTTCTGACCACTATTCCGCCCTGACCCGAAGAACCGTCAACAATAACGTAATCGTCTTTTTTCTCATAGCTGTTTTCACCGCTGATTTCTATGTTTTCGCCGTAATCGGAGTTGTTGAGATAAAAATCTTCTCCGCCGCTTTCAAGCGTTACCATAACCCTTGTTTCTCCCGCTCCGTCAATGGCTGAGATGATTGACACCAAACGGTTTTCAAGCTCTGTTACGTATGCATCCGAATCAAAAGCCGAGGTTGTCGAAGCCTCTTCTGGAGCAGGTTTTTCTCTGCCCGTAAATTCGCTGAGCATCAGCGCAACAACACCTGCCGCAAGCAGAGCGGCAATAATAAGAACCTTCGGGTTAAGCTTCGTTTTTTCAGAGAGATTATTTATTATGTTTTCGGGCTTCAGTGATAGTTTTTTCACGTTGAAATACCGTTCCTTACTCTGCAATTACCGTTACGTAAGCGCCTGCGATTTTGCTGAGAGCCGATGAAAGTTCCTCCGCTTTATCAGCGAATTCAGGCTCAATCTCAACCGATATTTTATGTATAATTATGCAATTATCTGTATCAATATCCGCTTCAATGTATATTTCTTTCAGCGGTATTCCGATTGCGGATGCGGATTTTTTAAGTTCGTTTTTCACGCTTTCGCAAAAAGATTCAAGCATAAATCCGCTCATATTCTCAATGCCGTCAGAATAATCGTAAGCCGCAAAAACCTCGGCGGTGCCGCTGTTTTTCAGCATATCGGCAAACGGTGCGCTTATCACCGCAACAACAAAAATACCGATAACCGCCCTCACGGTTTTATCCATTGACCCTCTCGGCGAGAGCGCAATAACAAGAGTGCCTGCCGCAGCGCCGACGATAAGGCAGAGCGCCCACTGTTTAAACGAATCCATTTTATCCTCCTGCTTTTAACGAAACGACAAGCCCCGATGAAATAATGAACACCGCCATACAAAGCACCAGAATTGCATTGGTGAGCGAAAAAACGAAGGCGATATTTCTCAGTATTTCAGAACAGATTCTGCAATCCAGCAATTCACTGACGGAGCAGGCAATACGCATTGAGAAAACCCAGAGCGCAAGATTAACGGCAACGGGTACACCCGTTATGAAAATAACAACAATGGCATAAATTCCTATCGAGTTTCTGAGCAGTGACATACTGGCAAAAACCGAAGTGTATGCTTCGCCGAGTGCATTGCCAACAACGGGAATGAATGACGATGCCATTTTTACTCCTTTAACAACAAGACCGTCTGCCGACGAAGAAAGCACGCTTTTCAGCGAAAGAAAGCCCGTAAACAATCCTGCCGTGCAGCCGAGTACGGTTGTTGCTGTTTTGCGTATGATTTCGCTTATTGCGGAAAGGCGCAGGGTCGGAAGCATTGCGCCCGTTATTCCGAGAGAAGCCGAAATTCCGATTAGCGGCATTGCGGTTTCGGATGCAAGAGAGCCGATAAACTCCGCCGCGGCAAAAGCCGCACCTTTATACGTAAGCGCAAGCGACGGATTGCCGTTTGCCGTCAGCACGGTTGCAAGCACGGGAATAAGCGCTTTTTCAAAATCGGCGCACATTCCGATTGCTGAAACGGCGGCGCTCACGCTTTTCATTGCAGGAGCAAAAATTCCGAGCACGGTAACACATCCGCTAATCATATTCAGAACGGTTTTGCTTTTTTCATCATCGGGGAAAAATCCCGAGCATACGCTGACAAGCAGGACTATGCCCGTTACCTTCAGCAGAGCCTTCAGCGGTTCTTTTATTTCTCCCCTGACCATATCAAAAATGAGTTGAAATACCACTTTCGGCGATACGTCAAGCATTTTTTCAAAATCAATATCATCGCAACCGATTTTTTCAAGATAGTCTTCGGTTTCATCGGATAAATATTCCGAAAGCTCATCCGCACCGCACGCTTCAAGGCTGTCCCCGTTATATTCATCAATATTGGCGGCACTTGCCTGCACCGAAAACACAAATAATATAAATAGCAAAACCGGAATAACGTATTTTTTTCTCATCCGTTTATCAATCCTATCGCGAGCCTTGCAACGCTCTGAAGCAGCGGCATTGCAAGTGAAATTGCGCCGATTCTGCCTGCAAGCTCAACCGCCGCCGCTATTGAAGAACAGGAGTTATCGTAGCAGATATCCGCCGCAAACTGAGTTACAACGCAGATGCCGAGCGATTTCATCAACACGGAAACGTTTTCTTTTTCAATGCCTGCAAGCTCCATCATTTCATCCACCCTGCCTGAAACTTCAAGCAAGCCGTCTGCAAGAGTCAAAAGAATAACCGCAGTGCCGCCAAGAAGAACAAGGGGCGCAATTTCGGGCTTTATATTTCTTATGAGCACATAAATAAAAGCCGTGAATATTCCGAAAAATGCAGCTTTTACAATATCCATTTCAGAAATTCATTATGCTGCCCACCGTATCAAGCAGCCCCGAAAACTGAGGAACAAGCATCATCAGAACAACCACTATCCCTGCAAGAATAGTTATCAGCGCATAGTCGTCACGCCCTGCACGGGATAAAATCGAATTCAGAATTGCAACAACGATTCCCACCGCCGCAATTTTGATTACAATGGTAAAATCCATAAAAACAACACCTTATATTATAATAATCGCCGCGCAGGCACCGAGCATAAGACCAAGTGCAGGAAAAACCTTCGAATATTTTTTTGAATTTTCTTCACGCACGGCAAGTTCTTTTTTGAAAATCTGTTTATAATATTCACAACAGCCAAGCTGACCTTCAAGGTCGGTCGTACCGATATCTGCACCGAGCTGAATCAGATAGTTTTTATGATTTCCGAGCAGCCTGCAAAGCTCCCCGCATTCTTCAACCGACTGTTTCCACGCGCTGTGGAAAGGCTCGTTTTTTTCAAGCCTATCTTTGCAGATATGAAGAAAACGCAGAGCAGACAGCTTTTCCGTTTCGCAAAGAATTCTCATCAGGTCCGACACGGGCAAGCAGGCGTAGCGAAGCTGAGTTTCCGTTACGGAAAGCAGAAGCAGAATATCGTTTATTATACTCGTCTTTTTTGTCTGCAGGGATGCAAGATACATTCCGCCGAGCATAAAACCCGATGAAATCAGAAGCATTGACGCATATTTAAGCAAGAATATCACCTGCCGTAAAAGTCTTTTCGATTCTGCCGACCTGCCTGCCCGAAAGCAGAATAACCTTTGAGAAAGCACCGCTGAGCAGAAGTTTCCTGAGTATCGGTTTTGTTCTCAGCTCTCTTTCATCTCTTGCGTGGATACTGAGCGCAAAGCATACGCCGCTGTTTATCCCCGATTCAACGGCTCGTGCTTCTTCATCGGTTGCAATTTCGTCGCAGACTATAATATCGGGCGAAAACGAGCGCAGACCGATTATTATCCCCTCCGCTTTGGGGTAGGAAGTGATTATATCGCTGTTTATGCCCATATCGTTTTGTTCAACACCCGAAACACAGGCGGCAATTTCTCCCCTTTCGTCGCAGACAAAAGTTTTATATATCCTGCCCTTTTCCGTCCCCGAAAAGCAACGGACAAGGTCACGCAGAATTGTTGTTTTGCCGCTTGAGGGAGGGCCTGCAATTATCACGGACTGCAGACCGTTCATAAATTCATTTTTATAAATCTCATTCGCCGCTCCTTTGATTTCACGGGCGATGCGAAGGTTGATTGCACAGATATCGCGTACAGCGGTTACCCTGCCGTTTTCGGTTGCGGCAGTGCCTGCAACACCTGCACGGTGGCCGCCGGGAACCGTTATGAAGCCTTTGTTTATGGCATCGGTGAAGCTGTGAACGGAATAACCGCAAAGACGCCTGAATATTTCCTCAATCTCCCTTTCATCGGTTTTATAAACAAGCTCCGAATAAACCTGAGTCAGCCTGCCCGACGGCGATAAGAATTCGGCTCCTCTTTCGGTAATAACCGTCACCGCTCTCCTTGAGCGCAGGCGGATTTCTCTTATTTTTTCCTTTTCGGCATTATCAAGAGATAAGAGCTTTTTTGAGAGTGCGGAAGAAAGGCTCTTCACCGCAAGGTCAAAACGCCTTATGTTATCCATAGTTTTCTGCCTTTCGTTTTTAGTGAAATATATGCGTTCTTGTCCTGCAATAGAACCGAACTTTACAGATTGTTCACTTGAAATAAACATAATATTATGATATATTAGATATGTATATGGCAAAATCTTGTTTCGGAGGAAAATTTATGTCAAGACTTGATAAAAAGCAATCGATATACAAGCGCATTTTTTCGAATAACATCTATTGCTGGATTTCCTGCATCTGCACGATAGGCGTTATGATGCTTGTTTATTTTTGCTACAATCTTTTCCCTTTCGGAGAAACCACAATTCTCCGTATGGACCTTTATCATCAGTACGGCCCTCTTTTTGCAGAGCTTTATGACAGAGTGACAGGCCTCAAGAGCTTTTTGTATTCGTGGCAAACAGGATTGGGTTCGCCCTTCCTCGGCAATTTCTTCAATTATCTTTCAAGCCCGAGTATGATAATTATGCTTCTGCTCGGTCACGAAAATATGCCCGAAGCGATTGCGGGAATGATAATCACAAAAGCGGCGCTCTCCGCATTCACATTCACCTACTACCTGAAAAAATCTCAGGGCAGACACGATTTTTCATCAGCGGCATTCGGTCTGCTTTATGCGATGTGCGGCTATTTCATTGCGTATTACTGGAACGTTATGTGGATTGACGCAATGGTCTATTTCCCCCTCGTTATCCTCGGCATCGAAAATATAGTAAACCGCAGAAACCCAAGGCTCTATATCGCTTTCCTTGCCCTTACGATGTTCTCAAGCTATTATATGGGCTATATGACCTGCATATTCTCGGTTCTTTATTTCCTTGTATACGCATTCGGATGCATGAGCGAGCCTTACGATAAGAAGCTCCCCTATAAGCTTGATGAAAACGGCAACAAGAAGTATTCGTTCATAAACAAAATATACGGCAGTAACGTTCTCAGAAGCGGACTCACATTTGCTTTTGCCAGCATAGCGGCGGCAGGAATCGTTGCTGCATCGCTCATCCCCACTTTCTTCATTCTCAGAAACTGCTCCGCAACTTCAGGCACCTTCCCCGAAGATTACAAATCCTATTTCTCGATTTTTGATTTTCTTGCAAACCATCTTTCGAGCGTTGACCCCACAATCAGAAGCAGCGGCGAAGACGTTCTTCCCAACGTATATTGCGGTATGGCAACTCTCATTCTTGTTCCTCTCTATCTTTTCACGAAATCAATTTCGCTCAGAGAAAAGGTTGCATACGTAGGTCTGCTCGGAGTGATGTATTTCAGCTTCAACGTAAACGTTCTCAACTATATCTGGCATGGCTTCCATTACCCCAACGATCTCCCCTACCGCTGGTCGTTTATGTATTCGTTCATTCTGATTATCCTTGCCTATAAAGCATTCACAAGGCTGAACGAATTCAGCGGCAGAGCTATTCTCGGAACGGGTCTCGGCGTTCTCGGCGCGATTATTCTTATTCAGGAAATCGGTTCAAAGAACGTTGAAGAGGTAACCGTTCTTATCAGCATTATCTTCATCGTTACCTACTGCCTTGTTTTCGCTCTTATGAGGGATAAAAAATATCAGCAGTCAACCGTTGCGGTTCTTCTTCTCTGCTGTGTTATAGGCGAGCTTGCCTGCGCAAACACAGACCGCTACAATATGGATCAGCCCAAGTCAAACTTCACGGGCGACTACAGCGATTTCAGAGCGTTCAAAGAAGAGCTTGACGAATATGACGGCAGCGATATGTACCGAATGGATCTCACTTATAACAGAGCGAGAATGGACCCTGCATGGTACGGCTACAACGGCGTTTCAACCTTCACCTCAATGGCATATGAAAAGATGGCAAACACCCAGAGCGACCTCGGTCTTGACGGCAACTATATCAACAGCTACACCTATTATCTCCAGACCCCCGTTTATAATATGATGCACGCAATGAAATACGTTGTTGACAACAGCAACGACGTTGACGTTGAAAGCGACTATTTCAATGAACTTATGACTCACGGCAAATTCACCGCGTTTGAGAATAAGTATTATCTGCCCATCGGTTTCGGTGTTAACAGCGACATTAAAAACTGGTATACTGACCTCACGAATCCCTTCGTTGTTCAGGGCGAATGGTTTGAATACGCAACGGGCGTTTCGGACGTTTTCGGAATGATGACAATCGACGAAGTTCAGTATTACAATATGGATGAACTCACTTCGGGTCTTGACACGGGCGATATTTACTACACAAAAACGGGCGAGGGCGAAGGCGAACTCACCTTTATTCTCAGAACAGACACAACAAGGCACTGCTATCTCTACGTTAACTCAAGGGATTTTGACAGCATCATAATTGAAAAAGACGAAACCGAATTCACTCAGTATACGGACGAACCGTATGTTTACGACCTCGGAATTGTCGGCACGGATGAAGAAGTCAAGGTCAGAATAACCATTGAAGACGTTGAATACGGATATATTGATTTCTATCCCTACTACGTTGACGATGAAGCACTCAACAAAGGCTATGAAATCCTCAGAAACCGTCAGCTCGACGTTACTTCGTTTGAAGAAACAAAAATCAAAGGCGATGTTTCGCTTGAAAATGACTGCGTTTTCTTCACCTCAATCCCCTATGATTCGGGATGGACTGTAAAGGTTGACGGCAAGAAAGTCGAAAAAGAAGATTTCGTTTATTTCAGCAAAGATGAAGAAGACAACCCCGAATACACTTACCTTTGCTTCAACATTCCCGCAGGCGAGCATACAGTTGAATTCAGCTTTATGCCCGACGGCCTCATTCTCGGCATTGCGGTTTCAGCTGCAACCGTCGTTGCTCTGATTGCCGCGGCAATCCTCTTCTGGTTCATCAGGAAGAAACGCGCACTTATTCCCGACTTCGTTCCCGAATCCCCCGCTGCCGAAGAAGAAATCCAGGCGGTTGACCTTGAACTTGACATTCCCGAAGGCGAAGAAACAGCCGTTCAGGAGCCTGAAACGGCGGAGGAAACCTCCGATGCGGAAGAAGAAAGCACCGTTTCGGAAACCGAAGAAATTCAGGAGGAAGAAAGCGAAGAGGAAAAAGAATAAACCGCTATGGAATTTATAAAAAATTATTTTGCGGATAAAGATATAACGTTCATTATTTCGCAGTTTATCGGCTTTGTTGCCGCCGCAATTCTCCTGCTTTCATTTCAGCAAAAGACCCACAAACGCATTGTTGCAATGCAGGCGTGTTCGGGATTGCTGTTTGCCGTTCAGTATCTTATGATAGGCGCATACGCAGGAATGGCAGGCAACCTTGTGGGCGTTATCCGTTCGCTTGTGTATATGCAGAGAGGCAAATCAAAATTCACGGACAGCATCGCCTGCCCCATCGTGTTTGCCGTCATAGCCGCAATCAGCGGAATTATCACCTATGAAAAGCCGATTTCACTGCTCCCGATGGCGGCAATGATAATTTCGTCCTTTGTTATGTGGAGCCCGAAAACGCAAAAACTCAGGGCTCTCACGATGCCGACTTCTGCAATGTGGCTGATATATAACGTTATCGAAAAATCATATTCAGGCACGGTTACCGAAATATTCAACCTGCTTTCAATCATAATTGCGCTGATAAGGTTCCGCAAAAAGAAAACAAAATGATCAAAGGCTTGCAGGGAATTATTCTTTGCAAGCCTTTTTGCATAAAATCCGCCTTATCCTGCAAAATATAAAAAAGGTGATTCTATGCAGGATAACAAACAATTCAAGCCGTATATTTCTGCCGATAAAAATCTGCCCGAGCTGACCTTTGCATCGGTTTTCACGGGGATAATACTTGCCGTTGTTTTCGGCGCGGCAAACGCTTATCTCGGGCTTCGTGTGGGGCTGACGGTTTCGGCATCCATTCCTGCCGCCGTTGCGGCAATGGGCATTATACGAGTGATAATGAGAAAAAATTCCATACTTGAAAGCAACGTTGTTCAGACCATCGGCTCGGCAGGTGAATCCGTTGCGGCAGGTGCGGTTTTCACTCTGCCTGCTTTGTTTTTATGGGCAAGGGAAGGTAAAACCGAACCCCCCGATATCATTGAAATAACTCTCATTTCGCTTATCGGCGGTTTGCTCGGCGTATTCTTTATGGTGCCGCTTCGCAACGCGCTGACGGTCAGGGAACACGGCAGGCTTCCATACCCCGAAGGCACGGCGTGTGCAGAGGTTTTGCTTTCGGGTGAAAAAGGCAAAACAAAAGCAACGGGCATTTTTGCAGGTATGGGAATTGCCGCATTCATAAAACTGCTCATTGACGGAATAAAGGCTGTGCCGAGCGAAATATCGTTCAGATTCAAAAGCTTTGCAGGCGAAATCGGCGCTCAGCTTTCACCTGCCGTTTTCAGCGTAGGTTATATATGCGGCCCGAAAATTTCGGCTTATATTTTCGGAGGCGGAATACTCAGTTGGCTCGTTATTATTCCTCTTATCGTTCTTTTCGGTGAAAATCTGACTCTCTATCCCTCGGATATTCCGATAGGCGAAATGTATTCTCGGGGCGGTGCAGGCGCCATATGGAGTTCATATATACGCTATATCGGTGCAGGCGCGCTTGCGGCAGGCGGAATAATAAGCCTCATCAAATCGCTGCCGATGATTATACGCACGTTCAGAGATGCGGTTTCGGGTCTTGGCGGCGAAGCTTCATCAAATAAAAGAACGGATAAAAATATAAGCATACGAACGGTTATTATCATAATTGCCGTTCTTACGGCTGCGGTGTGGCTTGTGCCTGCAATACCGATTTCATTTATCGGTGCAGTTATTGTTGTTATATTCGGCTTCTTCTTCGCCGCCGTTTCCGCAAGGACGGTGGGGCTTGTGGGCAGCAGCAACAACCCCGTTTCGGGAATGGCGATTGCAACGCTTATTGTTGCAACTGTTTTGCTGAAAGCAACGGGAAGTTCAGGCTCGGGGATATTGGCAGGCTCGATTGCCGTCGGCTCGGTAATCTGCATTGTTTCTGCGATTTCAGGCGACACTTCGCAGGATTTGAAAACGGGATATATCCTCGGCGCAACTCCGAAAAATCAACAGATTGCAGAAATCATCGGCGTTGTTGCTTCGTCATTCGCAACGGGCGGCACGCTCTGGCTTCTCGATAAGGTCTGGGGCTTCGGCACAGATGCCCTCGCCGCGCCTCAGGCAACACTGATGAAGATGATTGTTGAGGGCGTTGCAGAGAGTAATCTGCCCTGGAATCTTGTTTTTATCGGCGTTTTCATAGCCGTTGCCGCCCAGCTTACGGGAATACCCGTTCTCCCTTTTGCAATCGGAATTTATCTGCCCGTTCATCTGAGCGCATGCGTTATGCTCGGCGGCGCAACAAGGCTGATTGCGGATAAAATAAAACCCGACGACAAAAACGGAACTCTCTTCTGCTCAGGTATGATTGCAGGCGAAGGGCTTGCAGGAATATTCCTTGCATTGGTTGAAGTTTTCCGATAAGAAAGGCTGCCTCACATTTCGTGAAGCAGCCTTATTTTTATTTATCTTTGATTTTATTAACGATAACGCCGAGCCTTGTATCGCCGAAGTTCTTCTTTCGCTGTTCTTTTTTTGAAAGAACTTTGGGTTCGGGAATAGGCTTTCTGAATCTTGACATATCTCCATCATCACAGATGAACGGCTGGGTAAGGCAGATTCCGCCGTCGCCCTTGAGCTGGCATCTTACGTAACAGCTGATTTTATCGCTGAAATCGGCAAGACTGATTTTTGAAACCGTTTCGCCGCTTTTCTCTGCCGTTTCGCTCTTGATAATCTCGCCGTCCGCAATCCACTCTATTGCATTGCAGTTGATGCCCTTAACGGTTATTGTCTGTGCTTCGTCATCAACCTCAAGGCCCATAACTTTAGGCCACGGACCTTTGCCCGCAAAATCTTCGCCGAGTTCATTTTTCGCATATCGTGCAACCGCGAAGAAATTGCCGTTTTCCATTGCTTTGCGAAGATTTTCAAGGCTGTATTCAGGGAGAATGAAGTCCATAAACGCAGTGTCAATTTCGGTCACTCTGTGGGCATCGCTGTTGCCGAAGCCCCAGACCGTTCTTTCGCCCTCGGGAATAAGGGTCATCAGAAGCTCATCCCAGAGAATACGGTCACTTCGGTTGGGTCTATCAAACATATTGAGAACTTCCATACCTATGCAGGACTTATATCTTCTGAACAAATCGGCAAAGAACGCCACGTTTTCGGGAACTTTTGCACACGAAGGGTCTTTATATGCACCGAGCCAGTCCGACGGATGGTTGATATGAGAAATGCCGCCGCTTTTTTCGATTGTTGCAATAGGACCCTCAAAATCGTTTTCCTTGCCGTAAATGCCTTCAAGAACGTCATTTGTGAAATAGCCGTTGACGTGATTCTTCATAAGAGTGAACATATTGGCTTCAATAACGTCAGGCACGCACATAAGTCCGCGCTTCTGTGTTCTTAAGTTCTTCTCGGTTTTATATGTACCGTCAAGGATTGCGGAATATTCGCTATCGGTAAGATAACGTCTTTTGCCGTGCCAGATATACTGAAAACGGAAAAGAGGGATTATCGAAGGCTCAACGTTCCATTCCTTGCCGAGAATTCCGTGTTCGGCAAAGGCGAGAATGTCAAAATCGTTATCGTAAAAGCCGAATATCATATCCGCCATTGTGTTATTTGCATCGCTGTAAGTTGAATGTGTATGAAGATTTGTTTTATAGTGGTTTTCATCATTCGGAATAAGTGATGCAACGTTTTTATAAGGATTTGTTATTTTATACATATTTTCCCTTCCCCTTAAAAAATATCAACAAGAGGTATGCTGCGAGGTTCAAGAGATGCCTTATCAACAAAATGATGTTCAATAACAGCATTGCCCGATTTGTTGACGGTTACCGTTGAAGCGCCTGCCATATCCTCGTCATAATAAGCTCCGTAGCCCGTTTTCAGCGCATAAGTAAGCCTTATTCCCTGATATTCAACGGAGAAATTGTTAACGTGGTCGTGACCTGCCACAATATTTTTAGTGCTGCCGAGTTCTTTGCACACGTCAAAAAATCCTTTGTTCTGCACGGAACAGCTGACGCCTTCTCTTTTTTCGCCGAATGAATCGTCTGCGTATTCGGGAGTAAAACCGCCTGCATCTTCGTTGTAAGCCAGATTCCATGCCGTTGCATATTCGGGAAGAGGAATATGAACAAAAACAGTGCTTTCAACGGTCTTGCCTGCTATTTTTTCAATGCCTTTGACAGCCCATTTATACCATTCAATCTGATTATCCCAAAGACCGTCATATCCGCTGATTTCAGAGCCGTCTGAAGAAGTGAAGCTGACGCTGTTATGAGTATCCATCATAAAAAGAGTATGGACTATATTGCCGTTTTCGGTGACGTTTATAATATAGTTGCCGTAGCCCATATCTTCGGGTCCGAACTCAAAAAGGCAATGTTCAGCCTTAAAAAGATGATACGCCGCCCAGAATTCGTTTGCACAGCCCTGACCGTCGTGATTGCCCATTACGGGCGCCCACGGAATTTCATAAGCCTCCATCATCTCAACAAGCCTGAGATACGCGGCAGTACCCCAGGCGTTGTCGCCCGTAAGAGTTATCAGGTCGGGCTTTTTCTCCTCTATGAGTTTTTCAACCATAACCTCGGTATATTCACCCGCAGTGCCGTAAACAACGTTATCCTTGAGCTGAATATCGGCAAGGTTGAGAATAACGAAATCCTTTTCGGGGTCTTTTTCGATTGTAATATAATCATCAGCATCGAATTCATCGGTTACCGACCATTCGGTAAAATATGCATCCTCGCCGATGATAAACTGCGCACCGATAGGGATTATAATCTGAATAACCGAAATCAAGTAAGCAAGTATCTGTTTAATCTCTGCCATAATAATCCTCCGTTATTTTCCGAGTTTTATTTCTGCGTTGTTATCTGAATAGGCTTTGTTGTTGCCGATTGTATTGAGAAGCATTTCGCTCAGATTAATCTGATTTCCGCCTTTATTCAGCTTCACTTCGGCTTTTTTAAGAATAAAACCGAGCCTGCCGAACGCCTTTGAAAATGCCTCATAAACGGGAGTGCCTTCAGTATGCACGCCGTCGCCTGCAAAAATTCCGATGCCGATTTCCTCCGCAAGATCCATAACCCTTCTCTTTCTGAGAGATTTATCAACCCTGATGAAAAGAATTCTGCCAACACCGCCGACGGTGATTTTGTCAACGATTTTTTTGCCGATTTTCTTCGCAAATTTTTCAAAGCCCTTGCCGCCGCTGAGAGCGCCGTTGATGCGTGTGTTTATTGATTTTTTGAACTGATTATCAAAAATTTCTTTTGAAGAAAGTCCGTTTGTTTCTCCGCCTGCGTAAGGAATATCAACGGATTCAACCTTCATAACAGAATCTTTAACTGTTATTTTTCTGTATTTTGCAGGGCTTCCCGTTGTGCAGGCAGTGCAGATATCATATATCTTATTTCCTTTTTCGGAAGTATAATCGTTTATGCTCTGAATATGCATATGACCCGTCAGCACAAGTTCAACTCCGTTATCTGCAAGTAACGATGCCGCCTTGCGCCAATTATCAAGCCTTGCATCGCCTACAAGGTCAAACACGGGTACGGGCGGAATAACGGGATAATGGCAAATTGCAAAAACACTGCAGCCCGCTTTCTTTGCATCATCAAGCTGCGCCTGCATCCACTCATACATCTCATCGTCAACAGTGCCTTTTCTTCTGCCCTCGCTGTCGCAGTTAATTGCAAGCATTCTCACTCCGTCTGCAACCTCAGCAACGTAAGAAAGGGTTCTTTTATCAACCGACAGCGCCTGAGAAAAGCCGAAATCGTAATACAAATCATAAAGCTGCTCAAACGGTGTGCCTTCAACTTCAATTTGCTCATCGTTCACAAACGCCCTTGACTTCTCGTTATAATCGTGACCTGCGGTCAGAACAAAAATCTTTTTGCCCGAACTCTTAAGCTTATTGAGTTCTTTTATGAAACTTTTATGGCTTTCAATCTCGCCGTTTTTGGAAAGGTCGCCCGGTATAATAACGGTATCAACGCTTTTATCGGCAGCCATCTGCGCAAACACGGCTTTTACAATATCGCTGCTTTCAGCCATAAAATACTGCTCACGGCTCATATAATCGTCAAACGCCTTACCGCTTGCGCCGAGAGAAGGCTCAAAATAATGGGTATCCGTTATAAGATAAAAACTTATATTTTTCATCGAATCACTCATTTCAAAAATACTGTTTTGATTTCCCAAGGCTTAAATTTCAGCTTGCCGCCCGTCACTTCTGAAATTTCTTTGCCAAGCAAGTCGGTTTCTGATTTAACAGTAACGTAATCAGATATGAAATCAGCCGTTGCCGATTCATCGGAATAATTACAAAAACGAGCCATAATTCCGCCGTTTTCAGGGTAAAGCGTTGTAAGCACGATCTCACCGCCCTGAGTTTTCAGCAATGCGGCGGTCAAATCATCCGCATTTCCGTTTTCAGCTGCAACAACAGCAGGCTGATATGCATATGAAACAGCTTTGCGGTGTAAATCAGCATCCGAAAGCGTCGATTCAAACGGAAGAACAGCAAATTCATCTTCATAAATTCCGTCCAGAATCCTTGTGCCGCAAAGATAATCATTTGAATAAAGAAGAGGTATTGAAAGGCGGTTGCCTTTGACGGAAGAACCCATACATCCCCTGTTCATAACAGCAACGCCGTTTTTATCATCACGCATACAGAGCCAGTAAATACCGTTGAGGAACGTTTCCGAATTAAAGGATTCCTCGGGTGTTACTTTTTCATCAATAATAATAAGGTCTTCTTTGTACCAATAATCTTCCGTAACTCTGACGGCACCTTCCCATTCCGAAATTGAATAAGGCAAATCTCGCACCATTCTTCTGCCTTTGTCAAGGCAGAGATTCATATTGAAGCAAATCTTGCCGTCGTGAATGTGTCCGTTTACCGTAAGCGATTTTTTCAGCCCTGCCTTTTCGTCATTCCTGCCGACTCTTTCGCCGTGAAGCTCAAATTTGGTTTTGCAATCAATGCGTTCGGAATCGCCGTTGAAACGCATCTCAAAGCGGTATCCTATCGAACCGATTTTGCCGACCTGAACTGCGATTGCCGAGCAAGGTGAAATTTCAACGCTCCATTCGCCGAACGAAACGCAGTTTTTCTCATCAATATATGCACTGAAAAGCTCACCGCTGCCGTTATCAAAAATGCGGCGGCTGTTTCTGACGTCATCAATATATGAAATACCCGTTTCGGTAAGCTTCAGGCTGTAACAAGGCGTTATAAGCTCGCCCGTATCTGCCGACCATGAATAACCGTATGTTTTCGAATCCTTTGAAATCTTTTTCGCCGTAAACGCAGGAAGCTTAACGTGAATATTTTCACCGTATGCATCAACCCATTCATCAACGTCAAAAGAATGCATATTTACGGCAACGTTGCCGTCACCGCCGAAATGCCTTGCAATAGCTTTGAGTGACTGCTCTTTAACGCAAGCAGATGCTTCAAGAGATTCGGGAATAAATCTGCGCGAAAGATCAAGCAAGCCGCAGATTGTTACGTCGTGATGTTGAGCAGCAAGAGCATATTTCCATGCATCGTCAAGCTCTTTATTCATAGGTTTGGCGCCCAGCATAACAGCAAGTGCATTGAGTTTTTCAGCCTGCACGGCTTCCACCTCTGCCTGACGCACACCGTTAAAGATTTCGTTTCCGCAATATCCCCACGGCATCTGCACTGAAAAATCATTATCCGTGGTAACAAGTTCATCCTTTGCCTCGCCGTATATTTCGGGAATATCCTCAAGAAGTATGTATTCGTAATTATCTTTGCCTTCGGTATATGCGGTTATCGGCTCAATTTCCTGAGTCAAGTCGTCGTATCTTGAAGCAAGCAAAGGAGTATATTTTGAAAACATCTCTTCAAAATCCTCAAGAGTATAAAGCTGATTTCTGGGCCAGCGTGAAAGAATCCAGTTATCAACCGTTGTACAGTTAAAACCTCTGCCCTGTTTATCGTAGGTGGGTACTGCAGGTATCTCCGTTTTATCCTTACCTATCCATCTTCCCCAAGCTGAATCAAAAGTTCTCGGATAGCCGTAACCCATAACGTGAGAACGCAGTATTGCAGCCTCATAGCCGCATTTTTTTATAAGCTGCGGTGTCTGATTATTGAGCGCAAACTCAGAAATGGCATAAACCGACGGAGTTTTGCCGAAATATTCAAGATTTGTACGCACGGCATAAATAAGCTGACGCGCATTTGATTCCTCTGAAATCGTGAGCGAAAGAGGCTGACCGTAGGTGGTTGCACCGAGGCCTATTCTGTCAGGATATTTCTCAAGCAAATCTGCAACCATATCCACAATTTCCGGGTCGCACCTCGAAAACTCATCAAACGTAAAAGATTCGTAATCAAGACCGATTTTAAGCTTGGGATATTCTTCCATCCATCTGTATATTTCCTTAAGACGGGGCTTTACCTCATCCTTCCACAGAACGTATCCGCCATGGTCATAGGTTAAAATATAAAGCTTTTTATCTCTCATTTTCTCACCTGCTCAATATTATTGGTTTAATTTTATCACATTGCATTATATATTTCAATTAAAAAGTAGCTTATTTAATAAGAAAAAAGACATAGGCGGCAATAACCCGCCTATGCCGTATTTTGTTATATTGATTTTTCTGCAATTTATCCCTTGATATGTTCGAGTGTTTTCTCAACCGCCTTTGCGATATCAACCGTTTCAGCACCGAAGATTGAGGTGTGGATTTTGCCGTTAACGGGCTTTTTCCAGCATTCGTCAATGCCGTCAATACCGTTCCGCATTCCGAGAATTGAGCCGACGGTTGCACCGTTGCAATCGGTATCAAATGCCATACCTACGGCACAGCAGATTGATTTGCCGAAATCCCCCTCGCCCAGAAGCAAAGCGGCGGTAACTATCATTGCGTTTGAAATGGTGTGGCACCAGCCGTGATCGGTATGTTCATCATAAGCGGAATGAATCATATTGAAGCATTCGTCAGCCGTTGCTCCGTTTTTGCAGCTTTCAACAATTTTCATAACTGCTTTATAAAGCCTTGAGGTTGACGGAATCTGTGCAAGTCCGCCGAGAATAATATCCTCGATGCTGTCCGTTACGGCGGCGCAGGCTATCATAGCCGAAGCAAACATCTCGCCGTAAATTCCGTTTTTAACGTGAGAAATTCTCGCATCTCTATATGCCATTTCAGCGGCAGCTTCGGGGTCACCCGGGCAGATATAGCCGAAATAATCGCCTCTTATCTGCGCGCCTATCCATTCACGGGCAACGTTTTTATACATTGCCGATGCAGGCGGCTGAATTCCCCTTGTGAAATTTACAAAAGCCGTTCTTTCCGCCGTGAAATACGAGAAAACAGACTGATATTTCATCCACGACTTTGCAACGTCTTCCGAATCAAAATCCCTGCCGCAATCCTCAACGATTTTCTGCGCAAGAACAACGTAGTTCGTATCATCATCAACGGGCATACCGTCAACGGTATCGGCATAGGGCTTATTTATCAGCCAGAATTTATAGTGTGAGCGCACTTCTTCGGTGATATCGGAGCTGAAAATATATCTGTGCATAGGATAATTGCCCGTTTCTTTGAGAAGCGGAATGAACTCATCGCTTCTTATACACTCAACGGGTTTGCCGAGCAGACAGCCGCAGGCTCTGCCCGTCCACGCGCCGAGAAGCTTTTTTCTGAGCGTTTCTTCATCGGGAACCGCGCCTTCAATACCGTGAGCATTGCGCAGCTTTTTGATTTCGTTATAATTTGACGGCTCGTTGTATTCATAATCGGCACGCATATTCGCGTTGATTATCATTTCATAAATAACGTCGCTCATCCGTGCCTTATATTCGTTATTATCAAGTGACGAAATCTGTTCAAAAAGACCTTTGTATTTTTTAACGTCAAGCCCTTCTTCAAGGCACTGAACGTATTCTTTCATAAGCTCGTTATGATAGCTGTTGAAACCGTCAGCATTGTTATAATCAAATTTTATTTCCGTATCATAAATCTTTGCAATCATAAAATCACCTTAAACAATTTCAACCATCTGATGAATATCAACTTTCGGAACAGTAAATTCGGCTCTTCCGTTAATATATTCAAATTCAATTCTTTCGCCTGACGGAACAAGAGCAATTCCCGAAGGCTTTTCTCCGCATTTAACGCTGCATTTAACGTTATAAAGAGGAACGGTATCTTCAATAACCTCAGTGTTTTTGCCTCTCACGGTTGTGTGGGCAAAAAGAAGATGAAGAATATTTCTTTTCTCCGCATCCTGCCTTGTATAAGTTACAACCGCTCTGTCGGGCATTTCGGCATAAACCGTCGTTTCATCTCCCATAAGTTTATTGATAATATGAGTGAAAAGCTCTTTGAAACAAAGATGGCCGTGGGTTGCATAAGCGGTGAAAATATCCCAGCCTATATATGCAACGTTGCCGCTGATTACTGCGCCTGCATATTGTTTTTCGGGATTATTGGGAGCGTGCATATGCGAGCAGAAATGCTCAAGAGTTCTGTTGAAATAAGGATTCTGCATATATGCAACAACCTCGCCGCCGCTGACCTCAAACGAATGGAAATCGCAACGCATCACGTATTCGGGAGTGCCGTTTACGGTTTCGAACGCAGGAACAAAGAAGGTTGGATTCAGCTTGTTTTTGCCGATATATTCAGCGCCGATATCAAGAATGAATCTGCCGTTTTTCACCAGACCCTCGCCTGCCGCAATAACTCTGCCGCCATTCTGAACGTAAGCCTTGATTTTTTCAATCATTCCGTCCGAACAGTTTGCGCTGTCGGGCAAAACAATAAGCTTATATGCGGATAAATCGGCGGTTTCGTCAATGAAATTATAGAGAAAATGGTTTTCAAGAAGCATTCTGTTTGCACCGACGTCGGTCTTACGGTTTCTTTTGCCCGTAACCGCTTCCGCACTCAGCACGGCAATATCGGCAACGTTGAGCGCGCCGTTAAGCCAGGGTTCTTTTTCTTCAATAAGAGAATATGCCTTGCCGATAAGATTATAGGTTGCGGGGTTGAGGTCTGAAAGCGGATGCATCTGATCGCCGATCGAACAGCCTGCTCCGTTTGCAACGCTCAATGACGTTTCATAGATAAGGGCATTCGGATGCTTGAAGCCTCCGAATTCACCCCAGCTCTGATGGAATTTTCCCGTCATACCGAGAAACTCTTTGTCGCCGAGAGTACGCACGTAAGCGGCAGAAAGCGGAAAATGATCGTATCCCCATCCACCGGTCGGCAAGCTTTCAAGCTCAAGGTGCGAATTCGAATTGATATAACCGTATTCACCGTGAGGAATATGACCTCTGTTATGGAAAACCGTTGCAGTGTCGCTGTATTTTCTGACAGCTGCATTAGTTTCACGAAGATATTTTTCAAACGTAATCTGCGAGAATTTTTCGCGGTCTTTTTCATTATCAATATCCATTCCGAGTGCCTTCATATCACTCACGCACTTTTCACAGTAACATACTTTTGGCTCAATGATATCAAGAAAAATTCCGCAAGGATTATATTTAATCATAACCTCTTCAATCTGGTTGCAGAGGAAATCAAGATAGCCCGTATTGAAGCAGAGAAGATGAAAATGAACTTCGTTTTCATACTCAATCTGTTCTTCTTTATCAAGGGTATGGCGCCAGCGCCATTCGGGGCGTTTGAGATATTCTTTTTCATCAAAACCTGCAGAAATATAAACGGGAGCATTCACGCCGATTTCTTTGCACGCCTCAAGCTGTGCGCCGAGCAAATCGAATTTCAGCATGGGATGCATTTCATTAGCCTCGGTGGGGTGATAAGACCAACCGTGGTGACATTTTGAAAAAACGGTTATCGAATCAACGTGACCTGCTTTTAAATTTTCCTGAAACTGTTCTTTTGAGAAGTTGTTGCCTAAGGGCACAAGCTCACTCGTATGAAAATCAAGGTGAATCTGTCTTTTTCTGAGCATAATATGTCTCCAATTTTATTTTGTTTCAAATGCATTTGACTGAATCTTCATTCTGCAGATATCGTAAACGCAGAGTCTGAGCGCATTGCCGAAGCCTATCGGGTCTTTGGCATAGGCAAGCTTCATTGAAATCTTCGTCTGCGGAGCGGAAATAACATAGAGCATTGTGAGAATTCCGCTGTTGCGTGCATAAACGGCAAGCGCAGGGTCAAGATAGCCTTCGCCCGTAAGGTCAATGCTCGCATCGGTTATAACAAAGCCGTCAAATCCCCATTCGTTTCTCAGAAGGTCGATAAGAAGCGCAGGACTGCCGCCGCACCACTGAGCGCCGATTCGGTTATAGGCAGACATTATGCCTTTGGTTTCGCCTTCTTTAACCGTAATCTCAAACGGTTCAAGATAAAGCTCGCGCAATGACTGTTCGCTCAGCCATGTATAAAGACCGTTGGACTGTCTGTTTGTTTCCTGATCGTTGGCGGCAAAATGCTTGACGGTAACGATGATGCCGTGGGACTGAACGCCTCTTGTAACTGCCGCCGACATCTTACCCGAAAGAAGCGGATCTTCGGAATAATATTCGTTGTTTCTGCCGCCCTGAGGACTGCGGTGGAGGTTGCATCCGGGTGCATACCAGACGTGTGTTCCGAGCTGAACACCCTCTTCGCCGATTATATCGCCGAATTCCTCTGCAAGTTCATCGTTCCATGTGCAGGCAAGTGTTGTTGCAACGGGGAAAGCAAGACCGCAATCGGTATAAAGAAGTCCGCCGCTGCCCTTGATGCACGAAGGTCCGTCGTTATCTGACGTAGCAGGAATTCCGAGCCTGTCAATGCCCTCCGTTTCATAGCCGCAATCGGAAACGAGGGTTATCATTTCATCAACCGTAAGCTGGTCAAGGAATGCATCCCAGAGCGATTCATCCTTTGCAACGTCATTAAGAGTAATAACGCCGTCTTTACAGCGCACACCTTGTTTCGGTGCTTCGCCTTCCGTTACGGGGTCGGGTCTTTTATCGCTGTTAAGCACCTCTGAAGGCGCTTTATAGTTAACGGGAGATTCGGGATACGTTTCTTCGGGATTTGAGCGTGAGAAGTAAGTAAGGTCACCTTCGGCAAACTCAAAAAGATTCTTCACTTCGCTGCCCGAAGCGGAATCCGCTTTATATACAACCTTTTCAGCCACGCTGTAATCATAGCTTTTTTCAAAGGTTCTCACGTCGTGCGCAACGTGGATTTTATAGTTGCCTTTATCAAGCACCCATGCCTGCTCGGTTACCGAGTCATAGGACGCCATATCTTCGGTTGCAAACGAAATTTCAAGAGTTTCGCTCTCGCCGGGAGCAAGCTCTTTTGTTTTTGCATAAGCGGCAAGCTCGATTGCGCTCTTTTCAATTCCGCCTTCATAAAACGGAGCCGAAAAATAAACCTGAACAACGTCCTTGCCTGCAACGCTGCCCGTATTCTTAACGTCAACCGTCACCGTGATTTCTTCCGCATTGCCGTCAAAAGACGATACGTTCCATTCAAAATCGGTGTATGAAAGACCGTAACCGAAGGGATACATAACCTTTTCGGGCGCAAAAGTTTCAAAATATCTGTAACCCACGTATATGCCTTCGCTGTAATTAACGAAATATTTGGGAATTCCGAAAACACCCTTGTACATATAATTGCCGAAGTTTTCGGATGCGGGGTGGTCTTCAATATCATAGGATATTGTATCAACAAGCTTGCCCGAAGGATTCACTTCGCCCGAAAGCACCTTGCCTACGCTGTCTGTCCCCACTTCGCCGGGAAGCCACATTATCATGGCAGCTTTTATGCTTTCATAATCCTCAAGCCACGAAACGTCCATAATATTCGATATGTTGAAAACAACAATAACGTTATCGAAGGTTGAGCAAACCTTATCAATCATCGTTTTTTCATCCGCATTGAGGTTAAGCTGCTCAACGCTGAGGTCTTTCATCTCTGTGCCGACCCTGCCGATAACAATAATCGCGGTATCTGAAAATTCAACGGCATCAGCCATTTTTTTATCGCTGATTCTGTTAACGGGCATTTCTGACTGACCGCCGCCGAAAAACTGCTTGAGTACGGTAATGATATAGCTCAGAAGACCAAGGTCAAATTTTGTTCCCGTATAATTGGCATACAAATCATATATCGCTTTGTTATATTCGATATCCGCATTATCGAGCGCATCGTAAAATCCGATTGCGTCCGACGAACGGACAGCGCCTGAGCCTGCCGCACCTGCAAACGCAATGGAGCAGGATGCAGCACCGAAAACGTTGACTTTTTTGTTCTTCAGAGGAAGAATATCATCTTCGTTTTCGAGCAGAACAATTCCCTCGGATTCAATTTTCTTCGCAATTTCAACGGATTTTGCCGTTGTTTCATCGTCGATAAGATCCGATGCCGCAAAACCGCTGACTGATGCCGAAACCGCAACGGCAACCGCAAGCGCTGCCGAAACTATTCGTCTGAGCATCTTTTTTGTTGCATTTTTCATAACATTGCCTCCTCAAGTGTATTATTATTTGTCAATATTATACACTATACAGAAATATAATGCAATACGGAAAACGCCTGAGTTCCGAACAAAATAAACATAAAAAAACGAACCTTTCGCCGATTGCCGAAAGGTTCGGAGTTATACTGTATGCCAAAAATGAACGGTTTTGACGCTGATTATATATTATATATCTTACCGTTTTTTCGTTTTATCTCACCATATGTATTCAACATTTTTATTCACGGCAGGCTTTATCAAGCATCTCCATAATCCGCTCTTTTCTCGCGAGGGTATCAATCCATTCTTCGGGGATACCGTTTTCACCGCCGATGCCGTAATATATACCGGCAAGTCCTCCCGTAATTGCGGCAACGGTGTCCGTATCGCCGCCGAGCTCAACTGCTTTGATGACACACTCACTGTAGCTTCCGGAATTCACAAAACTCCAGACTGCAGCTTCAAAAGTGTCTATAACATAGCCCGAACTTTTTATCTTATCTCTCGGATAATCTTTCATCAGGGGGATTTTTTCGCATTCGTCAACGCAGCATCTGAGATGGGTTATTGCATCCTCTTTTGACATTCCGTTCATAAGATTTTCAGCAATCTGAACATAGAGTCGGCATGACATAAGCGAAATCTCGTGTGCATGGGTAAGGGATGACAAATCGAGAATATCATCCACGGTATGCTCAACAAATGCGATCGGCAGAATTCTCATAAGAGAACCGTTACCGTTATCGTTAAAGCCTCTGCCGCCGCAACGGGTTGCGGAATATCCGTTTTTATATTTTCCGACAGCGGTTAATGTGGTATGACCAATATCAAAGCATTCGCCGTAAGGGGTATATTCACCTTTGTCAAACCAGCGCTGAAATCTGTCCATAATATCGTCATAATCAAATTTTTCGGTCTGTAAAAAGCTGTCAAAAGTTGCCAAAACCATCGAACTGTCGTCAGACCATGTGCCTGCAGGCTGACTGTGTGTGCCGTAGCCCGTCATACCCGTAACCCTGAAGGTATCACGTGTTTTGAATTCATACGGTACGCCGAGCGCATCGGCAACAATCAAGCCGAGCATTGCACTTTTTAAATATTCTGTATTTATAAATTTCATAGTCTTTTGCCTTCTTAAAATATTTATAATTTTTCAAATAAACGGTTTCCTTAAGATTATCTTCAGGAAACCGTTTTGGCACACGTAAATATTAATCTGTCTTTGAAATCTCAATAGTGTTTATTTCCGTATCGCCTATCCTTAATCTTTCATTTAATCGGTTTCAGATTATTGATACAGGCCGCTTTCCAATAAGGTGCTTACTGCTTTATAGTATGCTTTGCTGATATAAACCTTATCGTCATTTGACATCACGCAGCATTTATTTGTGCGGTCAACAGAGCGCATATGATTGAGATTGATTATTGTACTTTTGTGTATTCGCAAAAAGCTTTTGTTCTGAAGCTTTTCCTGCGCAGCATCAAGCTTGCCCAAAATATGATAGCGTTTTGCATCGGTTGTAACAATATCAACATAGCCTTTATAGCTTTGCATATAGATTATTCTGTTTTCGGGGATGAAAAGGCGTGTGTTCTTGTTTGTCCATGTAAAAATCATTTTGCGCTCACACAGAAGCCCGTGGATTTCGCGTATCACACTGTCCAGAGAGATATCGCTGTTTTCCCACTGCACGTAAGCAACCGGACGGGACCTGAAATAAGGCTTGAGGTCAACAGCTTTGCTGCCGTAAAACACAATCAGGGTATCCTCATCGCCGTCAAAAATCTCTTTTCCGGCATTTAACGAAAGCTGCTCATAATCGCTGTTAACAAGGGCAATATGAGCCGTTTTTGATAAATTTGCAAGCTGCTGCAAATGAATTTCATCGTTGAGCCAATAAATATCGGCTTCGGTGTTATTCCTGACTGTATAACCGATTATTATACGGCGAATCTGCTCATACAGATCAGGGTTCTTTTCAAACACTATAAAGTTAAATTTATCAACAGCCATAGTATCACCATCAAAGCTTTTTCAGTACTTCTTTTTGCTTTTCTGTGAGAAGGCTGAAATATGCAGAATTATATGCCTCCGTGTCAGCGGACTTTTTCTCATCCCAATCTGCAAGAAGATTATCGGCAAGCTGCATAACCTCTGTCAGCGCCTTTCTTTTGCTTTCTGCATCCTCCTTCGAGGGCCTTGCAATGAGTTCAAATGCTTTGAAGTCCGTCTGCGCAAAAGCCGGGTTATACGGCAGTCTTTCAAACTTCAAGGGAGTGCAGTCGGGATATGTAAACACAAGATAGTATTCGGGATGATACACCTTCATTCCTTCGTTTGACATTTCGGTGTTGTGTGTAAGGAAATGGGCGCACAGTCTGCCGTTCACAACAGAAAACAACGGATAAAGAGCACCTTGATTCATCGGCAGAACACCTCTGAAAACGGGAGTTTTATGAAGTTTGTTAAGATATTCATTCAGTTTCATTTCAATTCCTCCTTACGGTCTGTCGGCAACCATCATAAAGTTGCCCGATGTGCTCCAAGATTTCATAAACACATCCAAATCGATTTCCTTTCCGCAGCCATCCTCTACGCCGGGGTCATTCACGATAACCTTGATATCCTCGGGATTGCTCTTATCAATGCCGACAACCTCAATCGCATGGTTGGCGCTCCACTGAGGATAAACGCCCTCATAATCGTTGTCAAAACCTACATTATATACACCGATTATTGCACGGTCGCCGTTGTTAAGTGCATTTTCAAGGTCTGCAAAATTCGCATCAAACGTGCGGTATGTTTCGATACCGTAGTATTCAAGAAGGTTGCCGGTATCTTCATAGGGAGTGCCGCCTTCAACATACCAACCGTTTTCCAGAGCCAGTGCCGCAAGGTCATCCTCACGTATTTCAAGGCCGCTGTATTCCTCTAAAATAAATTCCTGACAAGCTATTGCACAGGTATCGCTGTAAGCCTGAACGTGCCACGTATCCGTTGCATCCTCAATGTTGTAGGCGCTGTAAGCATCCTGAACACCTTCGCTGCGTGTTTCCCACACAATGCTTTCTCTTATGCTGCCATCAGGCAACTCCTGCTTGTCGTATGTATACTCACCGTTAATTGTATCAAGAAACTCATATACGTTTTCGGGCAGATCTTCTTTTTGGTCGGAAGATCCGTCAAAAAAATCCTCAAGAGAATTCAAAATATTCTGAAGAATATTAGTTGACTCTTCAACCTCAAAATCGCGATCCTGCTGCTCATAATTTTCAAAACCTAACGACATATTATCATCCCTTTCTCATTATATATCCTTGTTCGATTACTTTCTCATCCAGAACCCAATAGGGCTTGATTACCTTGCACTGTGTGTCCTTCGGAGGAATCTGACCGTCAATGCATACATACTTTTTCGCTGTACCCGTATCAACGGTATGAACGGCTTCATCTGCTCTTTTAATGCCAGACAGCTCAATGCATTTCATAAGCTGCACCGCCTGAGCGGTAAGATCCGCTCCCTCGCTGAAATCGAATTTTTCATTAAACGCATTTACGAACTCATCATCGTCGGATAACGTGTTCACGCGTTCCTTCCACTCAATCAGTGCATCGGCATCATCAGGATTTTCGGTATATCTGAAAATGCCCTCATAAAGCCCGTCAAAACGTGTGATGTGGGCTCTGATGCACTTGCCGATAAACACCAGCTTTTCGTCTGCAACGGGTTTTTCTTTCTTTTCAACAGGCTGATTGACTGTTGTTTTGTTTTCGTTGCTTGTGTTGCTTGTTTTATTTTTACTGCTTTTTTTCTTTTTTGCCATTATAACGGCTGCAACAGCAATCACCGCAACGGCAGCCACTACAAAAAGGATAATTCCCCACTTGATTATGTTCACGGTATTAAGCCAATCGCCCATCATTTTTTCTATTGCCATAATTTTCACCTCAACCTACATCGGATTTTTTCAAGTGCAGCCACGATGCCGCGTCATCACGGTCACCGCAGACAATCGCATAGCCTTGCTGCAAAGCAGGGATGAGAGCCTTCTGATCCTCGCGAAGAGCTAAGCTTGAACTCATAATTTCGCAATCGTCGGGAGCTGTCAGTCTGTGCACGATTTTATAGTTTGTGTTTTTGATTGCATCGGGAATAAGCCTTGTGGGTACCTGGTCAACAATCATAAAGCCCTGACCCGTGCTTCTGATTTCTGAAAGCATATTGCTGAACAAATCAGCAACAACTCTCTGCGGGTCACCCGCTCCTGCCGAATTGTTTTCGGGTTTAAGCAGGATATTGTGAGCCTCTTCAACAAGAGCCATATGCAACAGCTTATTCTGCGAAGCCTTCTTTCTGTAGTCAGCATCATTGGCAAACTTTGACCTTCTGTATTCATGCAGGCTGAGCATAAGAATTGACATAATCAGAGCCTTATCCTTGGCAGCGGAAATATTGCTGATATTGATAATTGTTGGTCTTTCAAAAAGCTCGGCGTAGTCTGTGGAAGCATCAACGTCAAGAAGCTGGCCTCTTGTACCTCTTGTGAGATACTGGAATCTTGTCTGCAGGCAAGCCATAAGGTTATCCTTGACTTTCGCTTCATATTTTTTATTTTTAAGCACATATCTTGCCATAAACGTCATATGCGACAGCTTGGGATAGTCCGAAGGCTGCTCCATGGGTCTTCCTGAAAGGAACGCTTCTCTATAACGGCCGAGATACAGTGAATATACCGTCTCATCAACAAGAACGGGCAGAATATCACTTGTGGGAAGGCTTGCGTTGAGAAGCGAAACAAGATTTTCGCATCGTGAAATCATATCAACCTTTGCGCCTTTGACGGCTGCAGGCTGGAACGGATTTATTTTGAGCTGATGAAGCTTGTGACCTTCAAATTCATCACAGCCGGGCATATAAATGCGGAACTGCATATCTTCGGGAAGGTGCTTGTTCATTTCGAGAGCCCAGCGCACATAATCATCCTTGGCAGGTTCGATAACAAGAACGGGAATTTTCTTTTTAAGCATTTCACCAAGGATTCTCTTGCAGGTGTAGCTCTTACCCGAACCCGTGCTGCCGCAAACAAGCGCATGTCTTACAAAGTCGTTAATGTCAACCTTATATTCCGTTTTCTGCTCAACGCCCGTATCAACAAGATTGCCCAAACAAATCACGTCATCGCTTGAAATCACGGGCGGATTATTGGCAAAACGGACTGCCGTTTTAACAAATCTGATGCCCGGCACATCTCTTTTGGGGAGTGACGTTGTCAGTGCAAGCTCCTTTGTGTTCATCGGAGTGCTGAGATACTGATAATGCTTGCCGAAAACGTGCCACAGTGCATCCTCGTTCATATCGGGTACATCCTGATTGTAGAGAGGAATCATTTTGAAATTGTTTCTTACAATATCAATGGCACCCGATTTATTATCAAGAAGGTGAACACGGATGGGCTCAACATAGCTTTCCTTGCCTGCGTAGATTGATCTGAGCATTCCGCCGACGGTTGCTACGTCTTTCTGACTCTGACCGAAAATATATACGCCTACATTCCAGTAGCCAAGGTTCCTGCCCTGCTTCATTCTTTCAACGTGCATTTCCGTAAGCTCTTCGGCATACTGAGCAAATTTATCAAGATACGAAGTGTTTACGGATAAAGAAAGTGTTTCGGACACATTCTTATTAAGCTCACCTAAACTTACGCCTATCGCACTGCCTATGAGGTCTGCCGCACCCTGACCGAGCACGCTGGCGATACCGCCTATAACGGGTCCAAAAACGGGAATTGCAGAGCCGCCTATGGAGAGAAGAGAACCGATGACGCTGCCTGCCGTTCTGCCGATATCCGCTGCCGCAAACTGGTTGAGGCCCTTCTGCTTGCTTTCATTCTTTGAATGGCTCTGGTTGACGGAACGGTTCACATCAGAATGAATCTTGCTGCCGAGTTCTCTCATTTTGTTGATAATCTCATTTGTTTCCGCATCATTGATGGGGTCTGAGATTACAAGGAGAGAATACGGTCTGTCATCATTGTGGCTTCCCTTTATTCCGAATGCAAGCGAATCAAGAGTCTGCAGAACGCCGGGTGCCTGTCCGTCTGAAAACGAGGGCAGACCTGTTACCGCACCCATTGTTTTGTAGCTTTGAAGAGTCATATTTATATCATTGAAGGCCTTAAGTTCCTCAACGGGGAGAAGCTCCACACCGGGCATACTGCCCGACGTTGCCTGCTTGAACTGCTCTATTGCATCGGCAGACGTGAACTCACGGTTTGTTGACATTGTGCCGAGATAAAGATTTGTCTGGCCGTCCTTTCTCTGCAGAAGAAAAAGCAGTCTGTAGCCCCACGCATGGAGCGAGGACAGAACGCCCTGCCAACGACTGAAAAGATCAAAGCTGTCAACGTTTGCGGGATGAACGGGCAAACGGGTCATATGAAGCCACGTTATCTTTGAATTGGTTTCCTCAACGTCGGGGAAACGCTCTCTTTTTGAAATATAATCAAGGTAGCTTCTTTCCATGCTACAGTCAAGAAGCTCTTTATAGAGATTATCCGGAACCTTTATGGGATTCTCTATCTTCAGGTTATCCTCCGATATTCCTGTGAACAAATCGCTGAAACTTATATCTCTTTCTTTCGACATACAGTTTCATCTCCTTCCATATTCAATCGAATTTCAATTTGTTTTATTTTTTCTCAGCTTCTTTTTTCTCGAGTTCCTCCAACTCTTTCAGTGAGTTCTTGGCGGCAATCTCAAATCCGCCCTCGATATCAGACTCGAGCTCGTGCCTTTTGATGCGATGGTCAAACGATTCGCCAAGCTTGCCGAATGAAGGGGGAAAATCAGTGTTACCTTCGCCTTCGTCACTGAACTTCGGCGGAAAATCGTTTGCTTCGTTTAAATTTTCAAACTCCTGAACCTCTTTGATATCTTCCTGTGTGTTTTCATAAATTTCAAAATCCATTTTAATATCCTCCGTTTGTGTTTTTGTTTGTGACTTAATTATATAAGATTTTGTGATTCTTTTTCATTTCTTGCATTTTTAACCCTCGAAATTATGTTTTTGGTATTACAGAACCTTTTTTCCTGAGCTTCTTCTGCAGTTTTGAAAACATATCAAGCGCATCGCCCTCATACAAAGCTTTTTCACGGCCGTTACAACGGCAGCACGTGATATTGGAGGCGGTATTATATATTTCACCGTTAATAAACTCATCCCAGCTTGTGAAATCCTTTTCAGCACCAAAAATAAAATCATAACGCGCAGTAGAATAAATTCCGCGGTCGGTAATAATTGTTCCTCTTGTTCTTATAAAACCGTTATAGAAAGCTAAGAACACCTTTTCGTTGTCACTAATTCCAAAGTGGGTTTTCAGAACCGAAGTGCCTGCTTCGCTGCCCTGATTGTATTTTGAAAAATGAACCTTCAGAATTCCGTAGAGATCATTTTCAGTCACGGTTACTCTGTCTTTTCTAAGCTCTTCTCTAAGCATAAAAAAGAATTGATAAGCCGTTTGTGCATTGCTGTCTTTTTCAAAATACATACGGTAGGGTTCATCTTCACTGTCCAATTTCAGTTCCAGGCACGAATGATTTATTTCGAGTTTCATTTCATCTTTTATGATCGGCCACGTTATTGTTTTGGTGAGATGATTTTTTGAACGCTTAATGTAAACGGCACTTTCGGTAACGGCAACCTTGCAGTCCTTTTCATCGTTGATATGCATACCCCAGAAAGTGTAGGTTGTTTCATTAAGAATACCCAGTTGTGCTTTGATATCGCTTAAAATATAGTTTCTCAACGTACGTGAAGCATTCTCTGCAATATATTTTTTTGCAATATCGTTCAGATCTTTGGGTGCAGACGAGATTCTTTTTTCTTCGTTTTTGGCGGGTGCAGCCTCTCCGCCTTCGGTTTTTGCAGATTGGCGGTATATATTGATTTCAGCAATACAGCCGCTTTCCGCGAGATTTTTCTGCAGCTTTTTGAACAAATCAAACACACTGTTGTCTGCCTGACCGTATATAATGGTTTTCATATATCCCAAATCGCATATTATATTGTTCTCGGTCACTTTAAGCACACCTTTGACAAAATATGCCCAACGGGTAATGCTGACGTAACCGCCCTCTTTAGCTGTTGCATAAATTCCGTCTTCCGTGATTATGGTACCCGCCGTTGCGTCACCGTTTGCAGAAATGTCACTTGCAAAATATACGGTTTTATCAGAGTCTGACATAAGATTCTTTTTCAAAGCATCAAGATTTGAAGGAACGGGGTATTCCGATAAGGTTAAGCTCAGAATTTCACGCAGTTTTGCAGCAGAGTCTCCGTTTTTATCATCATATATTTTTTTGATTTGATCCGCAAGCTGAGAGTACTGCTCTTTCTTTTTCTCATCATTTGCAGGAGGTGTGACGGGCTTGGGATTCAATATGGTAAACGGCAGCTTGCTGTAAACCATACCGAGAGCAACTGTTTCCTGCGGATTGGAAAGCCGCATTACGCGTGCTTTCTCCGCCTGCACCTTTTTGAGCGCAGGGTGGTCAATGCCTGCTATTGTTCCGTTAATAATCTCACTTGCAAAATACCAGTTGCTGTGACCGCCCGTAAGGATTACAACGTCAATCTCAGAACCCTCCTCAAGTTTATCAAGACAGCCCTTAACAAGGGTTTTATAATCCTCAAGATTATCGGCTATCAATGCTTCAAAGCTTTCTCTGTTTATTTCGGGGAAGGGTTCCTTCTTGGCACCCGGGAAAAAGAAAGCATTACTAAGCAAAGCACAGCTTTTTACAACATCGTTTTTCATCAGTGTGGGTGAAAGAGAGGACTCTTTCCATTCTTTTACCGCAGTGCCCTGCCCTGCTATGTTTTCGGCAAATTCGGCGGGTATTTTACAGGAGCAAAGATACTTAACCAGATAATCCTTAAGCTTCACATCCACTTCTCTGCCGCCGAAGGTAATATCAACACTGCTGTCGGGCCATGAAAGAATAAGCTCGTTTTTGATATCCTCTGCTTTAACGTTTTCTTTTTCTGTTTCAACAGCACATCTGCACACGGCAAGGTCGGTTGTGCCTGCGCCCATATCAACAATCAGAATAAGGTTTTCCTTATCATTTTTGAGGAACTCCTTTTCTCTGATTTCATCCATTTTTCTGCACAGAACGGCAAAAAGAGCTGCAGTCGGCTCATCCATTGAGGAAACGTTTTCAAATCCTGCATTACGGGCGGCTTCAGCCATAAAGTTTCTTGTTTCTTCGTGCCACTTTGCAGGGAAGCTGACAAGAGTGCTCACCTCATCGCCTTTTTCACCATGGTCATTCTCCTGATGAGAATATCGGTCATAAAGATACTTCAGATATTCCTCTGCAAGTTTCATTGCCGCATTTCTTTTTTCATCGTCATCGCTTTCAAGGTCCATCTTGAATTCACGGTAAACCTTTGAGTCGTCAATCTCCTCTTCGCCCTCCGCACCGCAGGTAACTGTTCCGTCCGGATTAACTCTTACCAAAGTCATCGCTTTAGGGTCGCCTTCAAAAGTAACGCTTTCAACATGGTGAGCATTTCCTAAAGGCTCACCGTCCTGATATCTTTTGCTCTTCACAACGGATGTGCTTGTACCGAAATCAATGCCTATCAGTCTTTCAATTTTATTCTCTGACATTTTACGGTTCCTCCTTCTGATTTCAATATCTTAATCTGAATTAAAAACTTGTTCTGTGCTGTTTGCTATGGCTAAAGCTTATCAATTTTTTTCGTTTTTTGTTTAAAAAAGCATTTTTAGCCCTCAAAACAGTATTTTTGGAATTAATACAAAAAACAGACAAAGCCATTCGCAGAGTTAAGGATCTTTTATTTCCTTTACCCTGTGAATGGCTTATATTTATTCTGTTCGGTTGGATGCTGTCTGTCAGGAATGACCAATTATCCATCTTGCTTACCGACCCTTTGTATATATTTTGTATATATTAATGTATAATTTTACAATATTATTTGTTATTTTGCAATATATTTAATAATATTTTTCAAAAAAAGCACAAAACAACTGTGTTCATAAATTCATCTCATTGAAAAATGGAGAAGAACAGAATTAATTCCATTAATCAAAAAACAAAAAGCCGTCTGAAACGATTTCGGGCATATCGGAAGACGCAACGGATGCATTGGTGAGAACCCTGCTTCCGGACATAATCAGCTTCTGCGAAAGTGAAGAAGGCAAAGCAATCTTCGAAAAGTGGAAGACTGAACAATCAGCATAAACCAACGTAAAATGAGGGTATCCGATAAAACTACCCTCATTTTTCATTTTATAAACCGTTCAGAAAAAGAACAAATCCGAACCCTTCGCCGATTGACATAAGGTTCGGATTTATACTGTTTGGTGCGGATAACAGGACTTGAACCTGCACGAACTTGCGCCCATTAGAACCTGAATCTAACGCGTCTGCCAATTCCGCCATATCCGCTTATTTAATTGCCCCTTAAATTTTACACGGCAGGGGAATCCGAGGCGGAGCCGTTTTTCAGTTAAAAACTTACTTTCAGCTTTTTCCGCTTAGTAAAAAGAGGAT